>DATGXB010000235.1:0-15846 GCA_035299225.1 Nostocaceae cyanobacterium | reverse complement strand
AGGTGTTGCATAATTGCGGGATGAAATTGTAAAGTTCAATATTGAAAACCTTTGTCTTTGTGCCTTTGCGCCTACCGCAAGCGGAACGCCTGACGGCGAATGCGTGAGACAAAAAACATCCCACCAATCAGCAACGCCAATTAGATAAAAAAATGGCGGAAAATGGGGTTTTATTGCGATAACAATGTTAAAATAATGAAGCAAAAATAATGAAAATTAAGCTTTTTACAAATAACCGAAAGTCAATTTAAAGGAATTTTGGCATTTTTAAATAACTGTTCAACTGTAAATTCTAATCTTGGAAATAGCACGTCTGTAATTAATTCATCTCCTCGATAAGTTTGGGGTGGTGCATCTGGGTAAAATATTGTAATGCTTCTATCTTCTATATCTACTACCCAAACTCTTGGTACTTTTGCGGCTAAATAGTCTTGGGCTTTTTCTGCCATTTTACCGAAACTTTGGCTAGGGGAAATAATTTCAATCACTAAATCAGGAATAATATTACAAATTCCTTCTTCTTCCCAATCTTCGGGTAGATGTTCAGCTACAATATATAAAAGGTCTGGCGTGGGTATCCAATCTCGACCTTTACGAGTTAATTTAACGGATAATTCTGGATAAATTTCACATTTATCATCATAACAAAGTTCAAAGATTTTGATAAAGGCACGAGTTAGTTTTGAGTGGCGTTTTTGTGGTGACATTTTGGGAACTGCTTGACCATCAATTAATTCATAATTAATATCTCCCTCATTTATAGGAAGTTTTAAAAACTCCTCTAATGTCAATTCTTTGTCTGTTTGTAAGACCATAATCAAATTAACTGCTAAGGTTTAAGTTAAGGGAATGTTAGCATTTTTAAATAACTGGTTAACTGTAAATTCTAATCCCGGAAATAGCACGTCTGTAATTAATTCATCTCCTCGATAAGTTTGGGGTGGTGCATCGGGGTAAAAGATGGTAATGCTTCTATCTTCTATATCTACTACCCAAACTCTTGATACTTTTGCGGCTATATAGTTTTGGGCTTTTTCTGTCATTCCTCCAAATGTTTGGCCAGGTGAGATAATTTCTATTACTAATTCTGGTGGGACGGGACAAGCAGCATTTTCATTCCAATTTTGGGGTAAGCGTTGATGAGAAATATATAGTAAGTCGGGTGTGGGAACCCAATCTTGACCATTTTTAGTTAAAATAACTGACCATTCTGGACAAATAACGCCTTTGTTTTGACTCCAAGGATAAATTAAATTTGCTATAACAAATGTCAGTTTGGCATGAAAAAATTTTGGTGACATTTTGGGAACTGCTTGACCGTTAATTAATTCGTAGGTGATATCGCCTTGACCTGGAGGAAGATGGAGAAATTCTTGCAGTGTCAAGTGTTTGTCTGTCTGTAAGACCATGATTTTAATGAAAACGCGATATTTCTATTATGTGCTATGGGACTTCTAAAAAATTGGTGAAAAATTTTCAGTAGGTGTCAGAATAAAAGTGGACAATTTGAGAAAATGCCCACCCAATATATTTTTACACAATCAAATCTCAAGCTAATGATTGAAAAGTTCTTGTTTTACGGTCAAGGGGGAAATTTACAGTAAAGTTTGCAATACTTTTCTAATGGTATCTGTGGGTACTTCATCGGTAATTTGCACTTTGCCGATTTCGGTAGGAAGGATAAAACGGACTTTTCCGGCTTTGACTTTTTTATCTAGTTGTAATGCGTCAATTATGGCTTCTACATCTATATTATCGGGTAATTTGGTGGGTAAACCTGCTTTTTTAATCAGGGCGTTTTGTCGGTCGTTGTGTTCTTTTGGCCACATTCCTAATTCTAGGGCTATTTGTCCGGCTGCTATCATGCCAATCGCTACGCCTTCGCCGTGTGTCAGGAGTTTATAACCTGTGAGGCTTTCGACAGCATGACCGATGGTGTGACCATAATTGAGAATAGCCCTCAGTCCGGCTTCTTTTTCGTCTTGAGATACTACGTCAGCTTTGGCTTGACAGGAATGTGTAATTATGCTTTCGATTTGTTCTGATTTGATGTAGCGAATTTGGTCAAGATGTTTGCTGGCTTCTAATTGGGTGAATAGTTCGGGATCCCAAATAATTCCATATTTGATTACTTCTGCCATCCCAGCACGAAATTCTTTAGCTGGTAAGGTTTTTAATACTTCTGGGTCAATATAAACTAAGGATGGTTGATGAAATGCACCAATAAGGTTTTTCCCTTGGGGATGGTTTACGCCGGTTTTCCCACCGATCGCAGAGTCTACCATTGCTAATAAGGTTGTGGGAACTTGCACGACGTTGATTCCCCTTAACCATGTGGCCGCAGCAAAGCCAGTCATATCACCGATGACACCACCACCTAAAGCCACCATCGTTGAGGATCTTTCTAGGCGGTTTGCTAGGGCTGCATCATAAAGTTTTTGAATGGAGTTAAGGGTTTTGTAGCGTTCTCCTGGTGGGAGGTTATAATGTGCGACTTCAAAACCGGCATTTTGCAAAGAGGCGATCGCTCTTTCTCCATAATGTTTAAATATCACAGGATTAGAAACTAGTAATACTTTCTTCCCTAGCTTTAATCCCTCCATAGCTGCACCCAGTTGGTCTAGATTACCGGATGCGATCGCTATATCATAACTTTGATTTGGTAGATTAACCTGAATTACAGCACTCATTCCCCAACCCTGTATAGTCTTAACGTATTTTAACTTAGTTTGGGAATAAGGGGGAGGCAGAGGGGCAGAGGGGCAGAGGGGCAGAGGAGAAAAATCTCAACGTTTCATTAACCAAGGTGAGGGATTTGTAATCATACTAACTAAACAGCCTAGAACTCGATTATAAGTTCCATACAGTTCTCGACCTGATTCAACGTCCAGATATTTGCACTTAACAGCAAATTCAATCCATGTTTGAGTTTCAGCCGCTTCTGCCTCACAATCACTCAATTTAGCTAAAAAAGCTGCTTCGTATCTACGCTTTCTCCATGATTCAGCTAAATTAGCACAAACAGAACGTGATGACCGACGAATCTGATCTGTTAACGAGAATCTTTCCTCAATAGGAAACTTTTTGGAGAGTTCAAAGATTTTCATGGCAGCATCAAAAGCCATTTGATATACCTCTAGGTCTTTATGATTTTTTATCGGCTTTCTTTCCATTGCCCCTGTTTACTCTACTTCCTCAATCTCTCATGCCCTACATCATGATTCAATAGATTTAGAAACTAATGTGGAGAAAAGTCAATCATGGGCGCTATTTCCTATGTCGTCTTCTTAGGTTTATTCTTTGGTCTAGCAGTTGGCTTGCTATTTGGCTTACGTTCTGTCAAACTGCTATAGTCTCCAGCTAAAATACCAATAAAAGGGGCATTGGAGACTGAATTTCTTCTCCTCTGCCCCTCTGCCCCCCTGCCCCTCTGCCCCTCTGCCTGCTTTAATCCTTAATTTCTTTTAGCTAACTGAAAAGGTGGCCGCATTTCTAAGCCCAGCAGGTTTAACATTTCCTTGTCTGCGTCATAATCTGGACAGGGGGTTGTCACTGTTAGCATTTTGTTGTCATCGCTGGAAAAGATGGAGTTAGCACCAGCCATAAAGCATAAAGCTTGTTCAACTGCGGACAGTCTCGCCCTACCTGCACTTAACCTCACGTCAGAGATAGGCATGATTATTCGCGCCGTGGCTATCATCCGTACTACATCCCAGATAGGGACATCTGGCTGATTTTCTAAGGGTGTACCAGGAACTTGGGACAGAATATTGATAGGTACAGATTCGGGATGAGGACGTAAATTAGATAAGGTTTGTAACATTCCCAGGCGATCGCTCACACTTTCACCTAAACCCAATATCCCACCAGAGCATACTGTAACATTAGTTTGGCGGACATTGGCAATAGTATTCAGGCGGTCTTGATAAGTGCGAGTTGTAATAATTGCGCTGTAATATTCTTCAGATGTGTCTAAGTTATGATTATAAGCATATAATCCCGCATCCTCTAATCTTTGCGCCTGTTCTGTTGTTAACATTCCCAAAGTACAACATACCTCTAAACCCATCCCTGTAACATCTTTTACCATCTCCAAAACTTGCTCAAATTGCCGATTATCCCGCACCTCTCGCCAAGCCGCACCCATACACACCCGACTTACACCGGTTTCTTTAGCATTTTTAGCAATATTAATTACTGTTTCTTTATCTAAAAGTGCTTCGGCTTTTACTTCCGTTTTATAACGCGCAGATTGAGCACAGTAACCACAATCTTCAGGACAGCCACCGGTTTTAATAGAAATCAGCTTACAAACTTGTATTTGTTTAGGGTTATGATATTGACGATGCACACTAGCGGCTTGATAAATTAGCTCTAGGAATGGTGTATTATATATCGCCAAAATTTCTGCTTCTTGCCAATCGTAGCGTATTACTGACATTTTGATCCTTTTGACACTGAAATTACTTAACAAGTGTTTTTGTTTAATCTCCAACAAGTACAGCCCAACCTGCTGCTGTAGATATTTAAACTCAGCTTATCAATATTTTCGTGATCTGGCAGATTTAGCAACAATTTCACATTTAAAATTCAAAATTCTCCCGAAAATCGCTGAAAGCAGTTCAAAATTCCGTTTATGTAAAAAATACTATAGCAATCCTATTTGAATTTTGAAATTATCTACGTAGTAGGGAACAGGGAACAGGGAACAGGGAACAGGGAACAGGGAACAGGGAAGAAAGGAGGTTAAGTTGTACTGAGTTTTTTCAGAAATCAAACCGGATTCCTATAGATACTGTAAACTACATCATTAACTCAGTTAGGTGTAGGAATATAAATCAAAAAAATGTCCATAATTTGCTAACATACTACTTCAAACCAATTAATAAAGATTTTCGTCAGAACATTCCTATTAATTGGATTAATTTCTGTCAAAATCATTACACTTTAACCATGAATAAAGAATCTGAGAAAATCGTTAAACTTGCCCCTGTAGCTGCTAGTACATCTTCTGCTATAAATTATTATGTTTTGAGAATGAAAGAAATTTTACACATTCCCACAATAGCCAACATTCCCAAAAAGCTTGTATTTGTTATATTAGGGTGTTTATTGGTAGCAGCAGTAAGTTTTTATTCTCTTTTTAGTGTAGCTTTCAGTAATAATTTCCGTCCATCGGTGTATCAATTAGCAAGAATATCTCAACATAGTAATTATGCTCAACATGATATTCTCTCTAACTATCTCAACACCATGACAATGTTGATTTTAGAAGCAAATCCTCAACAAATTCAGCAGAAATCACCAGTTTTTCGGGCAATAACTCAAGCCACATTACAAGAGCTAGATCCAGAATACAAGCGTTATATTATTTTATTTTTACAAGATGCCAATTTATTACAAATCTCCACAAAAGAAGAATCTTCTTTACTTTGGGGGGCAAATCTTAGCGGTGTTAACCTGCAAGGATTAAATTTAACATCGGCTAATTTACAAGGTGCTAATCTAGAAAATGTGGATTTTCGTGGTGCTAACTTACATGGGGTAAAGCTGAAAAATGCAAACCTAGAGAATGCCTGCTATAATAGTTCAACTGTTTTTGATCACAGATTCCAACCCAATACCGAAGGGATGAAGGAAATAAAAGCATCACAAAAATGTTTTTAACCCGCATTTATTCTCATTTATAACTCATGAAATCAGAACTACCGCTAATTACAAGCGATCGCTTATTATTAAGAATAGCAGTTCCCGAAGATGTCCCCCACATTCTCAAATATTTTGGAGACAATAAAAACTACCTCACCCCATTTTATCCCCGTTGGGCTGAAAATTTTTTCACTGAAGAATTTTGGAAATATCAAATAGAAAACAATTTTATTGAATTTATTAACGATTACTCATTAAAATTATTTATTTACCTCAAAAGCAATCCTAGAGAAATTATTGGTACTGCTAACTTTAATAATATAGTCAGAAATGCCGCACATTTTTGCTCTCTAGGTTACAGTTTAGCAGAACACCAACAAGGTAAAGGATACATGACCGAAGCCTTAAAAGCCGCTATCCAATATGCTTTTGAAGATTTAAACTTACACCGCATCATGGCTAATTATATGCCTCATAATCGCCGTAGTGGTAATGTTTTAAAAAGGCTAGGTTTTGTCGTCGAAGGTTATGCAAGAGACTATTTAATGATTAATGGTAAATGGGAAGATCATATCCTCACCAGTTTAATAAATCCTCACTGGCAAGAAATTAAATAATTAAAAATTGAAAATTAAAAAATTAACTATTTGTAGGTTGTGTTAGGACTTTAGTCCGTAACGCACCAAGACTTGAAATGGTGGGTTACGCTGTCGCTAACCCACCCTACGTATATTTCAAAAATCAAATATGAATCCTAGTAATGACTAATAACTAATGACTAATGACTGCTTTACCTGTTCCAAACTTTGATTTAACCAGTTATCATACCAATCATAAAAACCCAAAGGTTGATCATCATCTCCTTCTGGTAGAAACTCATCTAAATCAAAATTATGAAAATAACGGCAGAAATTTAGAGAAGCTGGATAAATACCACTATCATTAGTGCGGTCATCAATCCAAATTTGTCCTTTTTGGTCGCCAGTAATGACTAATAGCGCATAAATTCCACAACCATAATTAGCAATAGTCAACGCACCTTGTAACAACTTATTGTCCAAATATTCATTAACAGGTAATTCTAAATTATTCCAAGCTGTTGTAAATGAAAATGGACGAGAGAGAATGTCAAAATTATTTTGATATGGTGTAGCAGCTACTTCATTATCAGAACCCGTTCCCAAAATTTTATATAGTCCATAACCAGGACCCGCACCACCATTACCAACTTCTAACAAAAATTGACGATAATCTCTCGGTAAATCAATATTATACTTTCTCTCAAAAGCTTGAATTTCTGCATCTTTTAGACATGGATTAGATTGGTATCCATGTGATTCTGCACCGAATATCTCAAATGTAGCATCTAAATTAGCTAATTGCTCTAATTTCTGCTTTAGTTGCCAAAAATTATTCATTATCCCCCTCCAGATTTTTCAATTATAATCCCTAATTTGTACATACTTGATTAACTCTGCAAATAATTCAAAATTCTTGATTGAAGAATTGATTAAACTTTAAATTTTGCATGGAAGTAAAGTGACAGCTAGATGTAGGATTAAGAGAAGATGAATTAAATTGTGCAAGTAATGACCCCGGATGATACTGCAAATTACATACACTCTCACAACTCCTTACTTTCCCTGAACTATGAACCAGCTTTAGAGTCTTTGGGTAGTGACTACTACGATCAAGTAGAAGCAGATGAGTTTCCCCAACATATTCTGCGTTGGCGAAATGATACACTGCTAACCCGATTAGGTCTAGAACCCCAACAGGTGAAAGACGAAGATTTTATTACAGCTTTTGGTAAATTTCAGGGACGGAAACCCTTTTTAGCACTACGTTATCACGGTTATCAATTTGGTGAATATAACCCACAGTTGGGTGATGGTAGAGGCTTCCTATATGGTCAAGTACGCGGTACTGATAACGAATTATATGATTTTGGCACAAAAGGGTCTGGTAGAACACCTTACTCTCGCGGTGGCGATGGAATGCTAACTCTCAAAGGTGGAGTACGGGAAGTTTTAGCGGCGGAAGCTTTACACCGCTTGGGTGTCAGAACTTCACGTTGTTTAAGTATGATTGAAACCGGTTTATCTCTTTGGCGTGGAGATGAACCTTCTCCCACTCGTTCATCTGTGATGATACGGATGAGTAAATCACATATCCGCTTTGGTACTTTTGAGAGGCTGCACTATATCCAGCGTCCAGATTTAACCAAGAAGTTGTTAGATCATGTAATTGAGAATTACTATCAACAATTATGTAGTGAAACGGACGAAAATGATAGATATGCCCTGTTTTACGCAGAGTTAGTTCAGAGAGTGGCAGAGTTAGTAGCACAGTGGATGGCGGCTGGCTTTTGTCATGCAGTTCTGAATACTGACAATATGTCAATAACAGGGGAAAGTTTTGACTACGGCCCTTATGCTTTTATACCTACTTATGATCTCTACTTTACGGCTGCCTATTTTGATTATTATAAACGATATTGTTACAGTCAGCAACCCGGCATTTGTCGTTTAAATTTAGAAATGTTGCAAGCACCTCTAAGTGCTATCATTGATCAGGCTGATTTGACGGTGGGTTTAGCTAAGTTTGAGGAATGTTATAGATCACACTACCGCAGTTTAATGTTAAAAAAACTGGGGTTTGAAGATTTACCAAACCCAGAAGGTAATGAGTTGTTACGCTTAACGATTATTTTTTTACACGATAGTCAAGTGGGTTATCATCAATTTTTCTATGAAATGGCGCGGACTTTTTCGATTAAATGGCGGGATGATCCGGGTTTGGTGATGAATGGTTCTGAGATTGTGCCGGCGGTGGGTATGTCGGAGGCTTTTGATAATTGGTGTTTGCTTTATCATCAAATTCTCAATAATTTTCACCCGGATGATATGGATACTATTGCTAAAACTTTGACTGAATATAATCCACAAACGGCATTATTAAGACCTGTAATTGAGTCGGTTTGGGAAGCAATAGCAGAAGAAGATAATTGGCAACCTTTTTATGATTTGGTTAAAAATTTACAACAGGGGAAATAGTAATAATTTTCACTGAAAACAACTCCTTATAATGGCATTTCCATTTCAATTTCGTAGGGTGCGTTAAGGTCGTGTAACGCACCATTTCAGAACAATACAATTTCCAGATGCCATATTTTCTGTACTAACATACCCTACAAAAAAGGATATTTTTTTAGTTGGTGCTCTCTTGCAAGTGAAATTTAGTCTATGTTATCTAAAAATTGTTGTATCCAATAGGTTTCATTACCGGCTGTTTGTGCAACTAACAAACCGTTTCTATCTTCAAATGTAATTTTTCGTTTTTTAGTTGTTCCTTCATTGGGTCTTTGAGGAGATAATAAAAATAATATTCCTCTAAATTCAACTTCTATATTAATTTGATGAAAAATCTGAATACGTTGTAAAATAAATTCTACAAAACCCCTCGCTGATTTTAATTGTTTTAAATAACTTCCAGGATTTTCAGATTTCATTTCTATCAAGAAAACATAAACATGATTTGATTTTTGTACGAATAAAATTGCATCATTTTTCTTACAGATATCTGGATATTTTGGATTAAAAAAAGGATAAATGGGGTCATTTTTCCCTTCTCCTTTACGCTGATCTAGAGAAAATCCAAAATAAGAACCTGATTTCTTCAACTTTATTTTTACATAACGACATTTTGCTTGTTCGTGTTTTTCTTCAATTAAAATACAATTCTCTTCATGGATTTCTGAATGTAAATCTTCTGCGATTACCTTTTTAACTAAATCAATTAATTCTTTACTCTGCATCCCAATCTTCCTCTTCTTGAGAAGCATAATAAATATTATTTGAGGACTGATTCAGATTATCAATCACGTCATCAAAAGTTGTTGCAATAATACCCTCATCTTGATTAATTTCCATCGGATGAATAGTGTTATCACTAAATAGATAAGCAGATACTTGATCAGGATTCAAACTTTCATTAGATTCATAACCATAACGCTTTCTTAGTTTATCAGCTTGAGCAAAAGATTTATTTAACATAATCAGGTTATTTAATTCACGGACAAAATAAGGACTATGGGTACTTACTGCTACTTTAACACCATTATTAACTAATTTTGCTAAGACTCGTGCTAAATTACGTTGATTATCTGGATGTAAACTTAATTCTGGTTCATCAATCATTAAATAATCTCCTGGTTTAGCAAGATGTTCTAAATAAAAGGCTAAACCAAATAGAGTTTTAACTGTAGAAGAAGTAAAATGTAAAGGCATTTTTTTACTTTTATTTTGATGAGGTAGAAAAAATATGTCCCCATCACTATCTATTTCATATTTACCCTTAATAATTTTTTCATGTATATGCCGTGCTTGAATCTGATAATCACTTGTCAGTTTTTTACTTTCATTTAAGTCATTCAAAAACTCAATATAATCGGAAATAGGTTCTGCATAACGGGATTTAATAATATCTTTTAAAACTTCCATTGGATCAATATCATCTTTTTGAGCATGATGTAGTAGACGGTTACGGATACTTGATAACTCTTTAAAAAATAAATTTAGCCCAGCCCTTTCAGCCGGGAGTAAAACACAATTGCGATTATTTCTGCTAAAAATTAGTCTAATCATTATCCTAGATATAAACTCTATTAACAATTCATGGGGAATATCTGTGTCCTGCATAGTAAAAGTGACTTTAGTATCATTTTCTGGTTTTCCAATATTTAAAACCCAGTCTGATTTTTTTGAACCTAAACTTAAACGACTCTGCCAAGTTTGATTAGTTATATTGGCTAAAATTAAATCAATATCAAGTTCTAAATTAATTTTACTTTGTTGAAACTCTTCTGCTTTGACTCCAAATAAAGTTGGTAAATGTTTGGTGATACCCTGTGATATTTCACTTGAAATACTATCTAAATTAATAGTAATTAATTCCTGAATATCATATTGACCAACTTTATCATCAATCAATTTATTGAGTATATTTTCTACAAAATTCAAATTGATGTCAAAATTCAAATCAAGCAGAGAGTATAAAGAATACATCACATAGGTTTTACCTGTATTATTTGCTCCACAAAGTAATGTTAAGTCATTTAACTGTAAATAACCTTTTTGAATTACTCCTAGATTCTCAAAAAAAACTTTTGTTTTTAACATATTATTACTGTGTAACTCCTGTATGCAATAAACCAATTATATCTTACAACTAAATGCCGAAATTTATTGTCCAGCAAGGGTGAGAAGTAATTGATGCTAGTAAATATTACATTCAAAATACCTGAAAAACAATTTTACATCCTAGTATAGCACTTTTACTTATTTAAAATAATTACTTAAAAATCAAATCTATAGAACTCCTGTTTGATTTTTGAAAAATACTTAGATGGGCATTTTTTAAAATTTTCTGCTTATATTCAGAATTTTACACCCTAGCCCACCCTACACATACTAATAATTATTTAGGTTTATAGATTTTACCTAAGTTGTGATTGGGGTTAATTTCGATGACTAAATCTACAAGTTGGGGTGATTTTGTGAGGGGGGTAATGAATAATTCTGGATGTAAAGCCTGCCAGAAATAGTTGACAAATTCTTCTATTTGTGCGTCGCTCATACCTGTTTTACCGGTGGCGATCATTTGGTGTTCGGCTTGTTTTCGCCAGGTTAATGAGCATCGGTAATCAGTGGGGTAAAGGATGATTAAGCTATCTAACTTTGACCATAGGGGTAGATAGTTGTGGAGTTGTTGATTCATGTCCCGCGCAAAGGTTTGGTCTGTGGGGGTGATGATGGGGGGTGGTGGGGTGGAAAATGCTGCGGGGTTGATGGGTGGGACTCCGACAAACCAACCTTCAAATAGGACTATATCAACTTGGGTGATAATTTCTGGTGTGGTGCGATCGCCTGCGCCGTGATAAGCTGATTTATCAAAGCGGGGAATTTCTACAGGTGTCTGGTTTTGGCGAATTTTTTCTAGTACGCTTAAACCTAAGTCTACATCATGTGTTCCTGGGGGGCCACGCCAAATTAATCGCGGATCTTGTTGTACTAAGGCGAGGCGATCGCTATAAGTTTTATATAAGTCATCTAAAGATAAGCTAACGGTAGCATAGCCCAACTCTTGCAAAATTAAACTTAAAATCCGGGAAATGGTGGTTTTACCTGTTCCTTGTCCGCCTAAAATCCCTTGAATAAAAGGTCTATCCAAATTTTGACGTTTTGCAGCCAGTTGCATTCCTAGCGGTAGCCATAAATCCCACAAAGTTGATAAAATGGCTTCTGGCTGGATTTGCAGATGATTTTGGCAAAATTCGCTGATTTTGGGGCAAACTAAACGCAAAACCTGGGATTTCTCCTCAATCACTTGGTCTAAATTCTCTGGAGTAATATCAAATACTTCCGCTTTCCAAGCATCTGCCAAAATTGCTGTTTTAGCTAAATCTTGCCAAGCTGTATCTGTAGTCAAAATCTGTTTTAGCCAATCATCTTTCATCATTGATAGTTAACCAAAAACATTAAGAACCCAGTTTAAAGGCTTCGAGAAATAAACTGTAGATAAAACCAACCTTAAGATAGTTGATCACATCTACCCAAAGTGCTTTTCTGGCAAAAAAGCTGCGACTGTAAAATATTTTACTGGCCACCTCTGTTAAAATAACTAAAAAAGCCGCTATCACAATATCTAATTCTGCCCTTTGTCCGGCTGTAGTGGATATCGCCGAACCCAGGAAAAAACCAAGTAAAAAGCTAATTAGTAGCAATGAAAACCGCCGCCAGGGGTTGAGAAACCATTGATTTGTATTTTGAGCAACGGTATCTAATAGATTATTTAACCGGGTGTTTTGCATAAGTTTAGAAGGAGGCAGGAGGCAGGAGGCAGGAGGCAAGAGGAATATAAAATTACTATTCCTCATTACCTTTTCAATTTTTAATTCCTAGCTGCACTAGTTGACTATTTCAGCATATAACAGAATTTATACAACAACCTACTAACTGATGTATATAAATCTTAAAAATTCTCACCTGAGCAGGTGGTTTTTTAGAAAAAAATAAGGTTATCTTAAAGATAAGGTGTACATTATCCAGTGACGAAATCCATCTTAAAGATTAATCTGCGGGCTATTTTCCAGGAAATCGGTTAAGATTAATACACACCAAACAATAATTTTCTCTTGCGGGTCAGTAATTATCAGCAATTAGATTATTACGGAAGTTGTATATTTGGCAAATAGGTAATTTAAGCCAATCTTTTTTGGTTTAAGAAGAAACAGCGAGAAAATAGATTTTTATTTCCAAAGCCGCATATCTGATTTACCTATTTTCTCCCGAAATTGCTACTTATGATACATTTTCCGTCTTATTTTTCGAGAATCTAATAATGGGTAATTTTCGCAAATTTTGGTTTGGAAACATAGGCTACCATTTAGGTTAGTCCCAGTAAAATCTTATTTCTAAAAGTATGATTATGAATTATTCACTTTATCGTAACTTCGCTGTTATAACTCTGGCATTTGGCTTAGTCGGCACATTGGCAGGATGCTTAGGGATGAGCGTATCCTTTGATGCAACTCAACCAGAATTAACAGAAAATGTATCTACAGAAAATAGTAATTTGCAAAGTACAAACTCTACTGAAATTGTACCAGATCCAGAAATTTCTTCAGCTAAAAAAACAGAACCAATCACTAACACAGAAAATACGTCTGCTGTTGTAGTAGTTCAGCCAAACACTAATAAAAAAAATCATCCCCCTGGAGTTTTACGGATGAGTAATCAAACTAACCAGCCGGTGAGATTAGCTTTATTAGCCAGACAACCAGCCGCTAAAAATTCAACTAGTGGTAAAAAATCTCATATTCCCGCACATTGGGATTTTTCCCCCCAAGAAGGTAGCGAAAAGGGTTTAATATTATCTTTACCCGAAGGCAGTTTAAAGTTAGAAAAGGGAGATGTGTTAGTAGCTTTTGCTCAAGATGGTTCCCGTCGCTACTGGGGCCCCTATATTGTGGGTGAAACCTCTCTACCCAAATGGGATACAGGAAGTAAAGAATGGCAGTTAGTTTTGAGTGATTAGTTATGAGGAGTTGATTCTGCTTGACACTCCGCACCCCTCACTCCCTCTTCCTGAGAACAAAATTTAATTTTGAACGACTATTGACTAGTGACGGCTAATTGTAAAGTATTGTTTAGTAGCAAGACACGATTTGCTGTGTCGCTAGGATATAGATTCATGAGGCTAAAGTTAACTGCTCCTTCTGCTGTTGTGCAATGGTTTGAGAATTTAGAACAACGTCCGGCTGTGGCTGTAATGGTTTCTGGGCTGTGGGTGTTGTTGGTTGGGGCGATCGCCTATTTGTGGAATTTGGGTAATGTTGGCTTGATTGATGAGACTGAACCCTTGTTTGCGGAGGCTTCTCGGCAAATGTTGGTAACAGGAGATTGGATCACTCCGTATTTTAACGGGGAAACCAGATTTGATAAACCGGCTTTAATTTATTGGTGTCAGGCGATCGCTTACTCTATTTTCGGTGTTAATGAGTGGGCTGTGCGTCTTCCCTCGGCATTAGCGGCTATAACAGTTAGTGCTTTAGGTTTTTATATCGTTTATTGGTATTTTGCCCAAAAAGACAAATTAACAGGAAATAATAACCCCACCCGTCGTTATATTAGCGCCGGAATGACCGCCGCAATTATGGGACTCAACCCAGAAATGATTGCTTGGGGGAGAGTCGGCGTTTCTGATATGTTACTCACCGGTTGTATAGCGTCGGCTTTGTTTTGTTTCTTCTTGGGATATGGTGAAAATGCCAAATTAACTTCAGAAAAATCCAAACTACCAAATAAATGGTATTTGGCTTGTTATATTTTAATGGCCGCCGGAATTTTAACCAAAGGACCCATAGGAATTGTTTTACCAGGAATCATTATTTTAGCCTTTGTTTTGTACCTGGGTAAATTCTGGGAAATGTGGCGAGAAATGCGCCCAATTTTGGGAATGCTGATAGTTTTGGCTTTATCAATTCCCTGGTATGCTTTGGTAATTTGGCGGAATGGACAAAATTATATTGATTCTTTTTTTGGTTATCACAACATAGAAAGATTTACAGATGTAGTTAATGGCCATGCAGCACCTTGGTATTTTTATTTTCTGGTTGTGTTGGTAGGATTTGCACCTTATGCGGCATATATTCCGGCGGCATTAATTAGACTTAAATTTTGGAGGCGAAATCATTGGTTAAATCAGGAACGCTCCCAACAATTCGGTTTATTTATCTGTTTCTGGTTTTTAGGTGTGTTCAGCTTTTTTACCATTGCTGTTACTAAACTTCCCAGCTATGTTTTGCCTTTAATGCCAGCAGCAGCAATTTTGGTAGCATTATTATGGAGTGACTTTTTCACTAACTCCTCTGAAGAAAATATAACTGCAAATTCCCGCAGAATTTTACAAGTTAGCGGTTGGATAAATGTAGTATTTTTAACGGTTTTATCTGTAGCCTTATTTAACCTCCTCAAAATTGTGGGTACAGATCCCGCCGCACCAGATTTATATCAACAACTACAAAATGCTGGTTTAACAACTATTGGCGGTATTGTTTGGTTATTGGTTGCTATAGGCATAGCGGCTTTAATTCTTGCTCATCGCTGGCGGGCAATTATTGGTATTAATACTATTGGGTTTGTGGCTTTTTTTGCCTTAACTATCATGCCTGCTTTGTTTTTAATGGACGCTGAAAGGCAATTACCTTTAAGGGAATTATCAGCAATAATTGTGCAAGAAAGACAGCCCAATGAAGAGTTAATTATGGTGGGTTTTAAAAAGCCAACCGTGACTTTTTACACTCAAAAAACCGTTAATTATATTAAACTTTCGTCGCAAGGTACAGAGTACATTCAACAACAAGCCACAAAAACAGACCAACGCAAATCTTTACTAATTTTGACAGAAAACGCCAGATTAGTAGACATGAAGTTATCCCCAGATCAATATAAGAGTATCGCTACTAAAGGTGCTTATCATTTGATTCGCATTCCTTTAAGAAAGATTAAACAGGAAAAGTCACATATATCATAGGGTGCGGAGTGCGGGAAAAGTCATTAGTCATTAGGGAACAGGGAATTGGGAATTGGGAATTAATTCTTATTTTCTCCCCTGCCCCCACGGGATCGCACGCCG
>DATGXB010000234.1:0-46722 GCA_035299225.1 Nostocaceae cyanobacterium | reverse complement strand
CCCTGCCCCCTGCCCCCTGCCCCCTGCCTCCTTTTCAGGATTTCTGATCTTTTAATGCTGGAATAGAAGCAGGTCAGAGTTGAGAAATGTTAGGATTGCCACAGAGAGAGAATAGCGAAAGAGAAGGAAAAAAAACTGAATGGCAGAAGTTGACAAGTCAATATCCTTTGATGGACGGGATATTCGACTGAAGGTAGGTCTACTAGCCCCCCAAGCTGGTGGGTCAGTATTGATACAATCGGGGGACACAGCTGTTTTAGTGACAGCCACACGATCTGAAGCCAGAGAAGGCATTGATTTTCTACCCCTCACCGTAGATTATGAAGAAAGGTTGTATGCGGCGGGTAGGATTCCCGGAGGGATTATGCGCCGGGAAGGTCGGCCACCGGAGAAAGCAATTCTTACTAGTCGTTTGATCGATCGCCCATTACGTCCTTTGTTTCCTTCTTGGTTACGGGATGATTTACAAATCGTTGCCCTCACTCTGTCAATGGATGAACTAGTCCCACCGGATGTGTTAGCGGTGACTGGTGCTTCTATTGCCACTTTAATTGCCCAAATTCCCTTTAATGGCCCAATGGCAGCAGTCAGAGTTGGGTTAGTGGGAGATGATTTTTTAATTAACCCCACCTACGCGGAAATTGAAGCGGGGGATCTGGATCTGATAGTAGCTGGCTCACCTGATGGGGTAATCATGGTGGAAGCAGGCGCTAACCAGTTGCCAGAACGAGATATTATCGAGGCAATTGATTTTGGCTATGAAGCTGTTAGAGACTTAATCAAAGCCCAACAGGACTTAATGGCGGAATTAGGTTTGGAAATTGTACAAATAACAGCGCCAGAAGTAGATCAGACACTAGAGAACTTTATCCGCGATCGCGCTAGTGATGAAATTAAGAAAATTTTGTCACAGTTTGAATTTACCAAAAATGAGCGAGATCAAGCATTAGATGTAGTTAAAGAGGCGATCGCTAACGAAATCGCCGCCATGCCAGAAGATGAGCCCATCCGGGTAGCTGCTAGTGCTGATGCTAAAGCTTTGGGTAATACCTTCAAGGACATCACCAAATTCTTTATGCGTCGTCAAATCATCGAAGATAACGTGCGCGTGGATGGTCGCAAATTGGATGAAGTTCGTCCAGTTTCCTGCCAAATTGATGTTTTACCCAAGCGAGTACACGGTAGTGGCTTATTTAACCGGGGACTAACTCAAGTTCTTTCCGCTTGTACCCTTGGCACCCCAGGCGATGCCCAATCGTTAAATGACGATCTGCAACTAGATCAAGAAAAACGCTATCTGCATCATTATAACTTCCCACCCTTCTCCGTGGGTGAAACCAAACCCCTCCGCGCCCCTGGTAGAAGAGAAGTCGGTCACGGGGCTTTAGCAGAACGGGCATTATTACCCGTCCTACCACCTAAAGAAGTATTCCCCTACGTCATCCGTGTAGTTTCCGAAGTTCTATCTTCTAACGGTTCTACCTCTATGGGTTCCGTTTGCGGTTCTACTTTGGCTTTGATGGATGCAGGTGTCCCCATTATTAAACCCGTTAGCGGTGCAGCTATGGGCTTGATTAAAGAAGGGGATGAAGTACGAGTCCTCACCGATATTCAAGGGATTGAAGACTTTTTAGGCGACATGGACTTTAAAGTAGCTGGCACAGATACAGGTATTACTGCCCTACAAATGGATATGAAAATATCTGGTTTGTCCTTGGACGTAATTCGTCAAGCTGTTGAACAAGCAAAAGCCGCCCGCCTGCATATTCTGGAAAAAATGCTCCAGACTATTGATCAACCACGAGTGGAAACTTCACCCTTTGCCCCGCGCCTGTTGACCATTAAGATTGATCCAGATATGATTGGCTTAGTCATTGGACCCGGTGGTAAAACAATTAAGGGTATCACTGAGGAAACTGGCGCAAGAATTGACATTGAAGATGATGGCACCGTTACCATTTCCGCAGTTGATGAAAATAGAGCCAAGAAAGCCCGGAACATCATTCAAGGCATGACTCGCAAACTGCATGAAGGTGATGTTTACGTCGGTCGCGTGACGCGGATTATACCCATCGGTGCATTTGTGGAATTTTTGCCCGGCAAAGAAGGCATGATCCATATTTCTCAATTAGCTGATTATCGCGTCGGTAAAGTTGAGGATGAAGTAGCCGTTGGTGATGAAGTTATTGTCAAAGTGCGAGAAATTGACAATAAGGGTAGAATTAACCTGACTCGTTTGGGTATCCACCCAGATCAAGCAGCTGCGGCACGAGAAGCAGCCGCCGTTAATCGCTAGGTTGACTAATTAAGGATTTTAGATTTTGGATTAGGGATAAATCACAAATCTAAAATCCGTGCAGTTTTTTTAACAGCAATTAATAGTGATTCATAACTTAGGGTTTGATAATTTCAAACCTTTAATACAGCACGTTTTAAAAGAGTTTCAACCTTATTCCCTGCTGTATTAAGGGTTCTAAAACTTCAAACCCTTAATATTGTTGTTGGCAAATCACTATAGTTACTTTGTTGCGTTTCTGTAGTGAAAGTGAAGTAGTGCCAACAGCAGCCATACCTAAAATGCCTAACATTGTAGTGGGTTCAGGAACAGCCGTAGCGCCTATTGTTAGGTTATCAATGATAATATTACCGTTGGTGGTAGTGCCTCCATTTGGTAAGCCAACATACAGCAGGGAACAGGGGTAAAAGCATTTTGATATATAAGTTTGTTCCGAAAATTTGTACCTCATTTACCTGAAATGTGCTGTAGATACTTCTAATAATTTTATCGGATGTGTTCCCCCAAAATTGCTGGTTGACTAGGGAATAATCTTGAGTGGTATTATCTCCAAAGGTGATACATTTTCACTTTAATAATGATACAAATACCTGGTCAGGGTTTAGCACTGCTCAAGCCCTACAGCAATTTATTAGTATCAAGGTTTTCGTGAATTGGTATTAGTAGTTTATAGATGTATATTAAAACTTTACCTATCTTCACTAACGGTTGCTAAATTTTTACTGAAATCGCTACCCTGTCTTGATATGCTTACTGAGTCAAATCTGGGAATCAAAAAATAATTTCTTCATTTTCCAATACAAATATGCTAAAGGTTTTAACATTTTATTAAGTAATAAAATATTGTGAATATCTTAAAACATTAATAAATGGCTAAAACCTTTGCTAAATAAATATTCCAGATTTTGATTTGCCTAAAATCGTCAAATAAAAGTATAAATTAAAACTTTTAAGGTTTTTGTTGGCAAATCACCATATCTTTACCTGTAGTGGTTTATGCTTTATTTACTTTATTACGTTTCAGTAATGAAGTAGTGCCAACAGCAGCCATACCTAAAATGCCTAACATTGTAGTGGGTTCAGGAACAGATGTAGCGCCTATTGTTAGTTTATCTATGCTAATATAACCGTTTTGGGTTGTACCTCCATTTTGTAAGCCAACATGGACACTCTTGATACTTTTATCGGATGTAAGACCCCAAAATGTTTTATTAGCTAAGGAATAATCTTGAGTAGTATTATCTCCAAAGGTAACATGAGCAAAGTATTGAGTAGCATCTGTGATATCAAAACCTGCACCAAAAACTCCTGCGGCAGTGCCTATACTGGTTTCTGTGAAGTCTAACAAGAATGAGCCATTACAACCTGCACAGTAGGCATTATTCAAATACTTGAGAATGATATTAGTATTACTAAAACCAGTCGCTGTGTATTTTGTCTCACCCACCACACTGCTCATATAAGCATCGTTGTGGATAACAATACTTGAAGCTGGGTTTCCACCAACCAAGTAACCAGGGTTAGAGTAATCGTCAACAATAATGCTACTTAAATTATTTTCAAAAGTGGTGCGATCGCCAAACAATGTAGCAGCTTCAGCTTGTTGTCCTAATCCTACTCCTAGAGTAACTAATGATGCGCCTAGTGTAGCTATAGATAACTGTTGTAATGTTTTAGACATGATATTTTACACAGAAGGATATTTGTTGAATCCACGTAATTAACAAACTAACATCAAACGCCGTTAGTATTTATGCATACACATCAGAAATTTATACAGTCTTCACTAAATTTTTACTAAAAAAAATACCATGATAGATATAAACAATCATTTACATTAATATTGGTCATTTAATCCTTTGATCAAGCTATAATTGCATTGCAAAATAAGAGCGAAAATTCTGGTAAATTGGTAAAGATTTTATGCAGTTGTTGAAAAAAAATGATTAAGTCATAAATATAAATACTTACAAGGATAATTTGCTTTTATTCATAATTTAATCAAGAAATGCTCACCCTACACATACCTAAATTTTTTCACAAATCATTTAGGATTCCTATATACCTATAAATATTTATTGAATTAGATTAAGATTTTAAGTGTACCAATACTTAAACACAGATTATAAAATGTAAAGTTCAAATGTAGTTAAGATTATACGGTTTTTTGTAGAAAAGTTTCAATAATTTCTTGAGAAAAATTCCATTGGAAAAGCTATTATAGTAAATGTACACAATTCTTTACATTTGCTTTTAGTCACTTCATCCTTGTAGTTACGAATTGATGCAATTATGAATTACTCGTCAGCACGGCAATATTTTTATCAAGAAATTCAAAAACCTGACGAGTTGATGGACTTAGCTAGGGCTGCTTTATACATTGCTGGGGAAGAATACCCGGATATGGACCCAGAAGAGTATATTAATGCTTTAGATATGATGGCAGAAGAGGTACAAGAACGTTTACCAACTCCGCGCTATCCTTTGCGAGTGATTCAAACTATTAACCAGTATCTTTACGAAGATTTAGGTTTTAAAGGTAATCAAAAAGACTATTATGATCCCCGTAATAGTTTTTTAAATCAGGTGATAGATAGACGGTTAGGGATTCCCATCACTTTAGCACTAGTTTACATGGAAATTGCTCAACGCTTAGATTTTCCAATGCAGGGGGTGGGGATGCCTGGGCATTTTTTGATTCGTCCCAATATTCCCGATATGGAAATTTTTGTGGATGCTTTTAATAATGGGGAGGTGATGTTTGCAGAAGATTGTCAGGAAAGGCTATCACAAATTTACCAGCAACAGGTAACATTACAACCGGAATTTTTAGCCGTAGTGAGTAAGCGCCAGTTTTTGGCTAGGATGCTGACTAATTTAAAGTATATTTATTTACAAGAGCAAAATTTAACCAAGTCTTTGGCTACTGTAGAGAGAATTTTACTATTATTTCCCAGTGCTATTTTAGAATTGCGCGATCGCGGTTTACTCAATTATCAGCTAGGTCACTTCATCCAAGCTAAAGCAGACTTAGAAACATATCTCCACCAAGTCCCCACAGCTGAAGACGCAAACATGATTCGTCAACTCCTTAACCGCCTAGAATAAAGCGAGATGTTTTTAAAAACAAACTCACCCAATTTACAAAAATTTTACTCACCATGCAGCAATTTTATTTTAGTTCCATCTATTTCAATCTTTCCCTCTTGACTTAACTTATAAAAAGCACGGGAAAGAGTTTCGGGAATAGTTCCTAATAAAGCCGCTAATTGACTTTTTGGCAAATCTAACTCCACAATATCAACATTACCCTGACGCTGACTTAATTTTAATAAATAATTCATCAATCTTTCCGGTACTTCTTGAAAAGAAAGAGTATCAACCAAATGGGTTAAATGTCGCAAATGTCGAGCAAAAGTTCCTAACATTGCTATAACTAAAGTTGGATGTTGTTGCAAAACCATGAAAAATGCACTTCTGGGAATAAACAGCACCTCAGAATTTTCCATTGCTGCTGCGGAAGCGGGAAAACGTCCACCATCAAAAGCTGGAACTTCCGCAAAATATTCCTCTGTTCCAAATATATGTAAAATTTGTTCTTTCCCATTATTTGCTACTTTAAAAACCTTAACTCTCCCAGATTTAACAATAAAAAATCCTGTCGCTTCGTCCCCTTCCCAAAACAGCATTGTACCTTTTTTATAACTTTGAACAATAGCAATATTCGCAACTGCTTGTAATTGTTCATCTAAAACTTTTTGAAATATCGGCGTTTTCTGGAGAAATTGTTTAACTTCCAAAATTCTATCTGTAACCGACATAATGTTAATTTGCCTTTAGCCAATGTATACAGTATAATAATTGGCATGATTTTAAATCCACATTCTTGATTTTTTGTAACCATTTTACGTAGGATGAGCATTTCTGAAGATACTCAATTTTATTGAAATACACCTAAAAAATGCCCACCTAATAATTTAAAGCAATTTTGGAGTAACAACCATGTTAGGTTTACTAGAAAAATTGAGTCAATGGGAAGAGTTAACCAGTCAGTCAGCATTACAAAATATTGACTCTGATCAAATTTTACTGATGAATGGGATTAACTGGGATGTATATGAGATAATTTTACAGAGATTCGCTAACATTTCTCATTATCGCTTTAAATATTTAGCAGGTACTTTAGAAATCATGTCTCCTAGTCGTCGTCATGAGTTTGACAAAAAGATTATCGCTTTATTATTAGAAACGTATTTTATAGAAAAAGATATTGATTTTTATCCTTTAGGTTCAACTACTTTTAGAAAAGAAGCAACCGCTAGAGGTATTGAACCAGATGAATGTTATTGTTTTAATTCTGAAAAACCAATTCCCGATTTAGCAATTGAGGTCATTGTTACCAGTGGGGGAATTGATGATTTATTAATTTATCAAGGTTTGGGAGTTCCAGAAGTTTGGTTTTGGCAAAATAATCAATTCTCATTATATCATTTGCGTGGTGATAAATATGAGCAAATTACCAAAAGTGAATTTTTACCAGATTTAGATTTAGATTTGTTAGCAAGTTTGATTATATCTGGTGAAAAACCCAAGGATTTAATTTTAAAATTTCGTGAAATGATACGTAAAGGTAATTGATAAATTACCACTGCAATACATTATAATATTGAATAGTGAAAGCAGGAGTAATTTTGATGAATATCGAGCAAGCAGTGTTAGATAAGTTGCGTCAATTACCTGTTGATAAACAGCAGCAATTATTAGACTTTGCTGAGTTTTTGTTTCAAAAAATCACTTTTAAGACTCCTTGATAGAGTTATTACTACTACGACTTTGTGTTTGGGTATTCCTTTAGTTACTCGTGATTTGCGAATTCAATCTTTAAACAATATTACAACTATTTGATGAAATGCACTATATATTATTTGCGTGTTTATCAAGATAAGAAAATGTCGAAAAATGTATTATACCCAATAATCTCTTATTCCCTCAATTCCATATTCACTAGCATTTCTGATGTCATTATGTAGCTCAAATGAGCAACATTCACACTTTACACGACTACAATAAGGAGTTTCACTATAAACCACATCATTTTGATCTACTTCATATTCTACATATTTATAAATAATTAGAGAGTTAAAACCACAGACAGGACATCTGTCTATTTCAGCTATTTCAGAATCATAGCTGTTTTTAGAAATGGCCAGAGCTTTATTTTCTATTGCTTCTTTTTCTTTCTTATCTTGTGAATACCAACATGATGGAATATTATAAGCTGCTCTACCTAACTCTTTTACAAGAGCAATTTTTTCCATGTTATGATAACCTTCTTTAAAATGATTAATAATTTCTTTTATAGGATTTATTCCACAGTCTATTTTTGTGTGATTCCACAAGTTTTCATATACACTATATTTTTCATGTTTAGTTACTTCATCCACAAAGGGAAGAATATACTTTCCAACTAATTTGTCTAAAGCCTCATAATAAAGAATATATAAACCACGATGCCAAACTATATTCCTTAAGGTATTTAGTTTTTTCAACATTTCTTCATGTTTCTCTATAAAAGATAATTTTTGATAATAATCATTTTTTATTTCTTCTGCTTTAATAAGTGACAATAATGCTTTTAAGCTATCTAAAAAAGTAATTGTTTTCATATCATTTTCATCTTTTAGTGATAGTTGATTTTTAACAATTTTGTATTTTAAAAGTATATTTTTTTCTATATTTTTTTCATCAGATGGAGAGATGACAAATAAAGGATTATCATGTCTTAAAAAATTTTTGCATACTAATTCAGCAAAATGATGAAAGTGAATTATACATTCTGTGTATGCTTCACAATATTTTGCTAAAATAGATTTTCCAAGCAAATCACAATACATTAGATCATCATCTTTGAAATACTCTTTATTGTCAATATAGTAATTGAGCAAACCATTATGACAATGATAAGTAGAAAAGTATGCTTTTAAAGCAATTTTTAAAGAAAGAAATGCCAAATCAATATCTTTATCACTGCTCTCTTCAACATTAAAACCATGATTGGTTATATTTTCGAGTTCTGTTTCTTTTTTTGGTTGTTTATTCATAAAAATTCCCGTCTGATTAAATTCTAGGTCAAGTTTTACTTGGTTTAGAAGTTTCAATTGCTAACTATTCAAAACCTACGGTTGCATTTACAATACCTCTTAAAATTAGTCTTGCTGTTTCTGGTTCACCATTCAGGAAAAGAGAAATAGCTTCATCAAATAAAGCTATGACAAAATCAGGGTCTTGTTTAATTCGTGCATTAATGGTTTCTTTATAATCTCTAGAAATTGTCATAATAACTATTTTTTCCGTCTATTTTTGTTTTACGTAGGTTGCATATTACATTATATACTACTTTATGCCAAGTTTTGCAATTCTAAATAAATTTAAAGTAGTTTAAATCAAGATGAACTTTGGCTCATTTTTCTCGATAGAAAGCTTTACCAAACTTCACAACTATACTTGACATAAGTCAAGGATTTCTCTAAGGGAAATGAATACGCTGGAAGTATGAAGAATTGAGGAAAAGACGATGTTCTGTAACCAGTGTGAACAAACTACTCGCGGTGATGTGTGTTATCAGTGGGGTGCTTGTGGGAAAAGTCCTGAAGTTGATGCTTTGCAAGATTTGTTGGTGCATTGTTTGCGGGGACTTTCTCAGGTAGCTTTACAGGCTAAAACTATCAATATTAATACCCGTGATACGGATGAGTTTACTTTATCTTGGTATTCAAAACATTCGCATTAGTCCCACGCTTCCGGCTTTCCTCTCCGCTAATGTAGTGAAACTCCTGTCAGAAACCTATAATTTAAAACTAATCAACACACCAGAACAAGATTTGTTCGCTTGTCTGGGTTGAAATAGAGTTATACAGCATATCTCAGGTCAATAAGGTACAGATTTTAGGAACAAAACCTTATACTAAGAGACTTTCAACCTTCCTGTTCCCTGTTCCCTGCTATAATCTTTCTGCAACTTGTTTTAACCGTTTTAGTTGTGCTTCCATATCGGCTTTTGTCCAAGAAGCTGCAAAAGTATTAAAACCCCAGTTCACTATCGGGTTAGGGATGGTAAACTCAAAACGGTTGAGGAGAAATGTACCTGATTCTACCGGTTGACATTCCCAGCGATCGCATCCTTGGAAAAAGCCGCTAAACTCCCACACTACCAAACCCGGTTGTCTCTCTACAACTACACTTTTTAAAGTTGGCTGAAGTAAGGGTACTTGGATGATAAATGAACTTTCGCTACCGATTTCTGTACTCCACTTTTCCCCCACCGGTTCACAGCGCAAAGCCGGATTTAACCATCGGTGCATTAAATTTAAGTCAGTAAAACACCTTTCTACAGTTGTGGCAGTAGCATTGATTTTAATAGATTGTTCCAAAATCTGCGACATTCAGCCTTAACCCCTGTCTTTAACCTGAGAATAGCACTAAAGCTAACTTGATCAGCTTATTTTTTATCCTCCTTTAGTCGTATATTTTAAGCGATCGCTTGGATACTTTTCTCTTTGTTGGTAAATTATTGACAAATCACTGGGAACTCTACTGAGATTGTTGCTCTTTTGCAATCTAGTTTTTGAGTTTACTCAGTGCTTGCTGTAAAAATCAACTTAAAATATGATTAATATAACTTGGCAAGGAATAACCCCAGTAACAGGGGTGAGTTTGTTAGCACAAGTGACATTGAGGCAAGGTGTTACTGATGTACAGGGTGCATTTCAACAAGTAATCGAATTTTTACCTCGATTGCTCGGTGCTACTGCTATAGTTGTAGTAGGATGGTTAATGGCCGCAATTGCCGCTAAAGCCGCTAAAAACCTTCTGCACAAAACAGAGATAGATAACAAAATTGCCGCAGGAGTCACAGGACAAGAAAAAGTCCCCCAATTAGAAGCTTTAATTTCTGGCTTAGTTTATTGGAGTATTCTGCTTTTAACCATAGTTGCTGTTTTGCAGATTTTAGGCTTAGAAGTTGCTTCTAGACCGTTAAATAATTTTCTAGAACAGCTGATTGGCTTTGTACCAAAAATACTCGGTGCAACTATCTTTTTAACCACAGCTTGGTTATTAGCCACAGTTGTTAAGCTGTTAACAATACGCGGATTAGAAGCCATCAAGTTAGATCAACGGTTACAAGAAACCCAAGATCCCGCAAACACCAATCAATTATCTTTAACTCACACCATTGCTAATAGCCTGTACTGGCTGATTTTTTTACTGTTTCTAGTTCCGGTTTTAGATACTTTAGGGTTAGACCAAGCATTACAACCCCTGCAAACCCTAATTAATCAGCTACTTTCCATTATTCCCAATATTTTGGCAGCAGGTTTAATTGCTACTGTCGGCTGGTTTTTAGCTAATGTAGCCAAACGAGTTATTACCAATTTGTTAGCTACTACTGGTGTAGATAATCTAGGAACTAGATTTGGCGTTTCACCTGCTAACGGTGTACAGTCTTTATCAGGGATTTTAGGAACAATCGCCTATATCTTGATTTTGATTCCTATTGCTATTGCTTCCCTGAATGCCTTAAAAATAGATGCGATTTCCCAACCGGCGATCGCTATGCTGCAACAGATTCTCAACACTCTACCCAGCATCTTTACAGCTACAGGTATTTTAATTGTGGCTTATTTCTTGGGACGATTTGTAGGGGATTTAGTTACCAGCGTTCTAACCAGCATTGGCTTTAACAACATCTTCACCTTACTAGGTTTACCCGCACCCACCACCCCCAAAATTACCGATGGTGAACCTGTAACACCCACCCGCACCCCTTCCGAGTTGGGGGGAATCGTGGTATTAGTGGGAATCATGTTATTTGCCACCTTAGCAGCCGTAGATATTTTGAATATTCCCGCTTTAACCTCCTTGGTGCAAAGCATTGTCATAGTGTTAGGTAAAATCTTGGCTGGTTTAGTGGTATTTGCCATTGGTTTATTTTTGGCAAATCTAGCATTTAATATCATATCCAGTTCTGGCAGTTCTCAATCGAAGATTTTGGCACAGGTAGCGAGAATATCCATTATTGCTTTAGTGTCGGCAATGGCTTTACAACAGATTGGAGTAGCACCGGATATCGTTAATTTAGCATTTGGGTTATTATTTGGAGCGATCGCCGTAGCTATTGCGATCGCTTTTGGTTTAGGAAGTCGAGAAATAGCCCAAGAACAGGTTAGAGAATGGTTAGACTCATTTAAGGAGAAAAATTAATTACAGTAGGGAACAGGGAACAGGAAACAGGGAACAGGAAATAGGGGTTAAAGTCCCTTTTTATCAGGCTTTGTTCCAAAGATTTCTCGTTTACCTGAAATATACTGTAGAGGGGTTTAAAGGGGGAATTCACAGGGGAAAAAGCCTGTTTTTACCCTAAGATAACCTTCTTCTCAATTTTACTTTTGTCAATAACTCATCTTTAATCCGGTTTAAAATTGAAGTCTCATCCAAAGTTGACAAAATCCGACTAACTACCGCTTTCGGTCCATCGGGTCCCCAAGTAGCACCATTCGCTAAATAAGCCTTAGTCACTTGTCCGATACCGTAGGAAGAAACACCCGCTACTGCACCCTGAGTCACAGCCACAGATACATAAGGACCGAGAGAAAAACCTGCGGTAGCAGGTGCAGAAATTCCTAACAAACTTTTTAACCCACTTAAACCCAAATTAGCTAATAACTCACTTGCACCAATACCGCCCATACTCAGGGCGATTTTTTGTAATAATTGTACAGCACCACTGTCCGTCATCGGGATACTGTAAAGTTTGGATAAACCTAGAATTAAAGCAATATCAATCACAACACCACTCAGGATATCTACTACTGTAATCGGATTGAGAGCGATCGCCATAGATTTAGCCATCACCGCTTTCCAAATCAACTGATTCGCAGTTTCATCCCGAATAATCAACTTCCGTTTCACAACTCTTTCATTCACATTATCAGCGTAAAGCATTGTATTTAACGCCACCAAAGCCTTACCCTCACGCTGCAAAATCTCCAAAATTTTTAACTTCAAATCCTGAATTTGTGCCTCACCCTGCTTTAACTGTAAACCCCGACTCCCATCAGCACGCATAACCGCAGTTTTAACCATCGGTGCAGCCGCAGCCATCACAATCTCATCAGGAGAAAGTAACTCTTTTACCCGATCATCCCGTATTTTTTCGTAAATTGCCAATCTATCCGCTTCAGGATACTGATCAACCTTATTAAAAACTAAAATAATCGGTTTTCCCGCTTCCCGTAACTGCGAAAGTGCCTCATGTTCGATTTTTGTCATGTCCCCAGAAATCACAAACAAGATTAAATCCGCTTGTTTAGCAATCTGTTGAGCTAAAGCTGCACGAGTTTCTCCATCAATTTCATCTAATCCAGGTGTATCAATTAATTCTACCTGAGACTGACCACCAGCCGATAGAGTAACTCGTAAAGCCCCCATCGCTTCCTCGCTAATAGTCCAATTTACCCTTTGCGCTGCACGGGTGACACCATGTAACGGACCCGTTTCAAATACTGGTTGTCCCACCAAAGAATTAAGCAAAGAAGACTTACCACGTCCCACCATTCCAAAAGCCGCAATTTGCACCACCATGTTATCTAACTTATCTAACATGGTTTCTAAATCATTAATTTCCGCTTCTAAACCCGCTTTTTCTTGGGGAGTCAAGTCAAGATTATTTACCAAACTTCTTAATGCAGTTTTAGCTTGCTTATAATTAAGTTCCGTTTGAATATCATCAAAACTAAAAATAGCGTCGTCTAGTTCCGCTTCCCAGTCCTTTGAGTGTTGCGGTTCAGGTAATATAGAAGTCATATTCAATTAAGATTTCCCGTTAACCTCTTGATTTCATCTTAATCTTTTTTAACAGGCATTGGATAAAAAGGGGAGAAATGGTTAAAAATCACCTTTTTAAGTAATTTTACTGATAATGAGCGTTAAATCACTTGATAGAGTATAATTAAGTAACAATAATAAGTAATTATAAAACTTGATGTTTATCCTTTTTATAAGCTAATTTAGTTTTAGAGACATTTAGAAAAATTATGCTAAAAGTAGAGCAACTAGACCTAACTGTAGTACAAGCAGCAATTTTTACATCTGATATTTCATTATTTTCTGCTCCTAAAATATTAACCGTAATTCTCAATAAATATATTCAACGTTACGATGGAGAAGTGGAAGCATTACCTTTACCATCAGAAATTCCCCCGGAAGTACCAAGAATTATATTTCAAAGCAAAGATGAGGTACATAGATTAGAAGTAGCACAATCTAGAATTGATTGCTATTGGACAAACCCTGATAATACTCAACCGGATGTAACCCAAATTTGTAACCTTTTTAATGAAACATTAAAATTTTATATTGAATCTTTAGGAATCAGAGTTAATAAATTAGGGTTAAGCTTATCATATACTTATAAAACCGAGAATCCAGCACAGTTAATCATTAATGAATTTTGCAACCAAAGATTAAAAGATAAAATCTTACATTCAACTGAGGAATTTGAATTAAATAATTATGAAACCAAAAAAGTAAATAATTGGCAATTCAGTTTATGGGCAAAATTTAAAACAGTAATTGTAACGGATAATAACATTGATCATCCAGCCTTATTAGTAGAGCAAGAAATTACTACATCATCAAGTGAAAAAATAGATAACCAAATATTTAATTTTACCCAAATTGATGATTTCTTTTTTATAGCTTTAAAACAATTAGAAAAAAACTTAAACCTTTATTTTGGAGATTAATGACAAATGACTAAAATCAAAGAATCAGCAGAGGCTAAACTACCATCTGAAGAAATTGAAAGGATTGAGGAAAGATGGATAATTAGAAAAAATAAAAGAAAGAGAAGGAGTTTAGAAAAATTCATGGGAGTAAATATACCAAAACTGTATAATACTGTCGCAGGTGTAAACAATGAAAATTTAAGAATTACTCAAAATAGATTAAATGAATTATTAACAATAGAAGAAGACGAAGAAGAAGCCATTGTTAAACCGTCTGAATATGCTTTTAATACTGCTTGTAAAATTATTTCAGATGTTTATAGAGTTTTGCAAGATAAATTTCCCAAAGCATCTGTTAGTGTTGATAGTGTAGGAAAAATAACTCTAAGATGGAATCGTCCAGAGAAAAAATTTAAAGTTGGGTTTGTTTGTTCAGATAATCAAGAGGAAGATAACTATATATATTATAAAAAAGGAGAAGAATTTGAGTTAATAGAAAATGCTACTAGTCAAACTCTAATCCAGTGGTTAGAGTTACTTAATAATGCGTAAATAAAATTAATTTTGAATCTAACATCAATAAGATAATGTATCCTGAATTATCAGCAGATGCTATTGTTTATAGAATAATACGTCGTCAAAATTGGATAGAATATGATACAAGGGAAGTAATGGAAGATGCTTACAAGCTCAGGTACTTTCCCAGAGATAAAGCTTATGAAAAAAATATATCTGTAAGAATTGCTGAATTTTGTACAGTTGAAAAATGTATTCAAGACTTTCAGCCTTGTTATGGAATAGCTGCAATTAAAGTAGGAATAATTAGAACAAAAGGATTAGATGTAATTAGAGATAAAGAAGAACATGGAAGTATTATTAATGTGCCTAATGAAAAGGAAAATCGCAAAAAATCCCAAGAGATAGCTCTTTTTCTAGCTGATAATTCAGAACTTATTTGGCTACCAGAAATCTAATACAAAATGTAAACGGATTTAATAATATTTTTTTTGACTCAAAATTATTTTTTTGATATTTTAAAATTGAACATTACTGCAAGTACCGATGATTGTAAATCCTATTCCTGTTTCTACTTTGTTTATTGGTTTAAATGGTCTGACTGCCTTAGCTCTTTCTTATATTACAGTCTTTGAAAGAGCAAAAACCAGGGTTTGGCATGGCGAATCTCAGGAGGATGTAGCCCAACAACCAAAACCTTTAATTAAACCTAATACTTGGGCTGGAATGGTGGAAGAAATAACCCAAAAAGTAATTACTGACAAAAGTGATGATGAGGGATTATTGCAAAGAAAAGTCCGCGCTCATGGTAATTTTACAGAGTATGTTCCCTATGCTTTATTATTTTTGATAGCTTTAGAATTAATGCAATCAGAAACTATATTAATTTGGGTTTTAGGTGTTGTTTTAACTTTGTCTAGAATTGCTCATGCTTGGGGTTTAATAGAAACTTATGGCCCTTCACCAGCGAGAGCAATTGGTTTTTTTGGGACTTGGTTTGTGTATATTATCGGGAGTTTAGCCTGTATTTATTATGGATTTAATGGCATAATTTAGCAATTTCCTGTTTACAATTCTGGCAACTATTTACATAACTTTTCTGAAAAAATAACTTATAAGCAGTTGTGCAAAATTAATTTCCTACGCGGAGTTAGGGAACAGGGAACAGGGAACAGGGAATAGGAAAAGAAGTTGTGTAATTAATTCTGCCTAATTACTTATAAAGCTCTTCGATTATCAACAATAGACTGGCTGTAAAAAGCAATTTTGATTTGGCAGATTAAATGGTATTGCTCAAAAGTAATCGCTTATTTTTGAGCAATAGAAAAACTGTGTTTCATGTTCATAGGACACGAAAGCTAAGAATAGTAATTTAGTGATTATTCAGACTTAATTATGGGGATTTCACAGATGAAGATGATTCACTAGTTTCTGACTCTGGTAAGGTTTCTTTAACGCGACGGATAGGTAAATTAGCGATCAAAGCGGTGGTACGTTGGTTGCTTTCTAGGGAAAATTCTAAACCGTCTGTTTCGATTTCGACATAGCGACAGACGATATCGAGAATTTCTTTTCGCATTTTTTCTAAAGTTTGGGGATCTAAATCAGCACGGTCATGGGCAATAACTAATTGCAAGCGGCGTTTGACTTGAGATCGGCTAGTGTCAGGAGTACGAAATAATTTGTCTAAAAATTCAAGAATCATTGCTAATGGTTGGTGAGCAGAGGCTGGGAAATAGAGTTAAACAATCTTTGTCCATAACAACTTTTTCAAGCGAGAGAAAATGTTGTCGTTGGGTGAGTCGAGCTCAAGAAATTCAACAGTTTCCCCTTGCAATCTACGAGCAATGTTCTCAAAGGCTAGTCCTGCGAGGGCGGGTGTTTCTGATAATACTAGGGGTTCGCCACGGTTGGTAGAGACTATAACACGCTCATCATCAGGGATAATCCCTATTAGGGGTACAGCGAGAAGTTCCTGAACATCTTGCACAGACATCATATCATTTGCCCGCACCATTGCCGGTCTAATTCTGTTAACTATTAAATGAATTTGCTTAACGCCTTGTGCTTCCAATAACCCTACTACCCGGTCAGCGTCACGGACGGAGGAAATTTCTGGAGTGGTGACGATTAAAGCTTCTTTGGCTGGGGCGATCGCATTTTTAAACCCCATTTCTATCCCCGCCGGACTATCAATAATTACATATTGATATTTTTGTGTGAGTGCATTTACTAATAATTTCATTTGTTCTGGTGTTACCGCGTCTTTGGTGCGGTTTTGGGCGGCTGGTAACAGCACTAAATTTGGTTGCCGTTTATCTTTGACTAATGCTTGTTCTAAGCGACATTCTCTAGCTAACACTTCTACGGCTGTATACACGATCCGATTTTCCAGCCCAAGCAATAAATCCAAGTTTCTCAGACCAAAATCCGCATCTACTAGGGCGACTTGTTGCCCTATTTTAGCCAAAGCCATACCCAAGTTAGCGGAAACTGTGGTTTTACCCACCCCTCCTTTACCGGAGGTGATTACAATAATGCGAGTCATGATAAAAGTGCGATCCGATGGGGGTTAAAGAAATAATCTTAAATTACTAAATATTTATAACTCTTGATTGATCTTACTTAACTGGCTGCGGGAAAAATCCGTGGCCTTAGCGATGCGAATGCCTTGGGGGGTGATATGTGCCACTTCGGGGAAAAATTGACTGGGTAGCTTTTCCGGGGATCTGGCAACTGCATCAGCAATTCTTAATTGAGTTGGTTCCATCTGCAAGGCCATAATTACACACTCCTTATTACCTTTAGCTCCTGCATGGGCAACGCCCCGCAAACGACCCCATACTAGAATATCACCATCAGCAACAATGATTCCACCTGGGTTAATGTCTCCCAAAACCACCACTGTTCCGGGATGGCGAATTTCTACTCCTGATCTTATGGTCATCTCTAGATAGAGGGCATCTGCTAGAGGTGATGTGGTATTGATAGTACCAGTAAAAGAGTTGTGGGCTTGTAGTTGTTCTACAGAATAACCTGCGGTGACTGCGGCGATCGCTGTTTGTCGTCGGCTAGTGGCTACAGATTTGAGTTGTAGTTGGTATTCATTTAAACTTGCTGCCAATTCTTGCAGTTGTCTACTATCTAATAATCGGTCTTGGGCTACCAGATGTATAGGTGTGTTAGGTGTTCTCAAACGACTACCAGCATTGAGACGTTGCTTCATTTGGTGGCAAATTTCCCCCCAGCTAAAATCCGTTGCTGATAATTCTGCTTCTGTGGGAAAAATTAAAAACAGTTTTCCCTCCGTGGTTTTTAATTGGACTTGAACACGATTATTGATTGTCGGTTCGGGTAATTCTAACTCAATCTCAGATTCAATATCTAGGTTAGCAGGTGTGGTTTTTGCTAGTGTTTCCGGTTTAGACTCCTCTGAGTTAGCATCTGTGTTTTTTGCTGGTGTTTCAGTTGTAGATTCCTCTGAGTTAGTGGGTACGGGTTTTCTATCTTCAGAGTCTGAATTAGTTTTTAGGTACTCCAAAACAGAATTTAACTCCTGATCGGGAATAATAGACTCTGCCTCTGTTACAGTCTGATTTACTTTTGTTTGATCATTTACGGGATGATCTAGTTCAGCCTGTTTCGAGTTTGTTTCTGCATCAGGAAGGGCAGAATTAGCCTGTAAATTGGGGGTAGCAGAATCAGAGTTCATTCATTTCTAGCCAAAAACGCCAATGAGCAAAAAGTCTAGGGGAAGAAGTTAAGAGGGAAGGGGAAAGTTTCAAGAGTAAAGGTTTAAGGATAAAAATTCAAGGTTTGTTGTACTCTTTTTCCTTTGACCTTGTTCCTTTTTGCTGATTTCCTTGTGCGTTCTCTTCTGATCTTTTCCCCTGTACCCTGCCCTTTTTTGTTTCTGCTTTATTTCGTTAGTCTTTGATAAACTGTTGCCAAGGCTTCGGCATTACCGACGTTACCCGGAAACAGCACTACTGGCAAGTTAGGAAATTGGGGATGATTTTCTGGTGTGATCACCATTGAACAACCAGCTAAAATTTGACCAAGTAACCTAGCAGCAGTTAAGGCTAATCCTGTACTGAGAACATCGTTAGAGGTGATCCCCCCTTTGCTGATCAAGAATCCAATATCAGCAGGTAAACCCCGGACAACATCCATCAGTAAGTTAGAAACTCTCAGCCCAAAATCTAACCGTGTTTTGACATCAGCAAAAGTCAACTCTTGACGACTGGTGTAAACCACTGGTGTTTTACCAGCTTTATGTACTTGATGGACTTTTGCCAAAGTCTCGGTTAGCAGTTTAGCAGATGATTTGCTATTGTCATCAAGTAATTGGGAAACGTCTATTTCTATGCCTTGAGTTCCTTCTGTTTGTAGTAATACTTCTAACTGCTGGGTGGTTTTTTGGACATGAGAACCAACTATGACTGCACCGGGTTTTCCTTGCCGCACATATTCTGCCATATTTTCAGATGCGATCGCCTGGGGTGGTAGGGCAGCTAAGGCGGTTAAAATGCTGGCCGCAGAACGGAATAAGAAGCGTTTACCTTGATTAGCAGCGCTTAAAATATCTACTGCAAAGCGATTCAGGTCAGATTGTCTTTCCCCATCTACCACAGCACATTGATTATTGTACAGACGCAGCAAGCGATCTAAACTTCCCCCCCGCATATCGGCTAGTAGAAACCGGGTGACTTGGTTAGCTTTGATTTGTCCTTTGGTTTTTTCTTCTACATATTGGGGTAAATAGCTGTGATGGTAGCTAAAAACCGAATCACGAGCAAATTCTGTTTCATGTACGGGGGTAGGAACACCATCAATCATTAAATAGTGGATGCTGTCAATGGTAACGCGTCCCCCTTCAAAAAAGGCTGGAACTAAGAAATGAGCATCAAAGGGTCCAAGTTCCTCAGCGATTACATCGGTTTCAATGGGATAATGACCGCGTAGGGTAGAATCAGAACGGCTGACTACGAGGAAATCTTGAGTTTGTTCGAGAGCGATCGCCTCTTTTAAATTATGGCAAACTTCCCTAGTCACAGCTGCGGCTGATTCTGGAGGTAGCGACCTTGTATTAGTTAATACAAAAAATATTGGGGCTTTGTCCTTTAACCCCAAGCGCAAAGTCTCCACATCCCAACGCATCAGCAACAAACAATTGTGGACGGTTTGGGAACCGGTGGGATCATCATCTAAAACAATAATCTTTGGTTTTTTATTCATTTAACCCTGGTAACTTTTTAAATACACTTATGATTACGATTAGGGTATTATCTCCGTTGCTGCTTCTCTATCTCAACTAATTCATTGCAGATAGATTAAGTGGCATTGATAAACAGTTTTTTATTATGACGCAAAATTTGTTCATTTTTGCAGGTGTGAACCAAATCTTCTCAAATTGAGTTGCAAAGCAGCGATAAATTTCTTTCTGTTTATCAAACCCGCTTTTACTCCTGTATGCTAATTAATTAAAGCTTTATATTTATCTTATTCAATTGTATTGTGCTGATTATCGCTTTCAGGAAACCAACTTTCATCTAAAATTTGAGCTAAAGAACCAATGGGTATAAGAGGGAATTTGTCAAGAGGTAGAAGAGAGCGATCAGACTCTTCTTTCCGTGCTTCCTGATAACACTCCTCAAATATTTCTAAAATGTAAGGTTTTAAACTCGGACTATCTGCAAGTTCATCTTTTATCTGTCTGCGAAAAGTCCTAATTTCCCCCTTCCAATGTCCTTGATTACGTTCTCTTTCCTCCTCCCAACACATCAATTTTAGTAGATGTACAAGCAGCTTAATTAATAAACTTTTAACAGCACGCTTCTGACTTCTACCCATATCTTCTAATTCTGCCAACAAATTATCTAAATCTACAGCCGAAAATTCTCCTACCCGCAGTTGATTAATCGTCGTCCTCAACCACAGATAATAATCCTGCTCATATAAACCTTGACTTTCCGCTTGTATTATTCGTGTCACCATACTTAGCCAAACGTTTACTATTTTTTCTTACCTTAGCTCAGTTTAATTATAAATTATAGTTAAAATTTTTTAAAACCCAGTATAAACTCATAAACCTTTTGTATAATAGCTAGTTAACACACAAAGAAGCCTTAAGTGATTATGATAGACCCAAAAAGTATAGAAATTTACTCCATGACTCCAGAAAGAGAGGAGAAATTATGGAAAGATTGTATTTTCGTGTTTGATACCTCCGCACTATTAAATTTTTATGACTATTCACCAGAGACACAAAATTCGATATTTCAAAAAATTTTTCCAAAGCTTATTAACCGTTTGTGGATTCCGAAACAAGTAGAATATGAATATTTAAAAAACAGACAAGATACAATGAGAAAGCATCTACAAAAATATGAAAAAATACTATTGACAGAGACGACCAATAATGATGGCGGTTATTTTCAAAAGATTGAAGCAAGTATTCAAAAAATAAAGAAGGAAATTAAATATATATTAGGTCAAATTCAAACTTTAGAACAATCAACTAAAAAACAAGAAACTCACCCTTATTTTGATGATAAATCATTAATTAAAGACTTAGAAAGCAACTTTGCTACAACTTTTGAGGAGTCTATAACAAGCCAAATAAAACTTTTTGAGGATAGGCTTAATGAATGTAAAGAGAAAGTACAAAAAGAAAAATCGAACAGAGAAGAAGAAGTAAAGAAAATTTCTCAAAATGATCCAGTTTTGAAAAAAATTAGTGATTTTTTTGAAGTAGGACAAGGATATAGTTTTGATAAATTGATGGAAATTGTAAAAGAGGGGGAATTGCGTTATCGTGCACAAATTCCTCCTGGATATAAAGACGATAAACCGGGTATAAGTCTTTATGGAGATTTAATTCTTTGGAAACAAATTATAGACTATGCTAAAATAAAGAAAAAACACATAATATTAGTAATTAATGATATTACGAAAGGAGATTGGTGTGATACAGAAGAAAATGATAGTAAGAAAATTGATAAACCTCGTGAAGAATTGATTAAGGAGTTATATGATATTACAGGTATAGAACTTTGGATGTATAGTTTCTCTCAGTTTCTTTATAAGGCACGTAAAATACTAGATGTCAAGTTAGACCAAAAAATATTAGATAATGTTGAAGAAATAGAAAGAGAAAACCCGAATGAAAAAGAAAAAGAAAAATTAATAGTTTTATGCCAAGGAGAATTAGATGCTATAATTTTGAAAACTTTGTCAGAAAGAATTTTAAGAAAATTTCAGATAAATAAAGAAATTGACGTTTTGAATGCAGGGGAAATTTACAATATTTTTAATCAAATTGAAGATTATTTGAAATTATCTAATCTTGATTCTTCAAATATATCAGATATCATTGTAGTTATAGATGGAAATGAAAATCAACTATTAATAAGGTATGAATATGAAATTCTATCTAAGGGAATAAAAGATAGTAATTTAATAATTATACATCCTTGTATAGAAAGGTGGTTACTTTCAAATCTTGATGATCTCCTGAAAAATTCTGAAGATGCAAAAATTAAAATTAAAAAGTTACTTTTTAAAATAAGAGATTTATATAGAAGCGGAACTTTAGATTTATTACTTCAAGCAATAGATATAGAAGAAATAATGGAAAGAGATTCATCCTTTGCAAAGTATGTGAACGCATTAATAAGGTAAATTGCTGATTTTGTTAGTAGTTGTGATTGATTTCTAAAATGCAACTACTAGCTAACCCTTTGATTACTAATTCAAATTCTCAATTAGATAATGTTGAGATATAGAAGGAAATAAAAAATTAACACCATCAAACTAACTCAATTAGTGGAGCGATCAAATATTTAATTAACCGCATATTCTGTATATTGTCGAATTTCTGGAGGGTGAAAACCTAAAACAATATCAGATTTAGAAATTCCCTCTGCTACTGAATCATTAGCAATACCATCTTCTATCCCATCTCGATGAATCCAAATTTTATCATTGAGAATTTCTAAATGAACTAAACAAAAGTGAACTCTTTGCTCATTTTGCCAACCTAAAGTTAATAATAAATAGTTATTTTGGTCTTGACTAATAATAAATCGTCTTTCTAAATTTCCATGAGCATAAGGAAGTTTAGCATATTGCGAGAGTATTTTTACAATAGTTTTTCGATATTTTTCTAATTTATTCATTTGTAAAATCTTTCTAAGCAATAATTCTCCCTGTTGTACTAGACTGAAAAACTTGATTAGCATTTAAAACTAATTGAGGAAATGTAACGGAAATAATAGCATCATCACCTCGAAAAGCCTGCACTTGATAAACTCCCTCAACTAATTGATAAATGAAAATTGTTGGAACTTTAGGATAGCCAAGAATCTTTCTTGAACCTTGTGCTAAATAATCCACAATCCAATATTCAGGAATTCCTAAACGTTGATATTCATCTAATTTATCCTCATAGTCATCTTCCCAATTTGTGGAAACAACCTCTACAGCTAATTGAATCGGTTCTGTAAATGCAGCATAATCAGATAAATTACTTCTCCACATTGCACGACTAACAACACTAATATCTGGATTTCTCCCTTTTTCCTCTCCTTTCGCAGTCAAGGTTCTAATTTTAATATCATTGCCAATAATATAATCTAGTTGTAAATTTTCACATTCTTGATCAAATTTTCTCATCAAAGCATACTGGATACTTTTATGTGATCTCGTTGTATCCATTTCTACTATTTCTCCGTTAATCAATTCACAAATTGAGTCATTAGGATATTGTTCTAAAAACTCTTTAAATGTTAACTTATTTGGGGTAGTAATTGTTTTAACTTCTGACTTGGATAACATTAACTGACTCCCTACCAAATAGGAAAAATTATGATTAATTGGTTTAAATCAAATTACCCTTATTAATTAGTTTAACTCAATAGTGTAAAATTATCCAAAAAGAAAAAATCGCGCCTCTATCATATAAAATAAAAGACGCGAAATAAACGGTTAAAGTTAAATTCTATTGATTACAGGGTGGATTTCTACTAAAGTCAGGGGTTGCGTCAGGGTAGAAGGTACGAATAGCACCGTTTTTAGTGACGAAAACATTAGTTAATTTTTTACCATCGTCGTTGATAGTGAGAATACAAGCTTGAGTTCCAGTGCTGGTGCTGGGGTTGTCTTTGTAGGCTTTAGCACCGATTTCTAGGATTTCTTCAGCGTTCAAAGTATAGCCATATCCTTTCATTGGATCTTTGATGATGCGCTCGCCTACTTGCAATTCTACACCCAAGGTATACACAGCACCAGGGTCTACTTCTGCTCTATTTTTACTACTCGCTAAAATTCCCGCTACACCTTTTTGTTGTAAATCGTAATAACGACCAGCAAAATGTAAACCACCAATTTTATTTGATCCTGGTTCACCGCAGAAAACATGATCAAAACCTAAAGCTTTAAACCAAAGTGTAGTTAAATCATCTAGAAATTCTTGACTAGAATCACGTCCAGGGAAAATTTCACCACCAACATAATTTTTAATATTCGCTAACACATTCGGAAATTTCCCCATTGTGTCTTCAAATTCTTTTTCACTAACAACTTTACCCACTTCTCCACAGAGTTCATTGATAGCTACATCAAACTCATTTAACTGTGGTTCTGGGGGAGAAAGGTCTTCTACATCTCCACCAGAAATTCTCACAGGATTATCAATGTTGTCAAAGAAAGGAATAAACTTTCTCTCGCCGGTTTTTGGTGGCTGAATGGGGTTTTCAATGGGATTTGTAGCTATATCTTTACTCAGATTACCACAACTTAAGGCTACCCAGCGATTACCAAAATTAGGAACTGTAATATAAACATGACTGGGGTTATTTTCTTTGTTCAGTTCAACGCTTTCATAACTTTGATTGACATTCAAAGCTATAGGATTTTTCCCACTAATAGAAGTTGTGGCATTGCAAGGCTGAGTCACTTCAAACGAACCTGGATATTTTACACCAGCCCAAGCAGCACCAGGTAAAACATTGATCCAAAGTATTGCAGTTAAAACTATTACCCAGGCTGTACGCTGCAATTTTTGGTAAAAGTTGATGATTTTTGCCTTATTTAAACCGTGCAACATAAATTAACAAATTATTGTTGTTTAATGAACTAGACTAAGAAATTTACGCTATAATTCAGATTCAGAAAACTATCATTTCTCTAAATTTTAAGAATGAGCGATCGCATAAAACTATAACATCTCATTTCAACTTTTTACTGGAAAAATAAACTAGGTTTTGTTGCAAAATCTTACTGTAGACTTAGTACAATTACATATAATTTTTATTAATATAAGGAAATTTCTACTTTACTTTAACATCGTAAAGGACACAGCATGGCTGTGTCCCTACATCATTCTTTACTCAGAAATTAAAACAATCTACAGCCCGTTTCAGGTAAAAGAGGTACAAATTTTTGGAACAAACCCTTATACAAAGAGACTTTCAACTCTGTTCCCTGTTCCCTGTTCCCTGTTCCCTGCTGTATTTAAGGATAAAGACCCCGGTCAGTTAAAGCTTGCGCTACACGACCAACACCCAGAGTATAAGCAGCTAACCGTAGAGAAACTTGGCGTTTTCTTGATGTTTTTATTACCTGATGGTAAGCTTGCACCATCAAATGCTCCATTTCTCGATTAACTCTTTCTTCATCCCAAAATAGATAAGAAAGTCCTTGCACCCATTCCAAATAACTAACAACTACACCCCCAGCATTAGCTAAAATATCCGGTAAAACCGTCACACCCCGCGCCTCTAAAATCCTGTTAGCCTCCAAAGTCACCGGGCCATTAGCAGCTTCTGCAATCATTCGCGCTTGGACTTGGTGAGCATTTTCTTCAGTAATTTGATTTTCCAAAGCCGCAGGAATCAACACATCACAAGGTAAAGTTAGCAAGTCTGCATTACTGATGGGAATCGCTCCGGGAAAACCAATTATACTGCGATTATGTTCAGCAGCATAAGCCTTCAAAGCTGGAATATCTAAACCCGTTTCTGAGAATATACCCCCCGCACCAGTAGAAACCGCAATTACTTTTGCACCAGCAGCGTGTAATAATTCTGCCGCCGCACCTCCCACATTACCAAAACCTTGAATGGCTACCCGCACATCAACCAACGATTTACCTTGGTCAGCTAAAGCTTCCCGCACAATAATCATTGTTCCGCGTCCCGTGGCCATTTCTCGACCGAGTGAACCACCCACAGAAAGCGGTTTACCAGTTACTACCCCCGGTACAGCATGACCCACATTCACAGAATAAGTATCCATCATCCAAGCCATTTCACGGGCGGAAGTACCCATATCTGGCGCGGGAATATCTACAGAAGGCCCAATATCTTTAATTAATTCACTAATATAACGACGGCTAATGCGTTCTAATTCCCCTACGCTAAACTGTTTTGGGTTAATAGGGATACCACCTTTAGCACCACCGTAAGGAATACCTAATAATGCACATTTCCAAGTCATTAGCATCGCTAAAGCAGAAACTTCTCGCAAAGTCACCGCCGGATGGTAACGAATACCGCCTTTATAGGGGCCTAAAATATCCGAATGTTGCACCCGATGACCGGCGAAAACTCTCACTTCCCCATTATCTAATTTAATCGGGATAGCCACCGTTACCACTTTCCGGGGATGGCTGAGAATTTCTACTACACTTTGGTCTAGTTGTAGTTCTTTAGCAGCCCAGTCTAAATAACTACAAGCTTGGTCAAAAGGGCAGATATGCGCTGGAGAATGACTTTCTAACGGTAAAACAGGAGTTGCCACCATAAGATTTCCCCTCTATCACGTTATTCACCAAAGTTTTCGTGCCGTGGAAGCCCCTACATTGATGTATAGGGGTAAGATGTAGGCGATTTTAATCGCCGTCACGCAAATCATTTGGATATGGTTAGCTTATCCTATTTTCTTAAAAAATGGTAAAACTGTAAGTTTTGTTACAGTTTTATTTTTATTTCTATTGTAAATACTCTCTATGCTTTTATTGTCCTGCTAATACAGCAAGCATCGCAGGGAACTCTTAACAGGGTTAAAACTCCTTTAGCATCAAGCTTTGATTAATGTTTGTACTTTATTTACCTGATGTTTGCTATAATTTATTACATTTGGCTTGTAAAAGGGATAGATAATGACAACTAAAGCAATAGCGATCGCCTCTTCTTTCTGCATTTTCAATATAATCCTACATAGTCCAGCGATCGCCTCTCTACCTTTTCCTGAAGGTCAATTTTTTGACAATCAAAATCAAAGACCAACTTGGCATTTAACACTGTTAAAACGAAATAATACTTACTATTTTCACAATTTAGATTTAAAGACAAATCAGAAATTTTGCCTAGTGCGTGCTGTAGTGTCTGGTACTAAAAACCGTCCTGTATTCTCTTGGCGTGATGGCACAAAAACATATCGTGTAGCTTGGCAACCGAGTGAACCTGATGTAATTCGCTTGCAAATAACTAACTCTTCAGGAAAATTAATTATGAATCAACTCCTCAACCGTCAACCAGGGGAGTTTGCCGAACCAGAAGAGTTGAGATGTGCAGGAAAAATAATCCGCACTTAAATCCTAAAATTCCAGCATCGGCAAATTTTAAATCACTATGATGACAGCATTTACTCTGAATGTGGGTAAACTTTATGTCAAGGCATGGATATATTTAACTAACTTTTTGGTAAAAATTTACGAGTACCGATGAGTACCAGGATCAACGTTCCTAATTGGAACTGCCAAGGAGCTAATATTAAACTCAAGATACAGCAGATTGCGGTAAAAACACCAGCGATATAATTGATTTCGTCTTGATTATGTCTAAACAAGTAGCTAGTTGCTAAACCGCTTATTAATGTGATTAATAAAGATAATGGCATCTTAATACACCTACGAACTACAAGCCTCAATCGAGAAACAGATAGGGTAACTGTTTTAGGGAATGAGGATGATTTTACATTGAAGATGATTCTGTTACAAGATGTTAATTTTAAAATTCAGATTTAAATATTTTTAGTGATACATTTCTTGTGCAAACTGGCATCACCCTCTAGGCTAGTTTTGTCTAGATGATCTACGATATTAGATAATTTCAAATAACTTTTCTCCTAAAACGCCTAATGTTGGATATTTATCAACTATTAGCAACAGAACTTAACCTTAAACCTGCTCAGGTACAAAACGCGCTGGAACTTTTCGCTGAAGGTGCGACAATTCCTTTTATTGCACGTTACCGCAAAGAGCGTACCAATGAAATGAATGAGGTGCAATTGCGGGATTTAGCGGATAGATATAGTTATTTAACAGAATTGGAAGAAAGAAAGAAGGTAATTCTCAAAGCGATCGCTGATCAAGGTAAACTGACAGATGAGCTCAGAGCCAAAATTGAATTTTGTTTACAAAAAACCGAACTTGAGGATTTATACTTACCCTATCGTCCCAAGCGTCGCACTCGTGCCACTATCGCTAGAGAAAAGGGTCTAGAACCTTTAGCAAAATTGATTCAGTCTCTAAATGTTAAAAATCCGATTTCCCTATCCTTAGAAGAGGAAGCAGCCAAATATATTTCTGAGGAAAAAGGAGTTAAAACTGCTGAAGAAGCTTTAAAAGGTGCAGCAGATATTTTAGCGGAAGAGGTGGCAGAAAAAGCCGAATTACGCGCCTATCTACGAGAATATTTATTATCCGAAGGTGTGTTTGTCTCCCGCATTAAAGATGAACATCCCGAAGGTACAACCAAATTTGAAATGTACCGCGAATACCAAATTAAAGTTAAAAATATTGCTCCTCATAACTTGCTGGCTTTGTGTCGGGGAGAAAAAGAGGAAATATTAACTTTTAACATTGCTTTTGATGAAGATGTAGTTTTAGGTTATTTAGAATCCCAAGAAATTAAAACCAAAGTTCGGGAGATTCGGAATTTTTATCAAACAATGTTAAAAGATGCTTTTAATCGTCTGATGAAAACTTCCTTAATTAGTGAAGTAATTGCCGAAAAGAAAAACTTTGCTGATATTGAATCAATCAAAACCTTTGAAACCAATTTGCGGGAATTGCTGTTATCTGCACCTGCGGGAATGAAACCAACCTTAGCCATAGACCCAGGTTTTAGAACTGGGTGCAAAGTCTCAATTTTAGATGAAACTGGCAAATTTTTAGAATATCAAGCCATTTTTCCTCACCAAAGTGCAGAACAAAGAAATAAAGCCGCGCAAACTCTCAAAAGTTTAATTAGCAAATACAAAATCGAATTAATTGCTATTGGTAATGGTACAGCATCCCGCGAAACTGATGAATTTGTCACCGAAGTTTTGCAAACATTAGAACACAAACCAGTAAAAGTGATAGTGAATGAATCTGGTGCATCTATTTATTCAGCTAGTAAAGTTGCATTAGAAGAATTTCCTGATTTAGATGTTACCGTGCGCGGTGCAATTAGTATCGGGAGAAGATTACAAGATCCTTTAGCGGAATTAGTGAAAATTGATCCTAAATCCATTGGTGTAGGACAATATCAGCACGATGTTGATCAAAAATTGCTGAAAAAGAAATTAGACGAAACCGTCGAAAGTTGTGTTAACTATGTCGGTGTAGATTTGAATACAGCCTCTAAAGAACTGCTCACCTTTGTTTCAGGAATTAACCCCACAGTTGCTAATAATATTATTGCTTATCGGAATCAAAACGGCGCATTTAAAAATCGTCGTCAACTGTTAAAAGTGGCTAAATTGGGGCCGAAAGCCTTTGAACAAGCAGCAGGTTTTTTACGCATCCGTAACGGTGAAAACCCCTTAGATAATACCGCAGTACATCCAGAGAGTTATCCTGTAGTGGAGGCGATCGCCTCCGACCTCAACATACCATTAAACCAAGTCACCCAAATTGCCGAAAAACTCAAACCAGCCAACCTGAAAAAATACGTCACCGACACCATAGGAGAACCCACACTCCGCGACATCCTCAGCGAACTAGAAAAACCCGGAAGAGATCCTCGTGCAGAATTTAAGTATGCCACCTTCAAAGAAGGGATTAAAGAAATTAGTGATTTAGCAGTGGGAATGGAACTAGAAGGAATAATCACCAACGTCGCTAATTTTGGTGCATTCGTTGATATTGGAGTTCACCAAGATGGATTAGTGCATATTTCCCAACTAGCAGACCGATTTGTAGATGATCCGAAAAAAATCGTCAAAGTCGGACAAGTTGTAAAAGTCAAAGTATTAGAAATCAACGAAAAATTAAAGCGTATAGGTTTATCAATGAAAGCCGTCAAACAATAATTGTAGAAAACCCAAGTAGTATGTGTAGGGACTACCCGTAAAGCAAGGGAACTCTTACAGCAGGGAACAGGGAACAGGGAACAGGGAACAGGGAACACTTCGACTGCTAGAAATTATTTATAGTGCAGATAAAGTTAAATTTTCCACCAAAGTTTTTTATCATGATTTACAGCAGGGAACTCTTAACACTTCGACTGCGCTCAGTGCCGTGCAGGGGTGAAAGTCTCTTTATAAGTAATTAGGCAGAATTAATCACACAACTTATTTCCCCTGTTCCCTGTTCCCTGGTAATAAATTAATTTTGCACAACTGCTTATAAGGGTTTGTTTCAAAAATTTGTACCTTATTTATCTGAAACGGGCTGTATCAATCTTTAGGGTTGAACTGTCGAGTTATTTTCTCGGAACGTCGAGTTATTTTCTCGGAATGTCGAGTTATTTTCTCGGAATGTCGAGTTATTTTCTCGGAACGTCGAATTATTTGCTCGGAATATTGGGCATTTTTTCAAAAAATTGAGGCTATTTTCTCAAAATGTCAAGTAATTTCCTCAAAATTCCGACATATTTTCTCCAACCGTCAAGATATTTTCTCCAACTGTCGACATATTTTCTCCAACCGTCGACATATTTTCTCGAACCGTCAAGATATTTTCTCGAACCGTTAAGATATTATGTAGAAATTACAGTTGATGCTTTCCCCTCATCTCCTCTCGTTCCTGGCCTCTGGGTAGGAATGCAGTCAAAAAGGCTCTGCTTTTTTGCTGAAATTCGGGTATAAATAGAGTTAGCTATCACCCCAATCGTGCAAACCCTACACCTTGACCTGAAAATCATCGTCCCGGATCATGTAGAGTTGCGTTACTTTACAGATAATCCTAACGACTATAAAACCAGAACCCTGCCAACTTCCCAAATAGCTGATTTACTGGAACTGTCAGAAGAGGATTATTATGTGTCCTTTTTCCCCGAAGATTATGCGGTGACGGGGAAGCGGCTGTATAAATGGTTGGATGGAGAAGAGAGATTTTTACAAAGGTTTTTAGACCAAAATCGTCGGCTGGGTGTGGTGTTGGCTTTTACCACTGCGGGAAAACTGGCGCATTTACCTTGGGAAGTTTTGCATGATGGAAGCGGGTTTTTAGTTCAGAAAATACCTGGAGTGATCCCTGTGCGGTGGTGTGCTTCCGAGTCGGTGAACAGGTTAACCCTGGAGGAAAACCCGGAAAATCGGGCTTTACAAATGCTGTTTATGGCTACTTCTCCCCAAGATGTTGAACCGGTTTTAGATTATGAACGGGAAGAAGCACGAATTTTAGCAGTCACAGCGAGACAACAGATAGCGCTGACGGTAGAGGAAAGCGGTTGTTTAACTGAGTTGGGTTATTTAGCCGAAAGTTACGGAAAAGGTTATTTTGACGTTTTCCATTTGACGGGACACGCGGGAATAGTTGACGGAAAGCCGATATTTATCACCGAAACCCTGACGGGGGAACGTTGCGACAGTAGCGCCGAAGATATCGCCAGAGAGTTACAATTTCAATTACCCAAGTTAATCTTTTTATCGGGTTGTAAAACGGGACAAGGGGGAAACGCCGGTTCTGTTCCTTCGATGGCGGAAGAGTTGCTGAAAATGGGAGCGAAAGCGGTTTTAGGATGGGGGAAATCGGTATTAGAAACCGATGCGACGGAAGCAGCCGCAGCACTTTATCAAGAGTTAGCCGCAGGGAAAGCAGTAACGGAAGCGGTGGCTTGTACTTACCAAGCATTGATTAAACAACAGGCGCGAGATTGGCATTTATTACGGTTGTATGTGGGGGATAATTTACCAGGGGCTTTAGTTACACCGTTAAGAACTAGGGGAAGAAAACCAGCGCCACCGTTATCTGTAGCGACAGAATTTTTAGATGCGGCGGGTGTGGTGAAAGTGGCTACCCGTGAGAGTTTTGTCGGTCGTCGTCGTCAACTGCAAAGTTGTTTAAGAGCATTAACCCAGCTAGGGGATGAGGTGGGAGTATTAATTTATGGGATGGGTGGTTTAGGTAAAAGTAGTTTAGCGGCGAGGTTGTGTGATAGGTTAAATCATTTTCAGCATCTTGTGTGGGTGGGAAGGATAGATGAATCTCGTTTAGTTAGTCGGTTGGTGGGAGAATTGGATGATGATGAAAAGAGGAAGCGGTTACAAAATCCTGATGAGGAGTTGAAATTTAGGTTAAAGCGGGTATTTCAGCAGGTGGGGGAAGAAGGGAAAGAGCCGTTTTTATTGGTTTTTGATGATTTTGAGATTAATTTGGATTTACCTGCTACTCCAAGCGGGGGGTTAGGTCGGTTACAAACTCCGGCGGTTGAGGTATTATCGGCGTTAGTTTGGGCGATACGGGAAACTTACAGCCAGCATCGGATCATTCTCACTTGTCGCTATGATTTTGAGTTTAGTCAGTTAAGGTATTTTCACAAGCAACCTTTGGAAGCTTTGCGGGGTGCAGATTTAAGAAAAAAGTGTGACCGCTTGGTGGCTTTTGGTGAGAAGTCAGAAGTTGATGGGGGGTTAAAGTCCCAAGCACTGAGGTTAGCTGATGGAAATCCCCGTTTATTGGAATGGTTAAACAAGATTTTGCAAAATGGGACAGTTGACCGAGCAGCGATTTTGCAGAGGTTGGAAGTTGATGCGGTGGAGTTGCGTGAGCAAGTTTTAGCTAAGGCGCTTTTGCAACAGATGAATCATACCATGCGGGAAATGTTAACACGGGGTTTGGTGTATGAGTTGCCAGTACCTAGAGCAGCATTAACCGCAATCTGTGAGGATATTCGGAATTTACCACATTATTTAGATCGGGCTGTGGCTTTGGGTTTATTGGAAGTTAGCCCGGATGAGTGTTTGCGAGTTCCGCGCATTTTACCGTTAAGGTTGGATGATGATACAGCACTGAGTCAGAAAGCGGCTGAGGTGTTATACCGTTTGTGGTGGGAGGAACGGAAAGCTACAACCGAAGAAGAATGGTTAGAAATGCACCGTTTAGCTTTGTTGGGGAAACAAGAAAAGATTGCAGCAGAAATTGGTTCACTTGTAGCAAGTAAGTGGAAGAATAAGTATTTATTTCGAGAGGTTGTGGAGTTATGTAAATCTACTTTAGAGTTGGTTTTAGATTATCGTGTTTTACATGAACTGGCGATGTCAGAAAAAGAAATTGGCGAAATTAAATCAGCACAGCAGCACTATCAACAAGCTTTAGAATTATGTCCAGAAACAGATAATAAAGAAAAAGCGAGTATTATCCATAATCTGGGAATAATATTCGCCATAAGAGGCGAGTTTGAAGAAGCAATCAAACTTTATCAGCAATCTTTAGAAATTGAAGAAAATATTGGCAATTGGAAAGGTAAAGCCTCTACTTTGCAGAATCTGGCTGAGATATATGCTAAACGAGAGGAATTTGAAGAAGCGCTCGCTCTTTTCTATCAGTCTTTAGAAATAGCCGAACATATAAGGGATGTAGAAGGTCAAGCTGCTAATTTTCATGGACTGGGACGTATTTATCTCATCCAAGGTAAAATTGAGGAAGCGATTAATTTCTATCGTAAATCTCTCAATATTAATGAACAAGTAGGCAATCTGCAAGGAATAGCTGCTACTTTGCAAAATCTGGGTTACATATACATCAACAAAGGAGAATTTGATAAAGCAGTCTCTACTTTACACCAATGTTTAGAAATAAATGAGCGTATAGGAGATATAGAAACTAAAGCTGCTACTTTGCACGAACTAGCACGTATCTATGATATTAACGGGAATTTTGAGGAAGCAAGCAGGTTGTTCCGCCAGTCTTTAGAAATAAATGAACATATAGAACACGTACAAGGTCAAGCTGCTACTTTACACGAACTAGGACGCATTTACGCTAAAAAAAATAAATTTGACCAAGCAATTAGTTTTTATCGCAGGTCTTTAAAAATTAAAGAACACATAGCGGATATGCAAGGTCAAGGGTCTACTTTGCACGAACTGGGTTATATCTACACCAGCAGGGGAGAAGTTGACCATGCAATTAGCCTTTACCAGCAATCCTTAGAAATCCAAGAACGGATAGGGAATGTGCAAGGTCAAGCTGCTACTTTAGCAATGTTAGGGCAGTTGTTAGCTGATGAAAAGGGGGATTTTACTACAGGGTTGAATTATTTACAAAAGTCTTTGGAAATATTCCAGCGCCTTCAATCTCCCGACGCAGAAACTGTGAGGGGATTTATTAATGATGTGCAAAAAGAAATGGCTGATAATTCTTAGGAATAGACAATAAATCATTTTCAAAATATGAATACAGAAGCCGCTAAATTATATGAATTGGGATGTATTCACGCTGATAAAGGGGAATTTATCTTTTTCTATTGGGCGTTGCTGATTTTGGGGATGAAAACAATTTTGCATACATTCAAAACCCTTGTAGAGACGTTCCATGGAACGTCTCTACACTCAAAAACATCCCGCACTTATACAACACCCTTTTTCTATTGATTTTGTGGTGGCATTTCTACAATTTCCCCTGTTATAGCTCTCATTGGTAAATTAACAGTAAATGTTGCACCTTGACCAATTCCGGGACTTTCTGCTTGTACTGTTCCTCCGTGTAACTCGACTAAATGACGGACTATTGCTAATCCTAATCCTAAACCGCCATAAGCTCTCGTGATCGAACTGTCTGCTTGTCTAAATCTCTCAAAAACATGGGGAAGAAAATTAGCATCTATTCCCCCACCATTATCTTTAACTTGAATTTGTACACGAGAACTAACTCGCTGGAGTTCTATTTCTATTTTTCCCTGTCTGGGGGTAAATTTCACAGCATTTGATAGTAAATTCCAAATTACTTGTTGTAAGCGGCTGCTATCTCCCATCACTAACCCAATGTTGGGATCTAATTTAGTGATAATTTCAATTTCTTTAGCCTCTGCTGCGGGACTAATAGTATCAATGGCGGCTTGAATAACAGGAATTAATTCCAATGGTTGGAGGTTCAGCTGCATTTTACCGCAAATAATATGGGAAACGTCTAACACGTCTTCGATTAATTGGGTTAATGTCCGACTGTTGCGCTCGATGGTTTCCATTGCCACTTTTAAGGTACTTTCGTTAAATTTGCGGTTTCTGAGTAGTTGTGTCCAACCGACAACAGCATGAAGAGGGGTGCGTAGTTCGTGGGAAAGAGTGGCTAAAAATTCGTCTTTGATGCGGTTTGCGGCTTCGGCTTCGCTTCTGGCGGCTTGTTCTCTGGCTAAGAGTTGTTCTCGTTCTTGCTCGGCTTGTTTGCGATCGCTAATGTCAATCATAAACCCGTGGAGGTATTTTACTCCATTTTCCTCCCGGACTACATTCACTATTTCATATAACCAAACAATTTTACCATTTGCGGCTATCATTCGATATTCTAACTCAAAATTTTCAAATTTATGAGTTAGTTCTTCACAAAATTGTAAAGTCCTATTTCTATCTTCTGGGTGCAGATGTTCCGGCCAAAAATCATTTTTATACCATTCACTAACCGGATAACCTAAAATTTCTTCACATTGTGGTCCCACATATTTAAAGTTTTGCGTACTTTTATCGAATTGCCAGGGAATTACTCGGACTTTTTCTGTTAGTTGTCTAAATCTAGCTTCACTTGCTTCTAACGCAGCTGATGCTTGTCTTTTTTCTGTAATGTCCTGAATTAATGCAACATATCCTTCTACTTTTCCTTGTTGGTGGAATTGGGGAACTAATGAGAGATTAAAATAACAATTTTTGCCATTCTGATATACAAATTCAGTTTCAACGTTGACTTGTTCTCCTGATAAAACTTTTTGTACATAAGGAAGAATTAATTGATAATTTGTTTCACCAATCACTTCTTTTAGATGTTTACCATATATTTCTGATAAGGAAATGCCAAACCATTCTTCATATTTTTTATTGTTAAAGCGGTAACGTTGTTCTGTATCAATATAAGAAATTAACACGGGTAGAGCATTAGTAATTAATCTTAATTGTTCTTCCCGTTGACGCAATGCTGTTTCTGCTTTTTTTCGTTCACTTTGGGCAGTTTTTTGTTTACTTAAATCTAAGCAAAATAAAATTAAGTTTTGGTTGTGATGATCTGCTTCTTGTAAAAATTCAGATTCTTGTAATAATGCTGCACCTGTTAATACAGAGATTCGATGACCATCTTTACGGATAAATTCTTTTTCATAGGGATTAGATACACCATGTTTTAATATTTCCGTGATGGCTTGAGCATCAACTTCTTGATACTCTAATGGTGTGATTACATCCCAACGCATCGCCCCATTTAACATTTCTTTTTTATCATAATCAACCATATTTAAAAAATAATCATTGGCGTATTGAATACCACCGGATATACTACCAAAAGCTACACCAAATATATTTGATTCTACTAAGCGGCGAAAGCGTCTTTCACTATTTTTTAATGCTTGTTCGGCTCGTTTGCGTTCTGTAATATCCCTAATTGCTAAAACTCTGACTTTCCGCCCTTGATAAATACAACTTTTTTCTATAACTTCTACATAAATAGATAATTGATTAGCACATAAACCAGTTATTTCATAAGGTTTTTGGTGTTGAGAATCTAAATTTTTTTGTAAAATTTCCTGTGATTCAGGAGTAAAAAAGTTGAGTATAGATGTGCCAATAACTGCGGCTACTTGATAACCAAACATTTTCGCAAAAGCCGGATTAGCATCTAAAACTATGTTATTTTCATGAATAATTACCCCTTCAACTGTAGCCTTAGCTAAAGCTGCAAAGCGACTTTGACTTTCTCTTAAAGCGGTTTCTACTTGTTTTCTTTCGCTAATATCTAAAACAAAACCGATGACTTGTTCAGGATTATTTTTTAATAAAGCAAAGCCCAGGAGAACATTAATGCGATCGCCATTTTTACAGATACATTCTCTTTCGTAAGGTTGACAAGCTCCCTGAGTTTGTAATTCTTTAATGGTGCGAGTGTTAATTTCTTGATTCTCTGGTGGTGTGATTACTGACCAAGTGATCCTTCCCTTGACCAAATCTTCTCTAGTATAACTCACCATATCTAAAAAGCTATCATTAGCTTCCAGAATTGTGCCATTGATATCTGCTGTAATTACTCCAATAATATTAGCATTTATTAAGCCTTTAAATTTAGCTTCACTAATTGCTAACTCCTGGTTAATTTTTTCTAAACGTTCTTTAGCATTACGCAATTGTAAATTAGATGCACTCATCAAGAATGCTACAAATAAAAATATTAATAAACGTATCCAACCTTCTACCCTTTCAATATGCAATGAATAAATAGGCTCAAAAAACAAATAATTAATGACGAAAACAGATAAAACCGCAGCAAATAAACCTGGTTTAGAACCACCATACCAAATACTTACTACTACAGCCGCAAAAAAAAGCAAAAATATGGTTGGTGCTAACAATGGTTGTAGCAATAAAGTCAATAACATTGCCATAAACACGGCTAAAAATGCTACAAGATAAGGCGTAATCAGGAAATGTATATTTTTCAATGCTATTTCTACTCCTTTGGTGTTACTCATCACTAATTAATTAGAATTAGCAATTAGCTTTTCAATCAAGTGTTTTAGCATTCGTTTAATCTCACTCACATTCTTATAGCAGGGAACAGGGAACTCTTAACAGGGTGCAGGGAACTCTTAACACTTCGACTGCGCTCAGTGCGGAGCAGGATTAAAAGTCTTTTACTGTAAGGTTTTGTTCCTAAAATCTGTACCTCATTTACCTGAAGTATGTTGTATAATTTGTCTACAAAACCCATTATTATAGATTAAATGTTTAACAGCAAGCAAATTTTGAGTGTAATCAGGGCTAAATTTAGCTACCAGATGTCTTGAATATACCATCTTTATTAATTAGATTATTGCATAATTTGATGTAATGAGGAATTTTCACTTATTTACTTTTGTTACTACAGATAAAACCTAGCCAGTAGATCAAAGAAAATATTACTTTTAACTTGAGCGTCTTAGATAATATATACTTTTTTGAAGAGCATATTCTATCTGGAGATAGATTCTTAAGAAATTGCGGATGATATTTCATAATTTTTGCATAAGTTATACTCAGTTTATTCCGATAGGTCTATCCCTAATGTCCAATAACGTGGTATTTTTCCATCAAAGGGTATTAGGAAATCAATTTTCATGGTTCGCACCCCGACATTAACTTTTGATCGAGGTACATTAATTTTGCATCCACCCCCAAGAGGTAAAGCCTGGGTCGAGTTTGCCACTTGGGATGATAGGATTGAAAAGTTTCGCATTCCAGCACACCATTACCGTGCTTTAGTGGAAGCGTTGCAAAACTCGAACACAGAATTTACTGATGCAGCAAAGGAGTTTTACCCGCTAGAATTAACTGCAAGTGTAGAAAAAACGCCTTATCAGCATCAAAGCGAAGCCTTAGCAGCTTGGAAACTAGCGGGAAGACAGGGGGTTGTAGTTTTACCTACAGCCGCAGGGAAAACATACCTAGCACAAATGGCGATGCAGGCTACACCCCGCACAACTTTAATTGTTGTACCGACTTTAGATTTAATGCATCAGTGGTATGCAAATTTAACAGCCGCATTTCCCGATGTAGAAGTGGGGTTACTAGGTGGAGGTTCGCGGGATAAATCACCGATTTTAGTTGCTACTTATGACAGCGCAGCTATTCATATTGAAAGTTTGGGAAATAAATATGCGTTGCTGATTTTTGATGAATGTCACCACCTACCCACTGATTTTAACAGAGTGATTGCGGAATATGCGATCGCACCCTATCGGTTAGGACTGTCTGCAACCCCAGAACGAACCGACGGCAAACATACGGAGTTAAATATATTAATCGGTAGGGAAGTTTATCGCAAACGTGCGGAAGACTTGGCTGGTAAGGCTTTAGCTGAACATCAGATAGTAGAAATTAAAGTCAAATTATCCCCCCAGGAGAGGGAAAAATATAATCAACTGATTCAAACCCGCAATGATTTTTTAAAACAGAGTAAGATATCTTTAGGCAGTTTACAAGGCTGGCAAAATTTTGTGCAGATGAGTGCCAGATCCCCGGCCGGACGTAGAGCCATGTTAGCACATCGGGAAGCAAAGGCGATCGCTTTGGGAACAGATGGCAAAATTAGAATTTTAGCCAACTTATTAGCAGAACATCATCCAGAAAGAATTTTAATTTTTACTGCTGATAACGCCACAGTTTATCGCATTTCCCAAGAATTATTAATTCCCGCCATCACCCATCAAACACCAGTTAAAGAAAGACACGAAATATTAACTAAATTTCGGGAGGGAGAATATAAAACCTTAATCGCATCTCATGTTTTAAATGAAGGTGTAGATGTCCCAGCCGCCAGTATTGCCATTATTTTGTCGGGTACTGCTTCAACTAGGGAATATATCCAGCGTTTAGGCAGAGTTTTAAGAAAAGGAAACACCGAAAATAAACAGGCAATTTTATATGAAATAGTTGCAGAAGACACCAGCGAAGAATCTACTTCAGCTAGGAGAAAAGGCGAACCCAGAAAAACACCAGAAACCCAATCACCAAAAGGCAATTTACGAGTTATTTATGGTACTGGTAAAGACCAAGAAAAAGAAGTAAAAGCAGCAGAACAATTAGAAATTAATTATACGGTGCAAAAACCAGATGTTACCAACGGATCTACTAACCCATCGTCAAAACGGGGAAGAAATCATCCCCAAAAAACTGAAGATTGACCAACAAAACTTAGAATTAGCAACTGAATTAATTAGTTTTTTTCAAGAAGCTGTTGGTAAAACCCAAGGAGAACTTGAGCGATTTTTAGCAGATTTTGAAGGCGAATCTACAGATTATAAAATCAAGCGCGGACTAGCCTACATTCTCAAAAGTAGCTTTTGTGAATTAGAAGTTGTCAGCCCCATAGAACCACCTTTATTAAGACAAAGAGTATTTGCTTTAGCTGCTAATTCAATTCCTAGTCATTTTACTACAGAAATGACTTTAAATAAAGTTGCCGATGAATTAACCCAAGAATTAGAACAAGAAATTTTACCTTCTCAAGTATTAGCTGGACTGTATGCCGACTTAACAGAAAATAAAATTCTCATCTCTTTTGACGCACCCACACCAGAGGCATTACTACACAGATATAATTTATCCCAAGTGCAAGGGATATTTTATAAAGCCAGTCAATTAGTATTAAATGCCCATCGCAATGTACCAGGGGAATATAAGTTATTATTTCGCTATTTAAAGTTATTTCAATTAATGGCTTATATCGAAGGTGATGCAGATCACGGTTTTACAATTACCATAGATGGTCCCACCAGTTTATTTAATCCTAGCACCAGATACGGATTAGCCATAGCTAAATTAATTCCCGCTTTATTACACGTCACCAAATGGAGTTTAGCCGCAACATTACAAATCAAAGACGTGTATAGTAATACTTGGAAAACTGGCAGATTTACCTTAAATTCCGAATGCGGTTTAGTCTCCCATTATTCTAAAGGTAAGCCCTATGATAGTATGTTAGAAGAATCTTTTGCTGATAAATGGGACGCATTAAAAACCGAATGGATTTTAGAACGAGAAGTTGATTTAATTCCCATTCCTGGTAGTGTGATGATTCCCGATTTTCGGCTAGTTCATCCAGATGGGAGAACTTATTTATTAGAAATAGTTGGTTATTGGCGACCGGAATATTTACAAAAGAAATTTTCTCAAGTTAGACGAGCCAATTGTGATAATTTAATCTTAGCCATTTCCGAAAGATTGAATTTAGAAAAAGCTGGTGTAAAATTAAATGATGTTCCCGCCAAAATGGTTTGGTTTAAAGATAAATTATTACCAAAAGCCATTTTAGCCGTTTTAGAATGAGCAGGCAAAAGGATTTTTGATTTTAAATCTTGGATTTTGGCTTAATAACTTCCTCATCTCCCTTCCCTTCCTCATCCCCTTTTCCTCTTTCCTCTAAAATTAAAGAATTATTTCAGATTCACCACTGTTTACAGTAAATAAGAATTATACTATAATAGTGAACTAAAATAACTGACTTATTAACTAAAACTCAAATTTAGTGAGAGTTTGGATCAGGGGCATGAAAACTAGAATCATAGCTACTTTAGCAATTATCACAGCATTCACAAGTATACAAAATCCCGTGAATGCTCAAACACCAACTGCACAAAGTGATTTTACCTTAAGAGGCGATTCTTTGGTAAATGTGAATCAAAGAAGTGCAGAAGATGATTTTAAACAATTTTTTAACCAGCCAAATCGGGGTAATTCTAATAATTTAGCAGACCAAGATATAAGTTCTGATGTGATCCCCGTGAGCGGATCAATTCCCATTTCCAATACACCGCTTATTATCCAACCAGCCACACAAACAGTCAACGGTAATGATGGCTTACAGTTACAGTTAGATTTGACAGCCTCACCTGAACGGTAAAACTTATCTGAGAATGAGTTTACCTTGAGTTTGAGCAGAGGTGATGGCTTCTGGAGACGCTGTAAATACCTGAATCCCTGGTACTGTCACATAGTCACCATCATCAGTAATAATTTTAGTTATAGATTCTTGACACATAGACTCAAGAATAAACAAATCATAGCCGTCTAAATACTGAGAGCTAAACCTTGTCAAAGCAGCATTCACAGTTGTTTGATCTAAGTTTAAATTAATCAGAACTGCATAAGTATTTTGTACCTGATTCCAAGTATTTTGCACTTGTGAAACAACTTTTGCTCTTTCCAATGGATAGTTATGGCGGTATTCTTTGCTGTTGATGGATTTATAAGTAATTGACAGTTGTTTCTCGTTTCTTTCTATCAAATGAGCTAATTCTGCTAAAGATAAACCAGAACAACAAAGAGTAGCACCCGTTTTCACTGCATCTTCTATATAGTTAGAATAAGTTCCCTGATGTGGTGCTGAAAAAGTAGCTGAGGTGTATGTTAGCCAATACCAAACATTGGTATCAACTAAAAAAATATCCTCTTTTTGTGGGGTATCAGATGAAATATCAATTACATCTGCTTGTACAATATATTTCTTTGGCATTACAACAGAGAATATTCTAAATTCATTTCATCTACAGCTTGACGATATTTTTCATCTGAGTAATAGCGTTTGGCGGTTTCTATTACATTGTAATATATTTGCTCACCTAAAGGAGAAAGATTAGATAAAAATAGCAACTTTTCCAAATCTTCCGCGACAATATCACGCAATAATTGTCCAATAGCGACATTAAAAAAAATTGCCAAAAACCTTTTTACCCCAGTAAAATCTAACTCTACTGTTTCACCTGCCTTAAGTTGAGGATAAATTAACTCATATAGCTTTTGGCCACTGCTCTGACTCATACAGTTTTCACCAATTAGCTCAGAAATTTTGTACTTCATAAGCTTTAAAAGTCTACAATAATTCTATGATAAACTAAAATATCAACTACAGCAGGGAACAGGGAACAGGGAACAGGGAACAGGGAACAGGGAACAGGGGGGAAAGTCTCTTTCTATAAGGGTTTGTTCCCAAAATTTGTACCTCTTTTACCTGAAACGGGCTGTATCTTGACAAGTTTTTTCAGAGCCTGTATTTTAATATTCACAGTGTACAAAAAAATGTACGAAGTACAGACTTTGCGATCGCCCCTGCGGTGCAATTCCGCGACATGATTGGAGATGCGACTTTTATTATTGGTTTAGCATATAGCCTTCTGCATCTGTTGTTCAGCCAAAGAGATCACAACGAGGAGGCAGCATCTATACTGGTAAAAACCCCAAACTGTCTAAAGGTGATTCTGCCAGCATTTTGCAGTAGAATTAGTAACTTGAGACAGAGGAGGGCAAATAAAATGACCCGTGTGATCATCGTGCGTCACGGTCAAAGTTCATATAATCTGGAAAGACGTATACAGGGGCGTTCTGATGCCTCAACCTTGACAGAACAGGGTAGCCAGGATGCAATTAAAGTAGGTCAAGCCCTCAGTGGTATTTCTTTTCATGCCATTTATAGTAGTCCCTTGCAACGGGCAAAAGCCACAGCTGAGATTATCGGCAGTCAATTAAACGGACAAACAGCCGTAATTCAAACTACTGATAGGTTATTAGAAGTTGATTTACCTTTGTGGGTGGGAATGTTATCAAATGATGCTAAAGAGAAATTCCCTGATGAGTATAGTACCTGGAAAAAAGCCCCGCATCAATTGCGGATGAGTGTAAATGATGGTGAGGGAACAAGAGAACATTTTCCGGTTTTAGCCTTATATGCACAAGCCAAGGAATTTTGGCAAGAAATTTTACCCCGTCATCAAGGGAAAACAATTTTAATTGTTGCCCATAATGGTATTAACCGAGCTTTAATTAGTACCGCTTTGGGAATTTCTCCAGAACGCTATCATTGTTTACAACAATCTAATTGTGGGATTAGTGTTTTAAATTTTGCTGGGAAATTGGGTGAACCAGTACAATTAGAATCAATGAACCAAACCCAGCATTTAGGAGAGGTTATACCATCTTTACGCCCCAAACATCGGGGAATTAGATTATTATTAGTTCGTCATGGGGAAACAGAATGGAATCGTCAAACCAGATTTCAAGGACAAATTGACGTTCCTTTAAATGATAATGGTAGATTGCAAGCCCAAAAAGCCAGGGAATTTTTGCAAGCTGTGAATTTAGATTTTGCTGTTAGTAGCAATATGGCACGTCCTAAAGAAACAGCAGAGATTATTTTGCAAAAACACCCCAATATAAATTTAGAACTGGATGCGGGGTTGAGAGAAATTAGTCATGGACTTTGGGAAGGTAAACTAGAATCAGAAATTGAACAAGAATTTCCTGGTGAACTGCATAGCTGGCGAACTATACCCGCAGAAGTGCAAATGCCAGAAGGGGAAAATTTACAACAAGTTTGGGAACGCAGTGTTACAGCTTGGAATCAATTAGTTGAGACAGCATTAACCAATCAAAAACAAATTGGGTTAGTAGTTGCCCATGATGCCACTAATAAAACTTTATTGTGCCATCTTTTGGGTTTATCATCGGAAAGTTTTTGGAATTTCCGTCAAGGTAATTGTGCTGTGAGTGTGATTGATTATCCTGTAGGTTTAGAGGGTTTTCCTGTGCTGCAAGCGATGAATATCACTTTTCATTTAAGTGGTAGTGTTTTAGATAAAACGGCTGCTGGCGCTTTGTAATTAGGAGGTAGAAGGCAGGAGGCAGGAGGCAGGAGGTAGAAGGTAGGAGGCAGGAGGCAGGAGGCAGGAGGCAGGAGGTAGAATATATAATTACTTCTCTATCTTCCTCTTTCTTCCCTTTCCTCCTACGAGAAATTCATTTTGCATAACTACTTATAATAGATATTAGACATAAAAATTAGATGATAGGGATTATTAACAATGTATCAAATAGATCCACCACTAGCCGCAAGAGAAACGTTACCAACAATGTATGATCTTCCTAGTGAAGACCCGGAGGAAGCAGGTTTGCCAGACTATTTTCATTTATTACAACCACAGCTATTAGCAGAAACGTTCTGTCCGCCTAACTATCCTAGTGACCAAATATTTACAGCTAGTGATATGAATCTTTACTATGATTCTCGTCACCCACTTTGGTATAAACGCCCAGATTGGTTTGCGGTGGTGGGAGTTCCTTTTTTGTATGAAAATAAAGACCTCCGTTTAAGTTATGTAGTATGGCAAGAAGCTGTTAATCCGTATATTGTAGTTGAATTACTGTCATCTGGAACAGAAAGGGAAGATTTAGGACAAACATTAAGGGAGGTAAATCAACCGCCGGGAAAATGGGCAGTTTATGAGAAAATTCTCAGAATACCTTATTACGCTATCTTTGACCGTTATCAATTTCAATTTAGAATGTTTAAATTAAATGGTTCTGCTTATGAAGAGGTAACTTTATCTGATAACCGTTTTTGGATTCCTGATTTAGATTTGGGTTTAGGAGTATGGGAAGGAAATTATAAGAATGCTGAAATGTCGTGGTTGCGTTGGTATGATAAAAATGGTGATTGGGTTTTGACTCCTACAGAAAGAGAAGCTCAAAAGGCTGAACAAGAAAGACAACGGGCTGAACAAGAAAGACAACGGGCTGAACAAGAAAGGCAAAAAACAGAAAGATTAATTGCACAACTTCGCGCCCTTGGTGTTGAACCTGATTTAGATTAACTTTCTTATCCAGGGTTGAAAGTGGGATATTTTGCTATTGTGCTATAGCATTCCTGTTTAATTTTTGAAAAATACTGAGGTGGGCATTTCCTACTTTTTTCCCCTTATGTTCAGTGTTTTACCCAAAAATGCCCACCCTACACTTATGGAAAATTTTTCATGAATCATTTAGGAATCCTATATACTTCCCACTTCACCAGGTTTTTGTTTGATGGAGATTAGCAAATTTGGGTCTGTCAGTTTAAACAAAATGACTGTGATAAATTAAATCAGCAATGCCTAAGTTATTTTGTTCATTTACTGGATGATTTTCTCCTATATAGATCCCTAAAGAACGAGCGCATTGTACCAAATCACTTTCAGGATCTACTAAGCAGGGACTATGAGAGACGGCATTAGCGATGGGTACAGCGATCGCTTGCCCGTTTTGCCAAGCTACCATTTGACCAAATCTGTTTTGGGCAATAAAGTCAACGGCGGTTTTACCAAATACTGTGGCTGTGAGTCTGTCTAAGGCTGAGGGAATGCCACCACGCTGAATATGTCCTAAAACGGAAACCCTAGTATCAATTAAGTTACCGCTACAGTTGGCGATTTGTTCGGCGATATATTGCCCCCGTCCACATTTGGGGGAACACTGAGGGGTGGTGTTTGTGCTTGCGGTGTCTTCTAAACAAGCCCTAGCACCTTCCGCTACTACGATAATGGCAAATTTCCGCCGCCAGCGATCGCGCAACTGGGATAAACTTGCACATAATCCTTTAATTGTGTAGGGGATTTCAGGAATTAAAATCACATCAGCACCCCCAGCGATTCCGGCTTGTAATGCCAAATGCCCGGCTGTACGTCCCATGACTTCCACAATCATCACGCGATCGTGACTAGCAGCAGTAAATGTGAGACGATTAATAGCATCAACAATAGTATTTACTGCGGTGTCAAAGCCTACAGCCCGTTCTGTGAATGCTACATCATTATCTATAGTTTTGGGAATAGCAACTAAATTCCAATTTCCTAATTTTGCTAACTGGTGCAAAATACTTAAACTACCATCTCCACCAATAGCAATTAAAGCATCTAAACCTAAAGCTTCATAACTAGCTAACAGTTCGGGTGCATGGGTTAAGGTATCACCTTTATTAATAGTACCAAGAACCGTTCCCCCCATATTTAATAAAGGATCTATGCCTCGTAAATCCCAGCCATGCAGATTTAAGGGGATAGTTTGCCGTTCTAATAAACCTTGGGTTGCGTAGGGAATACCCACTACTTCCCAGTCATAAGTCAGTGTGGCATGACTAACAACGGCACGAATCACACAATTTAGGCCAGGACAGTCACCACCACTGGTTAGAATACCAATTCTTTTACGTGTGTTCATAAATAAATTAAGTATTTGTGCAAAATTAAATTTTTATTTGGAAGGGAACAGGGAACAGGGAACAGGGAACAGGCAATAGGCAATAGGCAATAGGCAACAGGGAACAGGCAATAGGCAACAGGCAATAGGCAATAGGCAATAGGCAATAGGAAAAGAAAAGTATTCTTATATTCTTGTTTCCCCCCTGCCCCCTGCCCCTCTGCCCCCCTGCCC
>DATGXB010000233.1:0-2699 GCA_035299225.1 Nostocaceae cyanobacterium | reverse complement strand
ATAAAAAGTCACAATCTGCTATTGTAGCACTTTACAGGAGCTAAACAAGAGGCCAGGAAGAATTGGGTGCAGAGGGGCAGGGGGGCAGGGAGGAAAATAAGAATTAATTCCTAATTACCTGTTGCCTGTTGCCTGTTGCCTATTCCCTGTTGCCTGTTGCCTGTTGCCTGTTCCCTGTTCCCTAACTAATGCTTAAAATCCAACTGCCTACGTAACGTAGTAATGGTACATCACCGGGGGAGAGGACTTGGCAGTTAAAGTAAAACACTCCGCCAAAAGGTGGGTTTTTGACGTTGGATAAGACTAATTCTACTTTAGAACCTGCGGGTACTGGTGTTTCTGGGAAAATTTCAATAATCCGGGCTTCTTTATTCCATTTCACTTCGGACAAGGGTACTTTCTTGCCTTTGATTCTCACTTCTATGGCTTTGGTGTCAAAACTGCCTTGATAATAATCAGGGTAGGTAACGGAAAACTGGGCTACAGCTAACTTCATTTTTTGCTGGGGAATCCTTAATATATAACGATCCCAAGCATTAGCTTGTCCACCAAAATCTAAGCGGAAGGGTAATTGATTTTCTGCTTTAACACCACTAAATAGCACAAATCCTGGTAGGCTGTTTTGCGCCCAAGCCGCAGATGAAAAACCAGTTAATAAACAGCCTGTGACAGCTAGGCTAGAAAGTACACGCCGCATAGTTAAACTCCTCTTGGAAATACTTATTTTGTCTTTTGGGTGATTGAGCGTTAGTATTCGTAACTAAACTTTACACTTTATTGCTGAACTTGGACGAGAAAGAGTAGCCAAAAGTGCCGATTTCCTGAAAAAGTTAAGCTGAGTAAAAGCACTGTGTAATATTTCCACATATATCTCAGTTTATAGTCTAACCTTGATGGTATCTTGCTTTGGTGGAATATTGGCAATAGAAAAATGAGAAAAAAGTAGATTTGCTGACGTGTTTCTGTTGCTGAATATGTCTAAGTGTGTAAGAGAATAAAAATTTCTTTATAAAAATTGAACTTAACTCCGAGCGATCGCCCCATAAACTACGATAAATTGAAAAAAATCAATAGTAACGACCATAAAAATGATTACAGTTCCTTGATGAAAGCACTAAACTTCCAAAATTAACGGATATTAACCAATTTAAAAAGTAAAAGCGAAATTTTCTAATTCCAAAAATAATGTGAAGACCTATATACAAATTCTGGGGATCGCAATAGGATGAGCAATATATTACCCAGGTTAGAACTAACTGTAATATAGACATCTGTAAAAAGTAGTAGTGGATTCAATTTCGGCTATAAAGAAAAAGGAAAAGAGCAGAAAGTACGGGGGTATGATTCATTAATTATTGTCCCCTGATTTAGCTTCTCCACCTTGTGAGAATGCTTACTGTGAAATGCTCCTCAGCCCCCAGATTGCTTTCGTAGGTGGTTAGTTAGAGAGATTTTTAGTATTGAGATAAAAGGAGTTGGCATGAAAATAGCAGTTGCAAAAGAGATCGAAGTTTGTGAACGTCGAGTGGCTTTAATTCCTGATACTGTAGCCCGATTAGTTAAACAAGGTTTAGAAATTTGGGTGGAAGCGGGGGCAGGAGAAAAAGCATTTTTCAGTGATAGGGACTATGAAAATGCAGGGGCGAAGATTATTCACGATTCTGGGAAATTATGGGGAGAAACTGACGTATTACTTAAAGTTAGTCCTCCCCAAACCAGAGAAGATGGACGTTCAGAAATTGATTTACTGAAATCGGGATCTGTCTTAGTTAGCTTTCTCAATCCCTTGGGTAATCCAGCCATAGCCCAGCAATTAGCCCATAAACAAATTACGGCTTTAAGTATGGAATTAATTCCCCGTACTACTAGGGCACAAAGTATGGATGCTTTATCTTCCCAAGCTTCTCTGGCAGGTTATAAAGCCGTATTAATTGCAGCTGCGGCATTACCGAAATATTTTCCGATGTTGACTACAGCCGCCGGAACCATAGCACCAGCGAAAGTGTTTATTATGGGAGCAGGGGTAGCAGGATTGCAAGCGATCGCCACAGCCCGACGTTTAGGTGCAGTGGTAGAAGCCTTTGATATTCGTCCTGCGGTAAAAGAAGAAGTGCAAAGCTTAGGGGCAAAATTCGTAGAAGTCAAATTAGAAGAAGAAACCGCCGATAAAGGTGGTTATGCCAAAGAAATTTCCGAAACCAGTAAACAGCGTACCCAAGAAGTAGTTACAGCCCACGTCAAAAGTGCTGATGTAGTCATTACCACCGCCCAAGTACCAGGAAAAAAAGCCCCATTATTAGTAACTCAAGAAATGGTGGCACAAATGAAACCCGGTTCAGTAATTGTAGACTTAGCCGCCGAACAAGGGGGAAACTGTGCCTGTACTGATCCCGGTAAAGATATTGTTTGGAATGGCGTAACTATCATTGGTCCCATTAATCTCCCCTCATCCATGCCAGTACACGCCAGCCAGTTGTACGCCAAAAACCTCACATCCTTACTGCAACTGTTGATTAGCAAAGACAAAACCCTACAGATTAACTTTGCTGACGACATTATTGATGCAGCTTGTATCACCCACGCGGGAGAAATCCGTAATCAGCGTGTACAGGCAGCATTGAAGGCAGTTGCAGTGAGTTAGGAGAAGGCAGGAGGCAGGAGGGAAGAGGCAGGGGAGCAGGGGGGAAGAGGCAGGGGGG
>DATGXB010000232.1:0-13807 GCA_035299225.1 Nostocaceae cyanobacterium | reverse complement strand
TCGTCGCAGTATTAGACAAAAATCCAGGCGTGCAGCAATGAATGATCAGTATATGCTTTCTGTTTTAGCCGCATCTGTTCCAAATTCTTCCCCTCTGCTGTAATCCTTTTGTCAATAGGATTTGAGATGCGCTAACCCTGTACTTGTTTTGCTGTCTTGGTTTGACCAGTCAACATTGCCAGTAGAGCTTTTAAATCATCATCTGCCCATTCTTTAAGTTCTTCATCTCCACCAGAGTTTATATCTTCTTGTGAGATTTTTTTCTGAGGCATACCTAAATTAGGCGTGTAGACTTTCCACAAGTTCTCCCACCAAATAGATGCTTGCTCTAGTGAAAGGTCTAGCATTCCAGTTCTTTTATTATTTCCTTGAGGCTCTATTTCATATCCAAGCACCTCATTTACAGCAGATCGAATTTCCTTATTTGCGGTGAAGCGAATTCGGAAATTTTGTGGAGGCTGAAAGTCAGCGCGGTACAGGCAACAAAAGTAAACTGCTATATGACGTTCATACCTTTTAGCAGCAGAACTAAATTTATCCTCTTCATAGTTCTCTGGTGGATTTAATCTCACAGCTTTAAAACTGTTGACAAACCTAGCTTGATCCTCAGCAATCTGTGGATAAGATTTAATCAGATCAAATCCTGTTTGAGCCTCATAATAAAAGTTAACTTTTAATTGTTTAAAACCTTCTTTAGGAATAGTGGAGTATCTAACGGTTTGGTTTTGATACAAATCAAATATCGCTGTTCCCTGATCTTGTAAGTTTGGATTAGCATATTCACCATTTATATCAAAAATAATTTGTCCAATTGGATATTTTGGGTTATTACCTTCTGTAAATGGCTTCAAAATTTCATCAGGATTTTCTGGGTTTTTATCTAACTGAAATGGTGCATTATTACTCATTTCAACGCAAGCTTGAATTATCTTTTTAACCGTGTTTGATTTACCTGTTCTGGTCATACCAAATAACGCGGTTCTTTTTCCAGCAAAGTCAGGGGCTTGGACATACACGGGTACATCGGGTTCGTTTTGTTGGAAGCGGCGGCTGGAGCTGTAGCGAACTTTCCCAATTTTAATGTCCCCCATTCCTCCTGGAGTACCATTTTCCCGGTAATTGACAATAGTCTTTAAAATATCTGGAGATGGTTTAATAACAGAATAATTATGTGCGCTGTAAAAATTTTCTAAATCTGCACCAAAACGAGTTTTACCTGTTGTGTTGTCAAGATAAAAAGAACCAAGCACAGAGCATTCTAGTCCACTGAAGGAAAATTCATAGCGAGTAAATGTGTCCAACTGTGATTGTTGATTAGTACCTGTACGGATATTATCTTTATAGTATTCTACCATACTACTGATAACTTCCTGATCTGTAGGTAGTTTTGTAGGCTGTATAACTCGGAGTAGAATGGCTTCGATATTTGCTTGATCATCAAGTTCGTTGTCATAGTAAGCTAACAGGAAACATCCTTGTGGAATACCATTTGCTCTTTGTTTCCAAGCATCAGCTACAAGTATTTCTGCTTTGCTATAACTTAGACGAAAGGGACGGCCAACAAAAAGACCTGTGTCCCATTCTCCTTCTTTTTTTCGTTTGAAAATGTTAACTTGTGTAAGTTGTCTACTGATACTCATACTGATTATGTTTGATGTTAATATACAGAACAACAAATTTATAGTCTTGTTTAATAGTATCAAATATACCCTATTTGTGAATCACTTTTACTATAAAATATTGTAACCCCTTAATATTTAAAACAACAAATCCCTCACTTTGCGGCCGGGGATTTTTGATTACTTACCTAAAACCAGTAGTCAACATTAAACAAACTTAGCAGCAGTAGAGGCAACAGGGATATTCATAAACCATTATTAGCATGATATAATTTAGCTTTTAAGCCTTTATCGTTGCGGTGAGAGGTTTGGCGAGGTGTAAAATTATCTTCGTCTAACTAACGTATTTTTAGGGAAGACATGAGAAATTTTTGTGTAAATTAGTTTACTAAAATAATTTAGTTGATTAAAACTCTTTGACTAGAAGATTTCAGCATTAGTTAAAGAGACGTTATTTAAAACGCCTCTTTTTTTTGATAAACTTAATCAACTTTAAACCTAGCTAATAATTCTTCACGGGAAAGATTAGATAAATTCAGTAATAACTGTGTTCTTTCTGTTAAAGAAAGTTGCATGATTGGAGTGATAATAGCAGATAATTCCTCATCTAAATTACTAAAACGCACTGCTAACAAACTCTCTACCATCAAACGCTGTCCATCTAGTATTCCTTCCTGTCTTCCTTCCTGTCTTCCTTCCTGTCTTCCTTCTTCTATTCCTTCTTGTTTCCATTCTTCCCGTTGTTTGAGATACGCAGGTGATAAACTCATGATTAACTCCCTTACCTCTTCATCGTTGACATTACTATTTAATTCTAAGTTTTTACGCCAAGATGCGAACATCTCTACTAGTCTATCCCACTTGTTATCCTCTTGTGAAAGTTGAATTACTTCCCTGATAGCTTGGGTTTGGGTTTTTCCTTTTCCTAATACCCTTAACCATAGTGTATCCTTTGTGATGGGTAATTGGTTAATGGCAACAATGGCAGTTTTTTGATATTTAGGGAGAAAATAAACTCCTTTTTCCCATCCGTCTTTTGCTTTTGCTCCAAACCCGTCCAGAATTCTTTCGGAACAAGTTGGGGTTAAAATCCATAAACAAGGTAATTCTGCTTCTGATAAAGAATTTTTTTCTCTTTTGGCTTGTCGTAGTAAGTCACTTTGAACGCTATACAATTTTAACAAACAGCTCCTAATTTCGATTTCGTTAGGAGGACTTTTATAATTAACTTAAAAATTAGATTAGCAATTAAGATTTTCTACACTTCAATTGCTCTTTTCATAATACAGGCTATCTCACCATAACCAGGATTACCAGTTAAACCTTGTAAATTATTATGTTCTATATCTTCATCTTGACCTAGTTTACTTGTCCATTTACCATCAGGTAATTGTCTGGCGATGTGGGTTGGTGTTTTGCTAGAATTAACGTATATTGCTATTTTCTGAAATCCTGTTTCTAAAGTATCATCTTCACAAACTTCATAGCCAAGAGTTTGAAAGGCTTTTTGAAAAGCATCAAGAGTTTCTTCTCTAGGGACATCTGGTGGCCAGTAGTTTTGATTTTGTGCGTCTGGCCACCACCATGTTTCATTATCTTCTGCTGCCCAAGCAATACAATTGTAGTCAATTGTATCTTGACTTGTCAGCTTGTATCCATGAATTACTAGATTAGGATAATCACGTTCAATCCATCCTTTAACTTTTCTTACCCAATCATTATTACCTACCACTTATAGCCCCTTTGTCTACCCCACTCCAACCAAATTTTAATCATATCCTTGGTTTTTCCTCTATGTTCTGGAGGTACAGGATCTTCTCTAGTAATAGATTTTAATGCCCAAAACCATTGTCCAGATTTTTTCTCAAGTTCTCTAAGTAGTAAAGGTATGACTGCTTCACCCATGCCGATTATTTGCTGATAGGCTGGGTGCATACACATTTGATTAGTTGATGATAAGCCACGAGTTTCGGCAAGCCATTGATTAGCAAGTGCTGCAAAAGTAGCTTCTATCTTTGACTGTATTGAAAAAGAAGGATATCTAAAAGGCTCTATTCGTCTATATAGTATATACTTATTTATTTCATCAGAGCGTTTTTTTTGGAAATATTCAGGTTGAGAGTTTTTTAAATTCTGGTAATTTTGAGTAACCCAGGGATTAATTTTTTCTGCGACTGCCATTTTTTTACTCCTTATTCTAAATCTAAATTATTTAAGTAGGAAATACTAGCTTTATTGAGCATTGATTCAATAGATTTTGTTCGTCTACTTGCTATATCTATTTGTTCGCGTAATTGTTCTAAATTTAATGAATTCAATGCTAAGAAAAATTCATGTTTACCATCGAGATCAGCATATTCAATTTTTAGCATATGCAATATGACTACACCAGATAGCTCAGTTTCTAAATTTGACTCAAAGACAGGACGCATATCAGTATGAATACTAGAGCTTGTAAATATACGTTCATGGTCACGTAGTGCTTCAGCTACTTTAGATGTAAAATTAAGAGCAGTATCAGATTCTAAAAATAAAGCTAACTTCTGTTCAAATTGTTGTTTTTGTTCATCAGTAATATGAATTTCTTCATCATCTTGAATAGCCTGACTAATTTTTTCTATTAGTTCCTCTGTAGATACGTCATTATTTTGTTGAAGGTATTGGCGGAGATTGTATAAAGATATAACAGTTTCTATCACATCTTTTATTTCTTCTACAGTCAAATTATCAACCTGTGAAGATACTACTGAAACCAAATTATCAATACTTGATGGTTTTGCTTGTTTAAGCGCATCAATAATTTTTTCTACCGTTCTTGTATCAAGACTAACAAGCTGTTTGAAACCAGGTCTATATTGATCTGGAATTTGTAGTTCTTCCATGTTGCTCCTATAGCACTACAACAACTCAATACTTAATAATGACTGCACAACTTTAGAAATAGTAAATGCTTTACTTAAAACTTATATAGTATTTTAAAAAGACTGTGATTTTAGTGTTTCACTATAATTCTATCAAAACTATGGCAAATTAAAATCCCCCACCTTGTGGCAGGGGATTTTGGATTATTTACCTAAAACTAGCAGTTAGAATTAACCGAACTTACTAGAAGTAGAGGCAATGAGGAAGGCTGCGTAGGTGACGATGTAGCCGACGGTGAAGTGAGCTAGACCAACCAAACGAGCTTGAACGATGGAGAGAGCAACGGGCTTATCTTTCCAGCGAACTAGGTTAGCTAGAGGTGTACGCTCGTGAGCCCAAACCAAGGTTTCAATTAACTCTTGCCAGTAACCTCTCCAGGAGATGAGGAACATGAAACCGGTGGCCCAAACTAGGTGTCCGAAGAGGAACATCCAAGCCCAAACAGACAGGTTGTTCATGCCGTAGGGGTTGTAACCGTTGATTAACTGAGCGGAGTTAGCCCAGAGGTAATCACGGAACCAGCCCATTAAGTAGGTAGAGTTTTCGTTGAACTGTGCAACGTTACCTTGCCAAATGCCCAGATGCTTCCAGTGCCAGTAGAATGTTACCCAGCCGATGGTGTTTAACATCCAGAACATGGCTAAGTAGAAGGAGTCCCAAGCGGAGATGTCGCAAGTACCGCCACGACCGGGGCCATCGCAAGGGAAGGCATAACCGAAGTCTTTCTTGTCGGGCATTAATTTAGAACCACGAGCATCTAAAGCACCCTTAACGAGTACCAAGGTGGTGGTGTGGATAGCCAGAGCGAAAGCGTGGTGTACGAGGAAGTCGCCAGGGCCGATGGTTAAGAACAGGGAGTTAGTACCAGAGTTAATGGCACTTAACCAACCAGATAACCAAACGTTGCCGTAGTTGGGGTATGCGGTGTAAGCAATGCTGTCAGGGTTAGAGAGTAGGGTGTCTAAACCGTACAATACTTTACCGTGAGCAGCTTGGATGAATTGAGCGAATACTGGCTCAATTAAGATTTGCTTTTCAGGAGTACCGAAAGCCACTACTACGTCGTTGTGAACGTATAAACCTAAAGTGTGGAAGCCTAAGAATAGGGATACCCAGCTTAAGTGAGAGATAATCGCTTCTTTGTGCTTCAGAACTCGGTCTAATACGTTGCCCTTGTTTTGTTCGGGGTCGTAGTCACGTACCCAGAAGATGGCGGCGTGGGCGAACGCACCAACCATCAAGAAGCCAGCGATATACTGGTGGTGGGTGTACAGTGCTGCCTGTGTGGTGTAGTCCTTAGCGATGAAAGCATAAGGAGGCAGAGAGTACATGTGTTGAGCTACCAAGGAGGTAACTGTTCCCAACGCTGCCAAAGCTAAAGATAGCTGGAAGTGCAGGGAGTTGTTAATGGTGTCGTATAAGCCTTGGTGGGGCAGGTTGAATTGACCTTCGCTCTTGCTGCCGGGAACTAAACCGGATTTGGAGTTAAGCATTTCTTTGATGCTGTGACCAATTCCGAAGTTAGTGCGGTACATGTGACCGGCAACGATGAACAGAACAGCGATCGCTAAGTGGTGATGAGCCATGTCAGTCAACCACAAGGATTCTGTCTGAGGATGGAAACCACCTAAGAAGGTCAGAATCGCTGTACCAGCACCTTGGGATGTACTGAAGATGTGACCGGCAGTATCAGGATTTTGAGCGTAAACAGCCCAGTTACCTGTGAAGAAAGGTGTTAAACCTGCGGGGTGGGGAGCTACGGTTAAGAAGTTATCCCAGCCGACATGAATACCACGAGATTCAGGAATCGCAACGTGGATCAAGTGACCAGCCCAAGCTAAGGAGCTTACACCGAATAAACCAGCCAAGTGGTGATTCAAACGGGGTTCAGCACTCTTGAACCAGGAAAGGCTAGGACGGAACTTGGGTTGTAAGTGTAACCAACCAGCAAACAGTAACACAGCAGATAATAGGAGTAAACCTACAGAGCCGGTGTACAGTTCTTGGTTTGTCCGCATCCCGATGGTGTACCACCAGTGGTAAACACCAGAGTAAGCAATGTTGACAGGATTACTAGCGCCAGCTTGGGTGAAAGCTTCGATCGCACTTTCGCCAAAGTGAGGGTCCCAAATCGCATGAGCAATGGGACGGACGTTGAGAGGATCTTTGATCCACTGTTCAAAGTTACCTTGCCAGGCTACATGGAACAGGAGGCTGGAAGCCCACAGGAAAATGATTGCCAAGTGACCGAAGTGTGTAGCGAAAATCTTTTGGTAAAGATTTTCTTCTGTCATGCCGTCATGGCTTTCAAAGTCGTTGCCTGTGGCGATCGCATACCATATCCGACGTGTAGTCGGGTCCTGTGCGAGATCCTGGCTAAATTTTGGAAATTTTGTTGCCATAGGTTTGATAATTCCTCTGACCTTTAGCCATCAGTGATCAGCAGTGAAGTTTTGCTGGGTGGGATCTGGGAGTAAACCCAAATCCCAAGTTTTAACTACTGACTTACTACCCTACAGATAGGATGTGTGCGTGGAAGAATGCCCAGGTTGTGACAATTCCTCCCAGCAGGTAGTGAGCTACACCTACCGCCCGACCTTGGATAATGCTCAAAGCACGGGGCTGAATTGCTGGTGCTACTTTCAGTTTATTGTGCGCCCAAACGATGGACTCAATTAATTCTTGCCAGTAGCCACGACCACTGAACAAGAACATTAAGCTGAATGCCCAAACGAAGTGAGCGCCTAAGAAGAGTAAACCATAGGCAGAAAGTTCACTGCCATAGGAGTTGATTACCTGTGTAGCTTGTGCCCACAAGAAGTCGCGTAACCAACCGTTGATGGTGATAGCACCTTGGGCAAAGTTATCACCTGTGATGTGTGTCACCACGCCATCATCTACTGTACCCCATACGTCAGACTGCATTTTCCAGCTGAAGTGGAAAATTACAATTGATAAGGAGTTGTACATCCAGAACAAGCCCAAGAATACGTGATCCCAACCGGATACTTGACAAGTACCACCACGACCAGGACCGTCGCAAGGGAAGCGGAAGCCCAAGTTAGCTTTGTCTGGAATCAAGCGAGAACTACGAGCAAACAGCACACCTTTGAGCAGAATCAGCACTGTTACGTGGATGGTGAAGGCGTGGATGTGGTGAATCATGAAGTCGGCTGTGCCTAAAGGAATGGCAGCAGCAGCAACTTTGCCACCTACAGCTAACAGACCACCACCGAAAACATAGCTGACTGGTTCTAAGGCGTTGGGTGCTGTGGAACCGGGAGCCAGTGTGTGCAGGTTTTGTACCCACTGAGCAAACACGGGTTGCAATTGAATTGCAGTGTCAGAGAACATATCTTGGGGGCGACCCAAGGCTCTCATGGTGTCATTGTGAATGTAGAGTCCGAAGCTGTGGAAGCCGAGGAAAATACAAACCCAGTTGAGGTGAGAGATGATTGCATCACGGTGACGAATCACCCGATCCAATACGTTGTTTTGGTTCACAACGGGATCGTAGTCACGCACCATGAAGATGGCTGCGTGAGCAGCACCACCCACAATTAAGAAACCGCCAATCCAAATATGGTGAGTGAAAATACACAACTGAGTTGCATAGTCAGTTGCCAAATAAGGATAGGGAGGCATCGCGTACATATGATGCGCGATGATAATTGTCAAGGAACCCAAGAAGGCTAGGTTTGTAGCCAGTTGAGCGTGCCAAGAGGTGGTTAAGTTTTCATAAAGACCCTTGTGGCCTTCACCAGTGAAGGGGCCTTTGTGATTTTCTAAAATTTCTTTGATGCTGTGACCGATACCCCAGTTGGTACGGTACATATGACCAGCGATGATAAACAGAACGGCGATCGCTAAATGGTGATGAGAAATATCAGTCAACCATAAGCCGCCAGTTACAGGGTTTAAACCGCCTTTGAAGGTCAAGATGTCAGCATATTGTCCCCAGTTCAATGTGAAGAAGGGTGTTAAGCCTTGAGCAAAGCTAGGATATAGCTCTGTCAGCAGATCCTTATTCAAAATGAACTCATGCGGCAAGGGGATATCCTTGACTGCTACACCTGCATCTAACAGTTTGTTTACTGGTGCAGAAACGTGGATTAAGTGACCAGTCCAGCCCAAGGAACCGCAACCTAGCAATACTGCTAAGTGGTGGTTGAGCATGGATTCCACGTTTTGGAACCATTCCAGCTTAGGAGCGCGTTTGTGGTAATGGAACCAACCAGCGAACAGGAATAAACCTGCTAAAACTAAACCGCCGATCGCAGTTACATATAACTGGAAGGAGTTGGTAATCCCCCAACCGCGCCAAACTTGGAACAAGCCAGAGGTGATTTGAATACCGTGGAAGCCTCCACCAACATCACCGTTTAAAATGTCTTGTCCCACAATTGGCCAAACTACTTGGGCGCTGGGCTTAATGTTGAGGGGATCGCTCAACCAAGCTTCATAGTTGGAGAATTTCGCGCCATGAAATAGCATCCCGCTTAACCATATTGTCACTACTGCTAAGTGACCAAAGTGCGCTGAGAAGATTTTGCGGGAAATATCTTCTAAATCGCTTGTATGAGTGTCAAAATCGTGGGCGAGGGCGTGTAAGTTCCAAATCCAGGTTGTGGTTTTTGGACCTTTGGCGAGGGATCTGTCGAAGTGACCTGGTTGAGCCCATTTCTCGAAGGAGGTGGGAACAGGGTCTTTATCAACAATCACTCTGGCCTTTTTTTCCTCTCGCTCCGGAGGACTTGCTACCATTCGACCTCCTCGGTTGTTCAGGAATGAGGAATCAGGTTTACCACATCAGTGAACTCAATCACTGCTACCAGTATTTTGGGCAGGGATAAAGGGGCTGTGTGGAAGTTGTTTCTGTTGAATTATAAAGTCTGTACTTGTACATTGTTGGAGACATTTTAACAATAATTCAAATTCCTTAGTTTTGTGATCTGATTTCAGTTGTACTTTTAAGGTGATTGGCAAAAAGTCAATACTTTTTTCATTTAATTTACAAAGAATCACAATTCGCAAAACTTATAGATATTTCTCTCCCCAGCGCAAACACAATCTGGTGATGTTGTGGTAAATGAACAAACTTTGTACGGAGATGAGACAGGGGTAAAAATGTATGTTCTTTCTTGCTGTACAAGCATTTGAGCTTTTTTGTGATATTCGATTTTGCGGTTAAAATTTATCGGTCGTAAAAAAAATTACTGATTATTTAACTATAATAGACATCAGAGAAAATTTATGGTAACAACATTCAACCTATGGTATGTCAGTTGCAGTTGCAGCCAGAATGTTTTTTCAATTGTTAAATATCATTACAGAGTTGACAGCATGAACTTTAAGCAAAAAATAGATTTAGATAAACACTCATCCAAGGGATTCCTACTTATCAAGTGGCTAATGGTATTAGTGCTAGTCTTAGGTTTAAGCAGTTGTAATGGTCAAGCAAAAAGCCAGGATGTACCAGTTAGCAAATTAGACCAGTTACCCCCAGTCACAGAAATTTCTGGCACATTTTCCGAAACAGCACCCCCAGCAGTAATTCAAGAACTGCGGTTAGTGTTGGAAAATTATCAGCCGCAGGTGAAAATTCTCTCTCCCCAAGCAGATGAAGTTTTACAAGCTGACACTGTTGCAGTCCGCTTCCAAGTTCAGGACTTACCCATATTTAAGAATTCTGAATGGCAACTGGGTCCACATCTACACGTAATTTTAGATAACGAACCTTACATGGCTGTTTATGACCTGAGTCAACCTTTGGTATTTTCGGGGTTGTCCGCAGGTACGCACACTTTACGGGTATTTGCTTCTCGTCCTTGGCATGAAAGCTTTAAAAACGCAGGTGCTTATGCTCAAGCGACATTTCACGTTTTTACAAAAACTAACGATAACAATCCAGATCCTAATTTACCTCTACTCACTTATAGCCGTCCTAAAGATAAATATGGGGCTGAACCGATTTTATTGGATTATTACTTAACTAATGCGCCTTTACACGCTGTTGCTGAGGATAATCCAGAAGACCCTGTTAGTAATTGGCGTATTCGCTGTACTATTAATGGCGAAAGTTATATTTTTGACCGTTGGCAATCAGTTTATCTCAAGGGATTCAAACCTGGTAAAAACTGGGTAAAACTGGAATTTTTAGATAATCAGGGAAACCCGGTAAAAAATGCTTTTAATACCACAGCTAGATTAATTACCTACGAACCAAATGGTAAAGATACTTTATCCAGAATTATTCGGGGTGAACTAACTGCGGATGAGGTGCGGGGTATTGTAGAGCCGACTTATACAGCTAAAATTCCCGTAGTTGAACCTACACCGTTAGAAACTCCCCCCATTGAAGCGAAACCCACACCACCCCAGTTAGAGGAAGAATTACCAAAAGTTGAAGTTCCACAAGCACCAATTCCAACAACATCCCCAACACCAGAAATAACACCAATTCCAACAACATCCCCAACACCAGAAATTACACCAATTCCTGAAGCACAACCTACACCAGAAATTACACCAATTCCTGAAGCACAACCTACACCAGAAGTTACACCAGAAACTACATCAAACCCAAAAGACTTGAGTGAACCGGAAAAACAACTAGAAGTAGTACCATTTTCACCAGAGTTAGCCAAACAAGAAGAAAATCAAACAAAACCGACACTGGTAGACCAATAACCAGGAAAATTAACCAAAAACTCCTAATTGCAATTGTTTAGTTAAAATTTCGATTAAAGCTAAACCCGCAACGGGATTACCTACAATATCTAAAGCAGGACTGTAAATAGCGATCGCACCTTGATCCGGTACAATTGCTATCAGTCCTCCCCCTATTCCTGACTTCATCGGTAAACCAATTTTCGCTGCTATCTCGCTAGAAGCCTCATATAACCCACAGGTCAACATGATTTCATTCACGATTTGCCGATGTTGACAACTTACCCCAGGGTTTTTACAGGCTAGAATTTTCCCCAAAAGTGCTAAATCTTCCACCCGTCCAGAAATACAGCATATTTGTTCATAAGTGTCAAGAGCAAAATCAAGATTGTTCAGACGTTGGTGAGTGTTAAGATAATGAGCGATCGCTATATTAGCGAGAGAACGAGAAGCACGAACAGAAGCCAGCATTTTAACATCAATGTATAACTGACAACCTGCCAAATTATTCAACCACTGACAAAATAATAAACTGCGTTCACTTGCATCATCTCCTGGCAACTTATCAGCTAAAGTAATAGCACCACTATTAATCATCGGGTTGCGTGGGTATCCATGATCATTAACCAACTCTTCTAAAGAATTAAAAGCTGCTTTTGAAGGTCTTTTCCCCACCCACTGAAAAACTCTTTCTTTACCTAAAACTTCTAACAAATAAAGTAGCGAAAAAGGTTTAATTACACTCATCAAAGGAAATACATTCAAATTATCCCCAGCATTATAATTATTTCCCGACTCACAGCAAACATAAACCCCCAATAAATCAGGTTTAACGTTTGCTAAAAGCGGTATCCGTTCCATAACTTTTCCCTTTTCCGCTTGGGTTCTAGCTGTTTCTACCCAAACCGCTAAATTTTGATTAGTTAATTTATTTAGACCTTTCAAAGTTTTTAATTCTCTCTATGTAGTAGGGAACAGGGAACAGGGAACAGGGAACAGAGTTAAAACTATTTTATCATTAGGTTTTATTATTAGCATTTGTAATTCATTTACTCGAAATTTACTGTAATTAAAACTAAATTTCCCTTTTTTCCATTTATTATGATTCGCATCCGTGCACCGGAACTACCACAAAATTACCCTTGGTTAAACACAAACAAACCATTATCTTTAAAATCACTCCAAGGGAGAATTATCATTTTAGATTTTTGGACTTATGGTTGCATCAACTGTTTACATATTCTGCCAGATTTAAAATATTTAGAGCAAAAATATCCAGAGATATTAACAATTATTGGTATCCATTCCGCTAAATTTGACAATGAAAAACAAACAGAAAATATCCGTAAAGCAATTTTACGTCATCACATAGAACATCCAGTATTAATTGACAAAAATTTTCGAGTTTGGCAAGATTATACAATTCGCGCTTGGCCGACTCTAATTGTAATTGATATCAAAGGTTATATAGTCACTTCCTTATCTGGAGAAAGACATTTAAAAACTTTAGAACAAATAATTGATCAACTCACCCACCAAAATATAATCAAACCGCAAAAAATCAACTTCACCTTAGAAAAACAACATCAACCATTAACACCTTTAGCTTTTCCCGGTAAAGTCCTCGCAACCTCCGCAGGTTTATTCATCGCTGACACCGGACATCATCGCTTAATTTTAACTACCTTTGACGGGGAAGTTATACACACAATAGGAAGCGGAAAACCAAGTTTAAAAGATGGAGACTTTCACACCGCAGAATTTTCCGCACCCCAAGGAATGACTTATGATCCTGAAAACAAAATTTTGTATGTTGCGGACACAGAAAATCATGTTTTGCGAAAAATCAACTTACTTCAACAAACAGTAGAAACCATTGCGGGAACTGGTAAACAAAGTTATTTCCTCTCCCCTCATGGTGGGAAAGCACAGGAAACAAACTTAAATTCTCCTTGGGATGTAGTCAAAATTGGGAATAATTTATTTATCACCATGGCCGGAAGTCATCAAATCTGGCAAATGGATTTAAAAACAGATATAATACAAACTTATGCAGGAATTGGTGTAGAAGGTTGTATTGATGGTAATTTACAAGAATGCGCTTTTGCTCAACCTAGCGGTTTAACTACAAATTATCAAGAATTATTTATTGCGGATAGTGAAATAAGTTCTATTCGTGGGGTAGAAATTAAACCAGAAGGAAAAGTTTGGACAGTTTGCGGTGGTGGTTTCTTATTCGGTTTTGGTGATAATGACGGAAAAGGTGATGTTGTAAAATTACAGCATTGTTTAGGAATAGAATATCATCAAAATCATCTTTGGGTAGCAGACACTTACAACCACAAAATTAAATTAGTCAACCCCCATACCGGAGAATGTCAAACAGTTTTTGGTGATGGTGTCCCAGGTTTACAAGATGGAAAAGGTAAAAACAGCCGTTTTTTTGAACCTTCTAGTTTAGAGGATGTTTTAAAAGTGGGGGGTGTTGTAGGAAAGCTCACAAGGATTAAACTGAAATTGTAGAAAAAACAACTTGTGAGCCAATGACTAAAGTATACCCTAGTAATCTGACGTGGGAACAGTGGGAACTAATCGCT
>DATGXB010000231.1:0-2645 GCA_035299225.1 Nostocaceae cyanobacterium | reverse complement strand
ATGTTGTTTGTTCTGATAATAAAAAGCTCAGACATTACCGCTTCGTAGTCTGAGCTTATAAGTCATTCACAAGTAAAGTAAATTAAATTCATCAATCCACATCCCAACTATACCCTACTAAATACAGTAAGGAGTTATTTAATTTATGGTATGGATTGATAGCGCATTTCCCACTGTGTTAGGCGCAGAGCTTTACCGCCCACATCCGGCATACATAACCGAGATGGCGATGGAACCCACAGTAATCCATGATTTCTCCAAACAGCCAGGCGATACTGTGCAACTGGATTAATTACCTAGTCCAGTTTAAATTGGGTGAATTGCTGGAAACCTTTGACGGTTGTGAAATAGGCAATGGTAATCAGCAGCCAAGCTAAACAAAAAGCATTGAAGTAGTTTAGAAGGTTCAGAGCATAGAGAGTGAGGAGCTTACCCAATAACCTCTCCACGAGCGCCCAACATTGTGCAATTGATTTAAGCGATCGCACATGATGATATATGCCGAGCTAACAGGAATACATAACTGTTAGAACCATTGGATAAAAAGCCAATGGGGTAACAGCACTGAGGTACGATTTCTGGGGAGATCCGGGAACGAAGGAATCACGCGAACGGAACATGACTCAGATATTGGGTACTGCAAATACCAGGGACATTAATAAGTCTACGGTACTGGTAGAACTCAAGGAGTATACTGGGCCAGGTTCTCTCAGCAACCCAAACGATCCAGCGTGTTTTAAGATTCCTTTACAAAAAGCTTTATTCGGTCAGCGTTTACTTTGGCAAGGAAGACTTAACCAGTTTCACCAGAGTATCGGTAGATTACAAGCTGCCGCTTAACTGAGCAATCAGTTAATGTACAGTCGGTGAATTGCTGGAAGCCTAACCCGAAAGGTATGGTAATCAGCAGCCAAGCTACTCAGGGATGAGTAGAAGGTTCAGAGACTAGGGCAATACCAACTAGAACAGTTGATGAATGCCCCACGAGTGCCGACTTACCTAAGACCAAAATTGATGAACAACATCATGTTTACGAGGTAAGTAAACTGTGCAGTTTGAGTAAATCCAAAGCAAAGAATCAGGACGTGACTTAAGAAGACGTAGCCTAAAGCATCCGCGATTGGGTGTAATTTTATTTGCTGTAATTAACCCACGTTGATTAAAAGCATTTTTAACTCCAGTCATACATTGCTTGCTACCAACCAGATAAGCTTGAGATTTTTGAGACATGACCATCACCGTCCCACAATCCTCTGATTAAATGACGTTCCAGGTCTTCGCGGACTTGAGGATAAACAACAGAGTGAGATTTGCGGGGGGTAACGCCTAACAACAAAAGGTCTTGAGCCATTTGGACAGAGTTAAACCGAACACGATATTGTGTTTTTCCATTATTATGGCTAGGTCTAATATCAAACAGGTTTAAATCTGCGTTAGTGTACTTTAGAAATTCCTGGATAGGATGTGTATCTGTCAACGACAAACTAACAGTTGTGTTATAAACACATCCATCTGAGATAAGTAAACCAAGAAAGTACGCTTTGTCTTCCGAATCAATGCAGCTAAAGTAACGTTCATTAAAAAAATGTTTCCTGATTTTAGGTTGACTCTTTCCTCTGCGTGCGTCAGAAGGAATTTTATGAACATTAGAAACCTGTGATTTTTTGGGGATAATTTCACCGCTTGCAGTCTTTACATTCCCAGTTTTTTCTGTAAATGTTTTTACACCAAGCTTGGTACAAAGTCCAGCAATGTACTCTCTGGACTTTCCCCACATAGCAGCAATTTCAATGTTGGTAAATTCATTGGTCAACTTATCTAACTCTTGCTTAGTATTTTGAGTTTTGTTTACTCTGACTCTGGTTTTAAATGGAGCAATTCCAAACTTTAGTCTTGCTTTCTTAACAATAGATGGGGTGAGTTCAAGTTTATTAGCTATCTCTTTATCGTCATACTGACTAGCTAATGCTTCTAGCTCATCAGCATTTATTCTGTTTTCAAGTTTAGACAAGTAAGACTGAACACCTAACTTACTTCTAAGCGATTGAATTTTTGAGCGACTAACATTGTACTGCTTGGCAATATCTAAATCCGAATACTTGTTAGTCAAGCCTTCAAGTTCTTCCTTAGTAAACATCTTGTTCTTAGGTAAAAGATATAGTCCGAACCCACTAGAAATAGTGAGGATTGCATAAACAGCAATCAGCTTGTTGTAATCATTATAGCATTAATGAACAAACAAGTTACATCAGAGCATTACTCTGCTTGATGACTATCGACGCTGGCGAGATAAAGTTTACATTTATGAAGCGCTGAAATCTACCAACACCTACAACCCAGATGGTGTAGCAGATGGTGGTGCTTACACAGGATTAACTGAGCCTCCTAAGTTTGACGTTACTACAGACCTGCTTAGCATTGTTGAAGGATTGCGTAGTAGGAACGTCCCCACATTTAGCGATGGGAACTACCGGTGTATTGCATCGCCTAGATAACTGGGCTTCTCCCTAGTGATAGGGAAGAAAAAATAGGGTGAATTGCTGGAAAGCTAAGGGTTAATTACCTATGCCAATCAGCAGCCAAGCTTACCAGGGATGGTAAGAAGGTTCAGAGACTAGAGGAATACCAACTAGAACAGTTGATGA
>DATGXB010000230.1:0-2606 GCA_035299225.1 Nostocaceae cyanobacterium | reverse complement strand
TGGATTACGGTTTCTTAATTTGGCGATATGACACTGTAGTTTTGTACAACTTAAATGTTTACCCCACATTCGATAATAACGACGATGTAGAGCAATACAATGGTTATAGATGACCCCGGCGATGTTAATCATGCGCTTGAGGTATCTATTCCGCTTATGTTCGTACAGTTTAAACTTCAGTGTTTTCATGCCAGTATTATAGCATAAGTCAACGGCTTTGAATCCAACAATGAGACAGTTCTGCTAAGTAAAGCCATCCTAGAAGGACGGGGCTTTAAACCCTGTTTTTGTGGTAAAAAGTTAATATATTATTTTAAAATTCAATAATTCTATTTAGTGCAAGTTAGTAAAAATAACTCTCCTGTTGAAAAACTTGAGAAAGTTGATACAAGGAGTTTTCTTTTCTTATGCCTCCATTTGACTTTGCTCACAACCCGCTTATTCCCTGTTTTTTTACATAATTGTACGGGTATGGGCGCAAGAGCTTGCGCCGTTGATGGAGTATTAAACAGAAGACTGACTGACAGGATAGGATTCTGATAAAGGAGCAGAAATAGGAACATGAAGAACCAATCCTTCTCTGGCCATGATTGCACCTGGAAATTCTTCTGCTACTTGTTCTCCCACGTTATCCAAAAAATCATCGTTGTGAGCAGGGTCATGATGATAAATGACTAGGGTTTTAATATTAGCTGCTTTAGCTAGTTTTACTGCTTCTTGCCAAGTGGAATGACCCCAGCCTATTTTTGGTGTCTTTGGTGAATGGTATTCTTCATCTGTGTAAGTAGAATCATAAATGACAATATCAGCATTACGTGATAGCCTCAGCACATTTTCATCTAGATGATCTGAGTAATGTTCTGTGTCTGTGATGTATACCGCAGATCCCCCCCGCCAGTTGACTCGATAACCTACTGCTTCCCCTGGATGGTTTAAAGGCGCGGTTTCTACAGTGATATCATCAATCTGTATTGGCAGTCCTGGCTGAACATCGTAGAAGTCTAAGTTGGCCTGCATGATTTGTAGGGGGACGGGGAAATTAGGATGGAGCATCTGATCATTGAGACGCTGTTCTATTGTGGAGCCATCTGGTGCGATCGCTCCATAAATCCGAAATTTATTCCCTCTAATAAAAGCTGGGGCGAAGAAAGGAAACCCCTGCATATGATCCCAGTGGGAGTGAGTAAAAAAGATATGACCATCTACTGGCAATTGGCGCAACAAAGACTGCCCCAAGACGTGCAGACCTGTACCACCATCAAAAATTAAGCGTTTACCACCCACTTGCATCGCAACGCAAGGAGTGTTTCCTCCATAACGGACGGTATGTGGTCCAGGACTGGGTATACTGCCCCGAACGCCCCAAAATTGTACGGTAAATTGATTCTCTATCCTAGACATGGGTGCTGCTTGCTGGACTGAACGGGCGATTAACTAAAAAAATGCTACTTGTTTTGTTCAGTTTATGCTGGCTGACCATATTTTTTGTAAGTGTTTTTTGGTAAAAAATCATACTTTATTTAGGGTCAGTTTGGTAATGTACAATTTTACATTGCTCTCGTTTTATGTTTTCGGTTATTCTGAGATAAATCCTAATTGAATAACTTAAATTTTACTACGATAGATTTTATTGCCTCTCTATTTCTAGTTCTGATGGAAAAATTTAAGGAAATTTAAATTCCCATGTTGATAATTTATGCAGTCCATTACTGTAAGTGAGATTGTATTGTAATGGCGTAATACTAATGTAGTTTTGCCGGACTACATGAACATCAATAGGAATGTTTTGTGGTAAGTTAAATCCTGGTGGTGGTTCTACGTCTTCTAATACCTCTCCTGTTAACCAGTAATAAGTTTTACCTCGCGGATCTACTCTTTTGTCAAAAACATCAACATAGCGACGTACTCCTTGACGTGTCAAGGTGACACCGGCGATTTCTTCCCACGGTAAAGCAGGAATGTTAACATTTAGTAACATTAACTCTGGTAAAGGCTGTGTAGCTATTTGTTCTACTAACAGTTGGGCAAACTTGGCAGCTGGTTGAAAGTCTTTGTATGTATGACTAGTAAGACTGAAAGCAATGCTGGGAATACCCTCAATCATTCCCTCCATAGCGGCGGAAACAGTACCAGAGTAAAGAATTTCTGTGCCTAAATTTGCACCCTGATTAATTCCTGACAGAACTAAGTCGGGAGGAGAATCTAGTAAAGCCCATAAAGCTAGTTTTACACAGTCTGAAGGAGTGCCATCACAAGCCCAAGCCTTAACAGCAGGATGAAACAGCGATTCGACAATTTCTGCTCGAATGGGTTGGAGTAAAGTTAGTCCATGCCCAGTTGCCGATCGCTCTCGGTCTGGGCAAACTACAGTGATCTCATGACCAGCCTCAGCCAACTGGTTGGCTAAAGTCTTAATACCCAAGGCGTTAATACCATCATCGTTGCTAATTAATAATTTCATTTGTGGTAAATCATTGGCACTAATCCATATTAGTTATTATTTATTAGTCATTAGTCTTTGATTAACCACTCTTTGTCAGTGTCCCATATCACAAGCGGCTAGAATAGGGTTAAATGGGGCAGGGGGCAGGAGGCAGGGGGCAGGG
>DATGXB010000229.1:0-70856 GCA_035299225.1 Nostocaceae cyanobacterium | reverse complement strand
TCCAAACTCCAAACTCCAAACTCCAAACTCCAAACTCCAAACTCCAAACTCCAAACTCCAAACTTCAAAATCCAAACTCCAAACTTCAAACTTCAAACTCCAAAATCTAAACTCCAAAATTTTATTGCCCCCTGCTCCCTGCCCCTCTGCTCCCCTGCTCCTCTGCTCCCCTGCCCCTCTGCCTCCTGCTACTTGGGTAATGGCTGGCCAAATTCGATGATGGGTACTTGGGGGACTTCAATTACATAATTCCCATAGTTAGAAATACTCACGCCAGAGTTATTTGAATTTCTTTGAGGGTTGGGAAAAGGTGGGGAATTTTCTGCATTAAGTGGGGGTACAGTAACAGTAGTTTGTTGAGGAGAATTACCAGAATTACTGGATGGGGGTGGAAGGGTAAAACTAGGTTGGGGAAAGGGATTGTTGCTATTATTTACATTTGGTAAAGGTTTAGATGGGGAAGAAGTGCTATGATAAGAAATAAGGGGACGCAATACCCAGCGCGTGGGATTTTTGCGGGAAATGGGCTGTAGTTGTACTTGATTAGGATCGACAAAATTTCCGGGGGCTAAATCTAGAACAATACGAGTAACAGTAGGGTTCATTTGTGAGATACGGATTCGCTGGACTTTTCCTTTGTAATTTTGCTGTGTAATCACTTTTCCTAACTGTGTGTTGGGTAAATCAACAACTAAACGTGGGGGTTCTGCTAGGTAAAAATACTGCGGAGTTGTGGTGGCGGAAAGATTAATTTCTAGTTGTTGGGATTTGGGGTTAAACTGCCAGTTGTTAAGTTTGATGACAGGGTTAGCATAACTTAGCTGAGGGGTGAGAATGGTAGTGGTAAATAAGCTCAATAAACTCACTTTTAAGATGTTTTGGTGAGATAGATACGGATGCGTGGATTTGATGGGAATATTCATAAATTCACTCTGTATTGACAATTAAGTTTTAATGTTTAGTTTTTAATGCTTGAGTTGGATTATTTACTGGTTGAGCAGTAAATTCTACAGTTGGGTATTTGTCAATATTTAATTTACCAGTTATTGACTGTTTTTTAGCTAATAATATCTGCATTGTGATGGTGTGGAGGGAATTTTTTTGAGTGGGGGAAGTTTGACATAAAATTAGATTGTTAACTTTTCCTGATAAAGAGATTTGTTGATTTTTTAAGTTACCTGTGAGAGTTAGTTGGTGATCAGAGTTTAATGGTTGCTTGGTAGGTGATAAAGCTGCATTGAGATAAGCCCCAGATTGTTGAAAATTTAATTGTAAGGTGTTGGTTTTTTGGCAGTTAGGCAAGTTTTTTGCTAAGGTGAGATGATAGTGGTTGTTAATTAATGGAGGTGCTTGGAGATGATTTTCTCCGTAAGTGGTGACGGCTTTAAATAAAATTAGTACCGAAGTGATAGCTACTCCATAAAAAGCGAAAGATTTTAATGTATGATTAATCATGATTAAGTATCTCCAAAAATTAAATAAATACCTCATCAAAATTAACTACCCAAAAGAACCGAGAAAATAATATTTAAACGCAGATGGACACAGATGGACGCGGATAAATAATCAAGACTCTTACAAGCTATTTAATTTGATGTGTAAATTATTTTGCCTAGTTACTTATAAATGATACAAAGCCTTTGTAGAGATATTCAAGGGAAAGTCTCTAAATTATTGTTTGATTTAACTCTGCATTGTTGTTTCCTGAGCATTTGCCTCTGAAATTAATGTTGTCAAATGTGATGTAACTTGGCTATAACGACGGGTAATTAATAAAGAGGAACGGCATTGAATGGCTAATTGATCGGTGTATCTTCCTAAAGTTTGTCGTTCAATTCCCCAAGCACGGCTTGTACCTGCAATGGTTAAATCTACATTTTCTGAGGCTTTGACTACAACGGGCATGGGTTCGACGGCTGTGACTGTTTTAATTTCGATGCGATCGCGTACATTTGCGGCTAGTTTACTAATCATTGCTTGTAGTTCATAGCTTAATTCTTCCTGTATGGGATTTCCTGTTAATACTTGTAAAACTTGCAGCATACAGGTGTCACGATTCATTAATAAGCGGATGGCTAAAATTAAGGCTAAGTCGTCATGAATGTTGGCAGAATAGGGGACTAATAGACTTTCTAGGCGATCGCTTCCCCGATCTACATATACCGCTACATCTACGGGTGCGGTTGTGAGAATTTGCCCTACTCTTCCCCCTAAACGATTACTACTAAATGCTGGACGATGCCAACCAACTAAAATTAAATCAGGTTGTTCAATTTTGGTGATTTCTGCGGTTTCTCTGGCGACATTATTAGAAATACGGATAATTGGCTGGATGTAAGAACGAATTGAGGGCGGTTCAAAAGTATCAATTAGTTCTTCTAACTGTTGACGACGGACATTAATTAAACGATTAGCTTCTACTGGTGTACTGCCAAAAGCATAGTCTTCTTCTAATTCAATTAAACTGAGGGGATGAATGACTGCGGGTTGTTTGTGATTGAGTGCGATCGCTACTGCTAATTGTACCAAACCTTTCTGGGTGGTGGGGTTAGCAACTGGGACTAAAATTCGATAGGACTGAATATAGGATTCTGTGCTTTCTGTGGTAACGGTTTCTTCTGGTGTTTCTACTTCTGGTTCTGGTTCAATCAAATCTAATCTAATTAGTTTTTTAGGATATGTCCACTCTAGTAGAGGTGAAGTCATAAAGGTTGTTACCAAAGCCATAATCACTAGCATGGTAAACAATAAGGGAGAAATTACCCCCAACTCTAAACCAATATTTAACACAATTAATTCTGTTAACCCGCGAGTATTCATCAACCAACCTAAAGCCGAAGCTTCTCGACGATTAATGCCACTCACACGGGCTGCTACATAAGTACCCAGGAATTTACCAACTATAGCGACTCCTAAAACTAAGGCACACAATAACCACAGTTCAGGACGATTTAATAAACCAATTTGGGTGCGTAAACCGCTATAAGCGAAGAATATAGGCAGTAAAAATATGAGAACAAAATCTTCGGTTTTCTCTGCTAACTCCCTGACTAATTCCGCGTGTTTAGGCATTGCTGCACCTAAGAGAAACGCGCCAAAAATTAAGTGAATGCCAATAAATTCTGTAACTAATGCGGATGCTACAACCCCCATGTAAATTACAGCTAGTAAGAATTGGTTTAAACGTCCTGTGCGATGATAATGTGCTGCTAAACGTTTGAGAAACCAACGTCCAACGGTGAACATGAAGGCAATATACACTAAACTTTCAACAATAGTCAGGACAGCTTGTTGATCAATGCTACCATGACGAGCAACTGCAAGAGCGATCGCTAACACACACCATGCTGTTACATCATCTACTGCGGCACAAGTTAAAGCTAATGTTCCTAAACGTGTTCTTTGCAAATTATTTTCGGTAATAATTCTAGCCAAGACAGGAAAAGCTGTAATTGACATTGCTGCCCCTAAAAATAAGGCAAAGGCAGTAAAAGAAACGCTGGAGTTGGAAACAAGAGGATATAGCAGTAAAGCTAAGATTGTTCCTAAAGAAAATGGAGCTAAAATACTGACATGAGATGTAAGAATTGCTATTTCTAATTGACTACTTAAATATTTTGGATTTAATTCCAAGCCAATTAAAAACATGAAAAATATTAGCCCTATTTGAGACAAAACATTTAAAAATGGTACAGTTTCCGAGGGAAACAGAGTTAAGGCTAAATCTGGTGCTAATAAACCCAAAAAAGACGGACCTAGCATAATTCCTGCTACAATTTCGCCAATTACTAGGGGTTGCTTAATTGATTTGAATCCCAAACCTACTAGCCGGGATAGTCCAATTACAATTAGCACTTCAACCAGTACAGTAATTACTGTGTGCATAACTTCTTCTCCAGAGATTATCCGGTGTTCCTAAGATAATTCTTTAAATCACTAGATAATGTCAACCTTTGACTGATAGTTAAAGTTGATTTTCATATATTTAGGATGTTAATTATTGTTAAATTTGTGCGAATATGGACGAATATGATCAAAATTAACGATTGTTCTTAGTATTTCATTTTTAGCTGGAAACAAGGGACGCTTAAATGCAACTAAAAAAGGTCGAATATTAATTAAACTTAGATGATAATTAGCTTAGTTTGTGCAAATTGAGAATAAGTATTAAGGAGTGGTGCAAAATTAATTTCCTACGTGGTGTTAGGGTGCAGAGTACGAGGTGCAAAGTGTAGAGAAGTCTTCAGCAGGAAACAGGAAAACTAACCACGTTCGCGTAGTGACCCGCAGGGAAAGACACGAAGGAAAGAGGCTTTCAGAGATATTTTGCGTAAGTTCTGTTCATAAATATATATAGAGTTATATAGGATTCCAATTTGATTTTTGAAAAATACTGAGGTGGGCATTTACTACAATTTTTCACTTCTATTCAGGATCGTACCCAAAATGCCTACCCTAGACATACTTAAAATTTTTCACAAATAATTTAGGATTCCTATATTATTCCTAAATTACAGCATATTTCAGGTAAATGAGGTAAAAACTTTTGGAACAAACCCTTATACCAAGAGACTTTCAACCCTGCTCCCTGTTAAGAGTTCCCTGTTCCCTGTTCCCTGCTGTATGTATTTTGTTTATAAATAATCACATATTGACCGTAAACATTAACTAGATAAGGAACAATATAAGTGAGTAAACCCGAAATCCAACGTTCACGGTTCATTTCACCCTTAAATACGGCATTACCGTGATTGATCATAAATAAAATTGAGCCAACTACTAAAGCGACTTTGAAACCAGTAGGAACAAGTTGCGGATTAACTAAACTAGCAAAATAACCTTTGATAAACTTGAGCATAGTAGTAGATTTTAAATATTTCTGACTTTAGGGAAATTAAGATAAAGCTGGGGATTTTCCGGGTCAAATTCCAAGCCATTAAAGAATTTTTCTATGCCTCTAGATGTACTAGGAGGAATGGCTGATTCTTGTCCGATAAATTTGGCGGTTTCTCTCCATAAATCTTCCCGATTCACGGCATTAATTACAGGTTGGGGGTCAAAATCAGGAGAACGATAACCCCAACGCATATCTTCTGTAAAAAACCATAAATCATGACTTTTAAAGGGATAGGAAGCTGAGTCGCGCCAATATTTAACAGCATGGTCAGGATTTTCTAGTACACGTCCATTACCGTAGTCAAATTTACCTAAGAGGCGATTCTTCATTAAGTCAGTTTTGACACCTATCCATTGACGTTGGGAGATGATTTGCAAAAACTCTTCTTTGTTTTCGGGGCGATCGCACCACATTTGCGCTTCCATGATTGCTGCTAAAATCGCCTTGGCTGCTTGAGGATATTTATCAACCCATTCAGCCCGCATTGTAAAGGCTTTTTCTGGATGATTCGGCCATAACTCACCAGTAGTTATAGTTGAATATCCCAATTTTTGACTAATTAATCTTTCATGCCAAGGATCAACACAGGAAAAAGCTTCCATGTTGCCACTACGAATACTTGCTACCATTTGCGGAGGTGGTAAAACCACAATTGATGTATCTCGTTCTGGATCAATACCTCCATAGGCTAACCACCAGCGCATAAAAAAGTCGCCTGTAACTCGCCGAAATGGGACAGCACAACGCATAGTTTCGCCGGCTTGAGTTTTTTGAGCAAAAATTGATTTGAGGGGAGAACTATCTAAACCTAATTTTAAATTTTGATAACTATTAGCTACTGATATACCCTGTCCATTAACATTTAATCTGGCTAAAATATACATGGGAATTTTCCGCCCATAACTTATTTCTCCTGTGGCCATTAAATAAACCATCGGAAAAAGCAGATGAGCACCATCCACACCATCATCCGCACCGCCTAACATTAGTTGATCCCGCAATACAGACCATGAAGGCAATTTTTTAACGCGGACATCAGGCATACCATATTTAGTAAAAAATCCCTTAGCTTTGGCAATAATTACAGGACAGGCACTGGTGACAGGAATAAATCCTAATACTGCATTTTTAACTTCGGGAATATTACCATTAGCTGCATAAACATTCGGATTTATTGGGGTAGCTGTGACAGGAGAATTTTTACTAGAGGTGAGGGTATGAGCTAAAACTGCCGCGCCAGCAGAAGCTATAAATTTTCGTCTATCAATTTTTGGCATATTGGGAAAATATTAAGTATTAGCTAAACTAGAATTTGCATTTTTTTAGCTTTTTCTTCATTGTGGAGAAATTCGATTAATTCGTGACGCAAAATATTATAATTATGGTCATCCATTAAATCATCTACAGAACGAGGGTGAGGGAAATTTACATCTAAAATTTTACCAATTGTGGCGGCGGGTCCATTTTTCAGCATGACGATTTGATCTGAAAGCAAGAGGGCTTCATCTACATCATGTGTCACCATAATTGTAGTGATATGAAACATCTCGCAAATTCGCATTAATTCTACTTGTAATGAACCACGAGTTAATGCATCTAATGCTCCAAATGGCTCATCTAATAATAGTAATTTGGGTTGAATAGCTAAGGCACGGGCTAATGCAACTCTCTGTTTCATCCCTCCAGAAAGTTGTTTTGGTTTTTTATATGCTGCATCTTTTAAGCCTACTAATTCTAGATGTGAAGTGATGATTTGCTGACGTTCATATTTGGATTTATGTGGCATGGCTTTATTCACAAATAAAGCGACATTATCCCAAGCTGTTAACCAAGGTAGGAGGGAATAGTTCTGAAATACGACCATGCGATCGCGATCTGGTTTTGTAACCAGTTGACCATCAACTAAAACTCTACCTTTTGTAGCTTTCTCTAAACCAGCAACGATGTTTAACAGTGTAGATTTACCACAACCAGAATGGCCAATTAAAGAAATAAAACTACCGGGTTCTATTTGGAGATTAATATCTTTGAGAATAATATTTTTAGTACCATTCTGAAGAATATACTCTTTTTCTACACCTTCGATTTTAATCAAGCTAGACATAAGCTATTTAGTTTATTAGTTTATTGTTCTGGTGTAACTTTATGGGAAATGAAAGCCATAATTTGATCGAGAATTAAACCCATAATTCCCAAATAAATAATAGCCAAAATAATTTCGTGAATATTTGAATCGTTATAAGCATTAACGATGAAAAACCCAATTCCATCATCTGAAAGTAGCATTTCTGCGGCTACTACCGCTAACCAAGATAAACCAATAGCAATTCTAAGTCCTGTAAAAATATAAGGTAAAGTGGCTGGGAGGATAATTTGAAAAAAGTTTTCTATTGGTGATAATCCAATTAATTTGGAAACATTTATATAATCTTTGGGAAGCAGTTGGACACCTAAATTAGTGTTCATAATAATCGGCCAAATGGCAGTAATAAAAATTACAAAAATGGCTGAAGGATTGGGTTTTAAAAATATGGCTTGTGCTAGAGGCAGCCAAGCGAGAGGTGCAACAGGACGCAAAAGCTGCATAATTGGTTCAAATGCTTTGCGGCTAAAACTATTCAAACTAATGATTAAACCAATAGGAATTCCTACCAGCGCAGCTAGTATATAACCGATTAAAATCCTTCGCATACTAGCAAGAATTAGCCAAAAGAAACCTTTATTATGCCCCCCGTTGTTAAAGAATGGATCTTTAATTAAGTCCCATGTTTCTGTAACAACTGCAATGGGTGAGGGAAGAATAGTATCATTTCGTAGGCTTAATAAATGCCAAATAATTAACAGAGTTAAAACACCAACAACCGAGGGAATAGATTGTTGAAATTTCTGGTAGATGCTTTTAGCTTGCATGAGATAAATAATTAGGTTGGCTAAATTATTAAATTGTAGATTATTGATTGTTTATAGCCATTGCCCACCCCGAAACCGCGAACGGGGAAAGATGATTCTCATTAGACTTTGGGAAGCAGTAAAAATTGCTATCCAGACAATGGTGTAGTGTAATAAAACTAATTCTGCTGATAATTCTTCTTTGGGAATAGGTAAAGGCAAAAAGCCAAAAATTTTGACTCCGCAGAGAATAATAAAAAATTCCCAAATTCCAGCACCTAGTTGATGAGTTGCTGGCCAGTCTCTATCCCAACGAAATTTTTGTAAGTAGTCATAAAGGACATCCCAAACTAGACCAAATCCAGCTACATAAGCCAGGATGAAAAAATATACTGGACTAGGACTAGAACCAATTAAACCCGTAGCAAAGGGTAAGGAGATAATTACCCCAACAGTGGCAAGTAGGAATAAACGGGTTTGCCAACGACCGAACAAGGTTGGAGTCATAGAGTCCCTGTTAGACACTAAATGTAATTATACTAGAATTTAGCGGAAAAATTTTACTCAATCAAAATAAGAGTATTTTTGCCGCTCGTTAATTATGATGCATGGAAATAGTTTTATTTACTGGCTAAATTGAGATTGTATTTTGCCAGTTCTGACCAGTTGATAACATCTTCTAAAAGGGATTGATAGCCTAGTGTATTTGGGTGTAAACCGTCTGCACTGAGGCGTTTTTGTCGCCAAGCTTCACCGCGTGCCATCCATTGGTCAAAAATATCGAGGTAGGGAATGTTTCTTTGGTGACAAGCGAGACGAGTTGCTTCTTTATAAAGATATTGGTCTTTGTGATTGTAATATAAACAGTCAAGAAAAGGCATTTTATTTTCGTTGACGGGAACCATGCCAACAAATAACACGGGACAAAGTTGCTGTGCTTGGTTGAGGAGAGAAGCAAGTTCTAATTCAAAGCGGCTAAAATCTGTATAATTGCGTCCGTTGGGACGGCCTAACCTGGGTGTGTCGTTGACTCCTACGGACAAAATAATTAGGTCAGGTACACGGTTACGGATTTCGCCACGATGACGGTATTCTACTTCTAGTCTTTGGGAGACTTGTTGGATGCGATCGCCTCTCACCCCCAAATTATACAGGACATGACCCCCACTATCTGGCGACATCCACCAGCGCCGCAGTTGTTCTACCCAACCGCCCCTTTCTGGGTCTCCATATCCATAAACTATACTATCTCCCAGCGCCACAATTTTTAAAGGTGGGCATTGATTTGGTGCTAAAAGCTGCATTAAAGAAGTACGCTCTACAGTTTGCATATTAAAGGAGTGTATTTTATATCTTTATAAGATTCTATACTTTTATATACCATTACTAAGTATTGTTAATTTTTCCTGAAATAGCCAGTTAGAATAATCAAGATCCCATTAGTTTAAATTAAGATAATTTTGATTTTGTCAACCGTAATAATATCTAAGTAAAGTATTAAATTAGTCCAGAGTATTACTTGATTCATTTTATGTAATCTGATTTATTATTATACCAATTTAAAAGGGAACTAATATATTAAGTAGGAAAATAGCACTACTCTATCTCTTTCAATGAGTGTATTTATTCCCATGAAAGAGTTAACAGGAGATTTGCTACAACAGATTGAGGAAGTAGAGATAATAATGTTGTATGGTAGTGATGATCAAGATGTTTATGAGAATAGTGGAAATGATTTAAAATTTGGTATCACTATTTTCAATTATTTAAAAATGTCTAAAAAATGTCCATAGATGGAGTGAGTTAGCTGCATGGGAACAATCAATAAACTACCACGTTGGTTAAATATAGGATTAGCATTTCCAATTATTATTTTGAATGGTTGGTTATTAATTCAAGTTGTTAAATATTTTCAACCTTTGGTTAGTGTTGTTACTGTGGCTATTCTTTTGGCGTTTGTTTTAGATTATCCTATTCAATTTTTACAAAGAAGAGGTGTAGCTCGGAGTTTAGCAATTATCGGAGTATTAGTATTAGCTATAGTAATTTTGGGTGCTGTAGGTGTAATTTTAATTCCTTTAATTTTTCAACAATTAAACGAACTAGCAAATGTGCTTCCTAGTTGGTTTGACTCTGGAACTCAACAATTAGAGGCTTTTCAAAATTGGGTGATAACTCAACAATTACCAGTTAATCTAAGTGGAATAGCCGCCCAAGTTTTAGAAAGATTATCAAATCAATTTCAGACATTTACAGGTAAAATTGTTGGACTGGCTTTTGATACAATTACGGTAGTATTTAATTTAATTTTAGCAATAGTATTGACTATTTATCTAGTTTTGAATGGTCAAACTTTATGGGATGGTGTTTATGGTTGGTTTCCATCGTATATATCAATAAAAATTAGGCAATTATTACGTGAGGATTTTCAAAATTATTTTATTGGTCAAATTACATTAGGATCAATACTAGCAGTTACAGCCACATTAGCATTTTTTGTCTTACAAGTTCCTTTAGCATTACTTTTTGGTTTTGTTATTGGTTTTTTCTCACTTTTCCCTTTTGGTACAGGGGTAGGTATTGGTATTGTGAGTGTGTTGGTAGCTTTAGAGAACTTTTGGCAAGGTGTAGAAGTTGCGGCTGTTGCTGTAGCCATTGACCAAATTAATTCTAATTTTGTTGCACCCCGCATTTTAGGAAATTTAACGGGTTTAAATCCGGTGTGGGTGGTAATTTCTTTATTATTAGGTGCAAAATTAGGTGGTGTTTTAGGGTTATTAATTGCAATTCCTATTGCTAGTTTTATTAAAGATTTTACTGATAGTTGGCGTTTGGGTGAGTTCAAAAAGATTGATGTTGCGGAGGAAGTTGTGCAAATAGAAAATGAAGGGGTAAGCGGTGCAGTTGCAGATACAGTTGTGAAATAAGTTTCCGGTTGAAATTTACTCAAAAGGAGTTTATTTCTGAAATTCTGATAATAGCCAAGCTATAACTAAACTTTGGTTCATGGTGCGAGTTTTACGCAAAGCGGCTTCTAATAAGGAAATTTCTAACCCTGGTAAAACTTGAGATGTAAAAATTCTTTTACTACCGCCATTTTCCATCATAAAAGCGATAATTTGCACATTTTTGACATCTATAATCCAATATTCATTTACTCCTATTTCTTCATAAATTAGGCGTTTTTCACCTTTATCATCTGCGAGAGAACTATTAGCAACTTCAATCACTAAATTTGGTGCTGGATATTGGTCTAAATTAATAATTCCCGTTCCCCAAGGGATAATATCAGCATTTTCACCGATATAATAGGAGACATCTGGTTGTATTTCATAAATGCCAGTTTTCCGAAAAGTACAATTATCTTTCCCATTCATAGGAAGGGATTTAATAGATGCGTAAATACTGGCCGCAAGAATAACAATAGTGTGGTCACTAGCGTGATCGTTACCTATCGGTGTCATTTCAATCCTCATTCTACCTTTGTAATAATACCCTTTTGCTTTGTCCTTTTGAGGATTTTCTATGATTTGAATGTACTCATCCCAACTAGCTGTTATCCAAGTATCAGGAGGGATGATAGTTTTTAGTTGACTCATGGCTTAATTTTGTGTAGGTGCTGTAAGTCTGTGTTTTCTTTCATTATGCGTCTAAAAATAGGACTTTACCCAAATAATTTATATTTTTACCACAAATACAAATTTTAATGCAGGGTAGTGTTTCTCGTAAAGAGTAGTAAGGTAAGTTAAATTTTAGGGTAAGGAAAATGAGTAAATTTATGCACCTGTTTTGCTAAATTTAGATTATAATTTTAAATAGTGATAATCTTTGGATTTGACTATGCTGAAACAACTGATTCTAGAAAATTGGAAAAGTTTCCGTTATGCGGAATTACCACTAGATCCTTTAACCGTGATCATTGGGACTAATGCAAGCGGTAAATCTAATGTAGTTGAAGCTTTAGAATTTTTGAAAAGAATAGCTAGAGGGGAAAATGTTGAAGCAGCTTTAGCAGGAGATAAAACACTTCCTTCTATTCGTGGTGGTGTAGAATGGGCAGCACGTAAACCTGAAACTAAATTTACACTAAAGGTCTTGATTCAATTAGATAATAATGATTACATTAGTAGCGTTACAGTGGCAACTAAGCCTTTTGCTCATATCTTAAAAGATAGTTTATCCGTTAAAGAATATTCACTGGATAATCAAGAAATAGTTGACAATTATCCTATATTTGAACATAGTTATAGATATAATTTATTGCAAAAAGAATTACAAGATTTGAAGTTTTCATTTTTAGATGATGAATCAGGTGAATTAAGTTATAAATCTGGACTAATCAATGAAAAAATCGAAAATATTTTAGTTTTGAATCCTATTCCTGACAAAATGCGTAATTATTCAAGAGTTTATGATCTAATGGAAAATGACGCATCTAATATTGCTGGTGTTCTAGCTTCATTGCCCGACCAAAAGAAAGAAGAAGTTGAATCACTTTTATCTGAATACATTAAAAATTTGCCAGAAGGAGATATTAAAAAAGTATGGTCTGAAAAAGTTGGTAGATTTGGTACTGATGCTATGCTTTACTGTCAGGAGGAATGGAAACTAGGAGAGATTACAGAAATTGATGCTAGAAGTATGTCAGATGGAACTCTTCGGTTTATAGCAATTCTTACAGCTTTACTTACTCGTCCTGAAGGTAGCCAAATTGTTATTGAAGAAATAGATAATGGTTTGCATCCTTCCCGTGCAGAATTATTAGTTAAAACTTTAAAGGAAATTGGCAAAAAAAGAAATATTGATATTTTAATAACAACTCATAACCCGGCTTTACTCGATGCACTCGGACCAGAGATAGTTCCATTCGTAGTTGTTGCACACCGCGACTCAGAAACAGGAGAAAGTAAGCTGACTTTGCTAGAAGATATTGAAAATTTACCAAGGTTATTAGCAGGTGGTACTTTGGGTAAACTAGCAACAAAAGGCGCAATCGAAAAAAGTCTTAGTAAAAATAAGTAAAACTAAATATGAAAAAAGTTATAATTATTGACACGTCTATACTCTGCGTTTATCTGGGTGTTCCTGGTAAAGAAACTAGCGGTTCAGATAATGATAAATGGGATAAAATAAAAGTTGATGCTAAGTTTCTTGAAGAAGAAAAAAACAACACAAATTTTATATTACCCTTAGCTACTGTAATTGAAACAGGTAATCATATTGCTCAAGGTGCTTTAAAAAGATATGAAATTGCTAAAGCGTTTGCTGATATTTTGGTAAAAGTAGCAGATGGGGTGATACCTTGGGCTGTTTTTAGCACACAAGTAGATGAACTGTGGAGTCCAGAAAAGCTGAAAAAGTTAGCTTTAGAATGGCCAAATTTAGCAGCTAGTAAAATTTCTATTGGTGATGCCACAATTAAATCTGTAGCTGAATATTACGCTAAAACAGGCTGTGAGGTGGAAATTTTGACAGGTGATGAGGGACTAAAAGCTTATCAACCAAAACCCCCACAACAAATTCCTCGTCGAAGGATGAAAAAAAGATAAAAAATATTTGAGCGATCGCCCCAATCATCCCAAATCACGCTATCATCGGATATTGTGGCTTTCCCGTGCATACCTCTGCATCTATCATTATGTCTACATCTCAGCCATCGGCACCCAATCATGTTGTTACTCCGCTAACTGATACGCAACAGGTTCAAGACCGCAGTAAGTTGAGTAAGATGTATCAGCATTATGTGGAAATGAAGGATAAATACCCTCATTCTCTGCTGCTGTATCGGGTAGGTGATTTTTTTGAAACTTTCTTTCAAGATGCTGTAACGGTTTCTAGAGAATTAGAGTTAGTTTTAACTAGCAAACATGGGGGAGAAGTCGGCCGGGTAGCCATGACTGGTGTACCACATCATGCTTGGGAACGCTATACAACACTGTTAGTAGAGAAGGGTTACGCTGTAGTTATTTGTGACCAAGTAGAAGACTCTTCCGAAGCTGTGGGTTTGGTGCGTCGGGAAGTTACGCGCATCCTCACACCAGGGACGCTGTTTGAAGAGGGAATGCTAAAATCTAGTCGCAATAATTACTTGGCGGCTGTGGTAATTGCGGCTAATCATTGGGGTTTGGCTTATGCAGATATCTCGACTGGGGAATTTGTCACAACTCAAGATAGTAATTTAGAACACCTGACCCAAGAGTTAATGCGACTACAACCGGCGGAGGTATTATTCCCCACTAATGCGCCAGATTTGGGTAGTTTACTGCGTCCGGGGGAAACTTCACCATCATTACCTCAGTGTTTACCACCTTCTTTTTGTTATAGTTTACGCTCACACACTCCTTTTTCTGCGGGGGAAGCAAGGAGTAGATTATTACAAAAGTTTAAAGTGCGATCGCTCGAAGGGTTAGGTTGTGAACACTTAACTTTAGCTGTGCGTGCGGCTGGTGGTTTATTGGAATACTTAGAAGAAACCCAAAAGGAAAATCAAGTTCCTCTCCAAACTTTACGCACCTATACTTTAACGGATTATTTAATCGTTGATCATCAAACTCGGCGCAATTTAGAAATTACCCAAACTGTCCGTGATGGAACTTTTGTTGGTTCTTTACAATGGGCTTTAGACCGCACCGGGACATCAATGGGAAGTCGGGCTTTACGGCGTTGGTTATTGCAACCTTTATTAGATTTAAAAGGTATTAAATCTAGACAAGATACTATTCAAGAATTAATCGAAAATACGATTTTACGCCAAGATTTACGACAATTATTAAAGCAAATTTATGATTTAGAAAGGTTAACTGGTCGGGCTGGTTCAGGAACTGCAAACGCTCGTGATTTGATGGCTTTGGCTGATTCTCTTTCCCGTCTACCAGAAATTTCTCAATTAGTTGCAGATGCAAAATCACCATTTTTAAAAGCTTTGCAAAAAGTTCCGCCGACAATGGAAGAATTAGCGGCGAAAATTCACCATCATATTGTAGAATCTCCACCGATTCATTTAAAAGAAGGCGGTTTAATTCGTCCGGGTGTAAATCAACTTCTGGATGAAAGAAAAGCAACCGTAGAAGCAGATCATCAATGGATTGCTAATTTAGAAGTTGAGGAAAGAGCAAAAACAGGAATCCCTAATTTAAAGGTGGGATTTAATGAAACTTTTGGTTATTATATTAGTATTTCTCGCACTAAATCCGATCAAGTTCCTAGTAATTATATCCGCAAGCAAACTTTAAAAAATGAGGAACGTTATATTACTCCTGAGTTGAAGGAGAGGGAAGCACGAATTTTAACCGCAAGGGATGATTTATTTAAGTTGGAATATGAAATTTTTGTTAGTTTGCGGGATGAGGTAGGACAAGAGGCGGAAACAATTCGTAATATTTCTAGGGCTATAGCGGCGGCTGATGTATTATGTGGTTTGGCGGAGTTGGCTGTGTATAAGGGTTATTGTCGGCCGGAAATGGTGGAAGGTCGAGAACTGGAAATAATTGACGGTCGTCATCCGGTTGTTGAACAGTCTTTACCTGCGGGGTTTTTCGTTCCAAATTCTACCCATCTGGGTAGAGAAGCTATCAGCAATGATAAACCAGATTTAGTGATTCTCACGGGACCCAACGCAAGCGGTAAAAGTTGTTATTTGCGTCAGGTGGGGTTAATTCAGTTAATGGCACAGATTGGGAGTTTTGTGCCGGCGAGGTCTGCTAAACTGGGGGTGTGCGATCGCATTTTTACCCGTGTCGGTGCTGTAGATGATTTGGCCACCGGTCAATCTACGTTTATGGTAGAAATGAATGAAACTGCTAATATTTTAAATCATGCGACGGCGCAATCTTTGGTTTTATTAGATGAAATAGGAAGGGGAACTGCAACTTTTGACGGTCTTTCTATTGCTTGGGCTGTAGCGGAATATATAGCTACAGAAATTCGTTCTCGCACAATTTTCGCTACTCATTATCATGAATTAAATGAGTTAGCGGGAATGTTAGAAAATGTGGCTAATTATCAAGTGACAGTGAAAGAATTACCCGACCAAATTATCTTTTTACATCAAGTCCAACCAGGAGGTGCTGATAAATCCTATGGTATTGAAGTGGGAAGGTTAGCGGGTTTACCAAAAGTAGTGATTCAACGGGCTAAACAGGTAATGGGACAAATTGAGAAACACAGTAAAATAGCGATTGGGTTGAAAAATTTAGAGTAAAAACTTCACACCTCACCTCTTCTTCGCAAACAGAGGAGGCAGAAGGCAGGAGGCAGGAGGCAGGAGGTAAGAAGGTTGATTTAATTGATGTTTAACAGGGTTTAACTGGATATTTATTTCCGCCATGCTGCACTAGTTTTATATTATCAAAAACTGGTAAAATTCAAACTGATCACTTAATACAGCCCGTTTCAGGTAAATGAGGTACAAATTTTGGGAACAAAGCTATATATCAAAAGACTTTCACCTCTGTTCCCTGTTCCCTGTTCCCTGTTCCCTGCTATATTTTTAAAGCATCCTCTAAAAAGGTTTTAGCTTTATGCACAATCATGATCATTCCTAAAATCAGCAATGCCGTTTTTTAGAATCATCAAAAAGTAATAATTAAAGAAAAATCTCCGACCTTGAGGACGGAGAATCAAACCTACTAAATAAATCGCTGTTGGCAGTTTAATGATGTCTACGGATGCGATATCTATGATTTTGGTAGTAATAAGGACGATGGTGGCGATTACGGTAGTAGTAATGATTATAACGTCGTGGACGATGTTTCCGCACACGATATCTCGCTGGACGATGATAATATCTGCGATAGTGCACACGTCCGTAATGGCCATTACGGTAGGATCTGCATCTGCGGTGATGTGCTTCAGCTTTCTCTAAGGGCGAAAAAGCAGCAGCAGTGGCAATTAAACCTGTTAGAATAATGGACAGAAGGCGGTTCATGATGTTTGAGGAATATGTTAGTTGTAAGTTCTATCAACGCAGGAGTTACGAAGAGAAAATCCCACAAAATCAAGCCTTATATCAATTCTACCAAGTTTATGAATTAATTTAGCTGAAAGTTTTTGCCGATTTGTTGACAACTGAATAATAAAGCTTTTGTGAACTCAGGCAGTTATGTTGGTGCAATGTTGCAGCATCACATTCGTATTTTTACTATTGTTTTCTTTTGTATCAAAGGTTGAATTAACATTATGCTTGAGTTTTGATATGATTTTATGTTGTCTGGCACGTAATATATATAGCTATGATGACTTACAAAGGGTACACTGCTAGTCTTGATGTTGATGTAGAAGCTGGAATGCTTTATGGTCGCGTTCTAGATATTCATGACATAGTAACATTCAAGGCTAAAACTGTAGAAGATGCGCGTCGAGAATTTCACAATACGATTGATGATTATTTGGCTTATTGTCAAAATTTAGGTGAAGAACCTGATGAACCTTTTTCTGGACAGTTGCCATTTCGTACAAGTAAAGAAAATCACCGGAAAATTTTTACAGCAGCAAAAATGTCTGACAAAAGTGTTAATGCTTGGATGGAAGAAGTTTTAATTGATGCGGCTGAAAAAATAATTTATGGTTAGATTTGCTCAAATATGAACCGCTTAAAAAAAAATGGACTCACTGCCAAAATACACATAGCTAAAGGGTAAAGGTTAATTAGTGATTTCACCTTTACCCTTTCCCTTTTAGTTTAATTTAGCCTACTGCTGCTTCTGCTTCTTGGGTAACAGCTGGATAAACGCTAATTTTTTTCTTGCTTTTGCCTTTTCTTTCAAAGCTAACGATCCCATCCACTAGGGCAAAAAGGGTGTCATCACTGCCTATACCGACGTTATTACCAGGATGGAATTTAGTACCACGTTGACGCACTAGGATATTACCCGCACGTACAACTTGACCACCAAATCTCTTTACACCTAGTCGCTGGGCATTAGAATCGCGTCCGTTACGTGTACTACCTGTACCTTTCTTATGAGCCATGATTTCCTCTTTTGTGTCTCTATTCTAAAATTATTCCGCAGTTGCTTCGCTAGAAATATCTTCAGTGACTGGTGTTACTTCGATGATTTCGTCTGTACTGATTTCGATGAAGGAATTGGGAGAAATCGCGCTTTCTTCGTGAGCCAAAACTGTATCATTAACTTTAATAGTATTAATTAGCAGTCTGGTGATTTCCTGGCGATGTCCGCGTTTTTTCCGAGTTTTCTTTTTCGGCTTCATCTTATAGACAATGACTTTACGACCCCGGAAGTGTTTTAAAATTGTTCCTTCTACGGTCGCACCTGCCACTGTGGGCTGTCCAATCGTCACTTCACCGTTATGCTGTACCAGTAAAACTGAGTTAATGGTAACTTTATCATCTGGTTCGGCGTGTAGTAGTTCGATATCGTAAAAGCGCCCTGCTTCTACTTTTACCTGTTTACCGCCAGTTTCAATAATCGCGTAGGTCATTTTATGATTGTCCTTAAGGTTGCCGTACAGGTAGCTGGTTAGAATCTTGCTCTTGATAGGGAGAGGCGATCGCCTGCCAGCTTTTGTATTGTGTCCACCTGATCCGAGCGGAAGTAGACAGACAATCTATAATCTTATTATACGACATTAACTTTAGTCAATATACTACAAAAATGAAAAGAATTGAAGTTGAACAAAGAACAATATTTATTGGGTTATCTGGTAGTCATGGTTATGGTTTAAATCGTCCTGACTCTGACTTAGATTACCGGGGAGTATTTATTGCACCCAAACGTTACTATTTAGGATTTGATACCATTGAACAAAAAGATACTGGTTGGAATGAACCAGGAATTTTTCCTTTTTTAGATGGTAATCAAGATACAGTAATTTATGAACTCAGAAAAGTTATACATTTGTTAGCAGGAGCAAACCCCAACGTTTTAGAGTTATTATGGTTACAAAATTACCCAGTTTTAACAGAGATAGGAAAACATTTAATTAACCACCGGAAAATATTTTTAAGCAAAAAAGTCAAACATACATATTCCGGTTATGCCTTTGCACAAATTAAAAAAATGGAAACCCACCGCAAATGGTTATTAAACCCACCCCAAAAGAAACCATTACCCAATGATTACAACATCGAAGATGAAGCACCACTAACTAAAGATGAACTCAATGCCTTTTTGGAGTATCTTTATATTCTCATTCGCGGCAGAATCGAATTTTTAGAAGAAGCCGAACAGTTATATAAATTATTAACCGCAGATATAGATTTTAAAGGAGTTCTCAAACAATATACCCTGCCTGATGAGGCTTTAGAATATACCCAAAACCTAACCCATAGCCGTAAAGACTTTATTCGCTTGTTACAAAAAAGCCAAAGTTATCAAGTAGCTTTAAGAGAATGGAAAGCTTATATATCTTGGCAAGAAAACCGCAACCCCGCTAGGGCAGAAATGGAAAGAAAATCCGGTTTTGACTTAAAACACGGAATGCACTGTATTAGATTATTGCGTAGCGGTTTAGAAATATTGCAAAAAGGGGAAATCATTGTTGACAGGAGAATAGCCGGCGACGTAGATGATTTAAAAGCCATTCTTCACGGTGAATATAGTTATGAACAAGTGATGAAAATGGCTGAAGATTTAGTTGCCCAAATGGATATTTATTATGAACAATCAGATTTACCAAACCGTCCAGATTTAGAAGCAATTAATCAACTGTGCATGGAATTAGTAGAAATGCAAGGCTGGAATTAATGTCAAAATTGCTAGTAAGGGTTTAGCAATTCTAAACCCTGATTTGATATTGTGTAGAGAGATTCTATAAAACATCTCTACAATCATCCTAAATCTGATCAGCATCTACTCCTAATTCCTGTAATTTTTCCGCTAACTTCTGCGCTCGTTGTTCAGCAAATTGTACTTGTTCCTGAAGCTTGAGTATTTGTTCTTCTGGAGTTGGATAACGTTTTCCGTTTTCATCATACCAATACAACCACTCTCGCGTCACTCCGCAATAATTACCCCGTTCGCTACCTATTCCTAAACCGATTTCTGGTAGCCAAACTGGATTTCCTGACTGTAATTCATAATGACCATTGATTAATTTATAGATTTCTAAACGTGGTCTTCTCCGGCGCCGAGGAGAATAAATTACACAATAAGGTATAGCTAACTGATCATATTGTTCTAGTTTGGTAGTATATTCATAATTATAATAATTTCTAGCAACTACTTCTAACACTAAACTGGGAATAACTTTTTCATCCCATAATACATAACTGTAGCGTAAATCTTCATAAGGAGCTCTTTCTACTCCTAAGCTTAAAAATCCATCGGCAACCAGTGGCGGCTTCTCTAGGTCGTAATAAATTCCCATACTTCTGCCAAAAAACCAGTCTGTTCTATTAGCCCAATGTAATAATAATGTAGCTTTGAGTAACCCTGGCATTAATTCTTGTAATTCGTTATCAATTGGTTTTTCTAGTGAGTCTGGTAATTCTTCGTCGCCAATTGAGGTAGAAGGTAAATTAAAATAAGTCACGATTGTTTACCAATTCTCTATATAGATTATACAATTTTTTATCGAACCTACCTAGAGGAATTTAGATAAAATATGAGGTAGGTTTTTTACCTACCCTCGAAAAATAATATTTACATTATTTAACTTGACTATTTTACTAAAGCTGATCAGGATCTATTCCTAATTCCCGCAATTTTTCCGCTAATTGCTGTGCGCGTTGGGCTTCTTGCTGTGCGCGTTGGGCTTCTTGTTTTGCTCTTTGTTCAGCAAATCTCACCCGTTGTTCCGCAAATTGGGCTTGTTGCTGGGCGATGCTAATCTGTTCTTGGGGAGTAGGATAACGTTTTCCGGTTTCATCATACCAATACAACCATTCTCGCGTTACCCCGCAATAATTACCCCGTTCGTTACCTATTCCTAAACCGATTTCTGGTAGCCAAACTGGATTTCCCGATAGTAATTGATATTCACCATTGACTAATTTATATACTTCTAACTGTGGTTTTTTACGCCGACGAGAATCATAAACTACATAATAAAGCACTCCTAAACTTTCATATTTTTTAAGTTTAGTTGTGTGTTCTTTACCAGATGTTGGCGAAACTACTTCTAATACGAAACTGGGAAGAACTTTTTCATCCCATAATACATAACTTGGGCGTAGTTCCTCATCATAAAATCTTTCTACTCCTAAACTCAAAAATGCATCGGGAACTATGGCTGGTTTATCTGGATCATAGTAGATTCCCATATCTATGCCAAAAAACCAATCCATTCTATCAGCCCAAAGTAATAATAATATAGCTTTGAGTAACCCTGGTATTAATTCTTGTAATTCGTTATCCACCGGTGTTTCGTCTGAGTCTGGTAGTTCTTCCGCCGAGGGTAAGTATTTGTGTGGGTTAAAATTTAACATAAACTGTTTTCCCATTCTCTATATAGATTATAGACTTAGGGTAGATATTTATTCAGAATTTAAGCTATAAATACCCACTCTACATATACTATGAGTTTATTAAATTTATAAAATTAGATTTTCTAGAAAACCTGCCTCCAGAACAGATGCGGATTTACCCCCTCCTTCATCTAATAATTGTTTGTATTTTTTCAAAAGCTGTTGCATATTTGAGGTACGATATTGAGGACTAATTTGTTTTAAGGCTGCTTCCCAATGAGTTTTGTTTGGTAAGTGACCATACTCAGCTAAATAAATAGCTTCTCGCACTAATTTATCTAATTCTGCGCCTGAATATCCTACTGTTTGTTCGACAAGATATTCTAATGTTGTGCCGGGAATTGGTAGTAATTTATAAGCGGTTGCCCGTTTTTGGAGAATTTGTAATCTTTCTTGAGTATTAGGAGGCATGACAATAAAAATTTCATCAAAACGACCTGCCCGAAATAATTCTGGTGGTAACTTTTCTCTATCATTAGAAGTAGCAATGAAAAAAATCGGATATTCATGGTCATTTAACCAAGATAAAAATGTGCCAAATTGCCTTGTACTGACTCCTGAACTATCACCACCAACTCCGGCAAAAGCTTTTTCAATTTCATCCATAAATAAAATGTTGGGGGCTGAAGCTTCTATGGCTCTCAGAGCTTGAAAAGTATTGCTTTCGGATTCACCTACCCAACGAGATTGTAAACGAGCAATTTCAAAATTAATTTGTGGTACACGCCATTCTTGAGCGATCGCTCTGGCAATAAAAGTTTTACCACAACCGGGAAAACCTTCTAATAAAATGGCACGAGGTCGTAATTCTGGCTGTATATCCTGTGTAAACCAAGACTCTCGGCTATAAATCCATTCTTTAACTTTGTTTAACCCTCCTACATCTCTTAATCCTTGTCCATGAGGGGCATAATATTCTAAAACTCCAGTTTTTCTAATTTCTTGTTTTTTGGTTTGTAATAATAATTGGCCGGCTTGTTCTGGATCTGTCCACAAATTCCGGGCTGTAGATAATCTGGCACATTGAATAACTGCTTGTAGGGGCATTCCTTGAGCTTGTTCTGCTAATCTGCGAGCATCATTTTCGGCTAAATTATATCTTTCTACGGCGACACTAAACACGTTTTCATAAAGTTCTTGTTCTACAGGTAAAGGTAAATCTATAATGTGAACCATGTTCCGCAAAATTGTGGGAATTGTCCAATCTGCACCAATAATAATTAAAGACATTCTCACTAAAGGTCGTTTTTGATCAATAGCGATCGCTAATTCTTTTAATCTTCTGGCTGTCATCCCGTCGTCTGGTCGTAATATTACTGACCAATCCGGTAACAAATAAGTATGCTGTTCTTCTACGTTTTTGCTGACTTGTTCCTGTAAACGGCGTTGTAGAGTATCCAGCGCGTGTAAAATTGGATGATGATTAGGTTCTGGTGGACTGCCTAATCTTTGCCATTGTGCTTGATGGGGTGATGCAGGATTTGCTAATCTTTGTTGAAACCCCTCTGTACTACTCCACTGTGCTAACTCACCGTCTTTTATCTCAATTTGATCTATAACCGCTAAATGTGCATCAATTACACAGCGTATGGCGCGACTTTCTTCTGATGAACGCAGAAAAATCAACGGATAGCGCGATCGCAACAAATCCTGTAATTCTTGTTTACACTTATCGTAAGGAAGTTCCGTTTGCATACTTACCCACCTCAATTAAAAATCAGCTTTATTAGTATCAGTGCGAACATCTGGCGCGGGTGCTTGAAGTTTCTCTGCTGGTTTTTCCTCAGCTTCACTATTATTGATCGCCGTATTACTCGGTTGAATATAAGTATTAGGACTCACAGATTCAACATGAGGTTGTTTTGCAGGCTTAACCGCAGACACGGGAGATATTAAAGGTTTTCGCGTAGGCTGCTTGGCAGGTAAAACAGTAGGATTACCAATTACATTGGTAACAGTTTGCATAAGTAAGGACGCATCTGGGGGTAAATCCAAAGTTATCACAGTTCGATGTAAACCCGATTTAATATCTACAGTCCATTGAGAAATAATAGAATTAAGATTAGTCGGACTCACCTTTCTAGCTGATGCTTGTTCAATAGTTTGACTAATAGCTAAACGATGATTTTCTTGACGAAAATAATCCTCTGGATGACTTTCATATAATCTATTGAGTTCAATTGAGTAATTAATTTCTTTATTTCCCGCTTGCGGAATCCTGACAACTAACTGATATTCTGACATAATTTTAATTCCTTTTAACTAATATTTTGACTTGAGTAAAAATCAAATTAAGGAAGTAGTGCGTGTATCTTACCCCAATTCACGAAAATCTTGATATATATAAATTTCTTGTGGGGGTTGAGAATTGCTAAACCCTTAACCAGTATTTGTATCATTATTAAAGTGAAACAGTGTTACTCGCAAACGAGACTCCAGCTATTTATAAATTAATGAGACAAACTGATTTACTTGTTCAGATTAAATTCATAAATTTTTAACTTTTAAATTTTCCTGTTCATCTCTCTAATTTCTGAACTTTTATTTTTTAATGTTTAATTTCTTAGAGCCAACGTTCTGCATCTTGTTTTAATTGATTACTCCAGCGCTTAAAGTACCATAAACCGCCCCCTAACATTGCTAAAGTGAGAATTAGAATAATTAACCGATCTGGAAATAAAGGTAATTTTACAAAAAACACTGGTATTCTCATATTAATTACTTGAGGATCTGTTTCTATTCCTCTTTGAGATGACTTAACACTGATCTTGATTTGATATTCTTCTGCTGGTTCTGCACCTGGTTGTTTATATCGTAATTCATATTCGCGCAAGGCTTTAAAAAAAGTCTCTAAACTGCTGACAGCCTGATTTTCATTTTCAGGAAATGCGCTAATACCTCCAGTTAAAGCCGCTATTTGTTTTAAACGGGGTTGATCAACAATAAATTTAATCAGATCGGATAATTGACAGCGTTGTCTAATCAAATCAACAGCATTTTCTTGTTCAAGTTCAGAATCGTTAATATATCTACATTTAGCGCGATCGCGTAAATTGATTAAAGATTCTCCATAGCCTAAAGTGTAAACTTTCACCGCCGGATTTTTTTGTAAAACCTGTTCTAAATCCGCAAATTCTTCTTTTTCTCTGGCACGTTGATTAATACTGTGATAACCATCTGATAATAAAAATACTGCTAATTTTGGCGGAATAACAGGCTGATTTTCTTCTAAACTTTCTAAATTATTACTATGATTTGATTGAGAGAAGTTTCCCGGATTCCCTAAAAAACTTACAGTTTCTTTGAGAGGATTATATAAATCCGTTGAACCACAAACTTGAGCATTAGCTAAGATTTGAATTAGGTTGTCTAAACGCTGATCGATTGCTGGTAATAAACTTTTATCAATAATATCTTGATCAACGGTATAATTACAACGACTTTCTCCTTGAGCGTTAAATGGTACTAAAGCAATATGTACAGGTAAATTATTATCTCTCACTAATTGTACAAATCCGCGAATTGCTTTGATTGCACCATCTAATTTCTTTACTCCACTAGCATCATTTTCAATCATACTCCCACTCATGTCCAAAAGAATGACTACATAAGCAGGATCAGGTTTTAACTCTTCGCTAGGAGGGGTTAATACAAGTTTATTAATTGGTGAAAACTGGAGATTGATGGGATTACCTTGGCTATCCCGTTGCTGAATTTTTGCCGTTTCAATTTTAAAATCTGCGGCGGTTAAATTCTCAATCGGAATATTCTGCTCATCCAAAACTTGCACCTTTAAAGTAATAATATCCTCATCTGGTGGACGAGATGACACATTTATTTTGTAATTCGCTAGGGTGGGAAATGGCAGTAATATTAGTAACAGCGTAAATATACTTAGCTTAAGCTTGGGGGTCAAGGAGGCGATCGTAAAAAACAAAGCGGTAAAATTTTTCTGGTTCATTTTCATAATAAAAAGTCAAAATTTGATTGTGTTTTAAATTTACATTTCTGCGATCAGTTACGAATTTTTGTTGAACTTGTACAGTCCCTTCTGCTAAACAACGCAATACTACACTACCAAAATTCACATCTATAGATGCACATCTTAATGGTAAATGGGGAATATAAATGTCCACATCATCACCAGAACCAATAATTAGCGGTTTTGCCGTTTTTACAGGTAATTGAATTGATAAACCCTCCTCAATTTGGTCATAATCATCATCAGGAATAAATTTCAAAGATTGATTATTTAAAGTAGGTCTAAGTATTTGTGTAGGTGCATGACTAATAACTTGTGGCAGAGATACTACTTGAGTAGAAGGACGACGTGTTTTAGGTTTCACTGCTTCAAATCCTTTACCAGCCCTCAAAGCTACTTGATAACGAGGAATAGCGGAAAAACACAAAGCCCAACCTAATAAAGAACCAAACACCAAAAACCCAAATACTTCTCTATATTGACCCAAACCTTTATTGATTCCTTCACAAATAATCGCTGCTAATAATGCTGCACCTCCACCAAATAATGTACTTCTCATCATGCGTTGAGTAAATTTATTACCCTTACTATCAATACTTCGCCAACTCCAACTTACACTTTCAGCTAATCCAGCAAAAGCCCCAATTACTACCCAAGAAACTATTCTGACTGTGACACCTGACCAGTTACTTTGTAATAGTAACCAGTTCAAGCCACTAAGCTGTAAACCCAAAAACGCCCCAATAATAAACACCCTTTTTAAAGACGTTTTCGACACTACCCGCCAATTAGATTTATAGCTAGTCGGGTTACTTAAAAAAACTTCTGCCATTACCATTCCACAAGCTAGAAAAGGAGTGATTATTACTAATAAAATAACATAAGGCGGGATACTAAAACCCGATGGCATAAACTGAATTAAGAATCCTCCTATTTCTTGCCACAAAATCTGGCTAATACTCCAACCCAATAAAGCTGAGACAAGCCCACATAAAGAATGAAAAATTGCTCGAATTGTTAAAGTGTTCATAAAATTGATAGATATGAAATACTGCCAATAATTATTTACATTTTTTAAGGTTGATCAGACGAGGATTCCTGGTTACTATTGTTATTTGATTTCTGTATTTTGTCTTCTAAGCAACTGTTAAAATTATTTGGATCTTGGGTGTTGTTTTTACAATTATCTATCTGCTGTTTTTTGTCTTGAAATTCTCGATCATCATTACTATTTAGATAATATTGTCTTAATGGTTCAGCATTAAATGAGGAAATTCCTCTATACAAATTGCGTAAATATACTTTTAATTCTTCCTGATCAGATTCATTACATTGTTGAAATATTTGTAAGCTATTAAGTAAATCATTTGAACAATCTATAGAAGAACTAGCTTGAGATGTATGATCAATTGGGCTAATGTTGTTTAAACATTGTTTAAATTTTGCTGGTGGATTATTTTGGCATCTTTTTACATCATCCTTAAGATTACTAAAATTATTTTCATCTTTACTTTTTGAAAGATATTGGATAACTAACTGTGCTTGTTGCTCATTATATTCTGCTTGTGGTAGTAATATTTTCCGTATTTCCTGAATTTTTTCTCTATCATCTAGTGGTTTAAAACATCTAGTATATTGGTCAAAATTAGCCAGTAAATCTTTTTGACATTGATTACGTTGACTAGGAAAAATATTTATTGATATTGGTGTAAATCTTGGCAGATTATTACCGTACATTATTAATATAAATATTGCCATATAGAAAGTGACTAAAAAACTACCAATTATGCGACTAAAGCGATTATTCTTTCTAAAAAAGAAATAATCACCTGTAAAGATAATAACTAATATAGTCATTATGGAATATATGACGGCAGCAACAAACAATGTTAATTGAGGAATTAGAAATATTAAGTTATTAGGTATAATTATATTTTTTAATGTTTTAAAAATACCAGAACTTAATAAAAAAAATGTAAACCAAATAAAAGTGTATCTGTCATCTCTAGGAGAAATATCATTTCTCCCCGGTCGAGACGGTTGTGCTATATTGGTATTACTTGTATTGTAAATCTGTTTAAGAATTCTGTCATTTTTACCTATGAACTCTAGTATATCTTGTGGAATTAACTTATCGCTAATATAATAACAAGCTCCGGCCAGAGGATAGTACTTAATTTCTCTAAAAATGGAGGCTAAATTTTTATAGTGTTTTCTTTTTGCTAAAGTAGTGTTTTGTGGATTTTTTAAAAGATTTAAAATTTCTTGACAAAAAGCTTGTACTGATTCTTCAGTTATTGTTGCTTGTGGTTCTTGTTCAGGAAAAATTATTTTTTGTGCTAGGTCGGCGTAGGTTCTAAAATATTTAGACCATACACTATTGGAGTGAACTAATAAATATTTAATTTGAGAGTTTATTTGATTATTTTGAATATTCAAAGGTTTCAAGTCTGATAGCAAGTAAGAAATTCCAATATATATGGAAGAAACAAGTCTTTTAGTTACCAGGGGATTTCCACCATGATTGGCGTTTAAAAGTTGATTTTGAAAGTCAATAGCAATATTTGAAGTTTCATCTTCTGGTGAATTTGCTGGATTTGGGAGATACGACTTTAATAAAACAAAAGGATTTGCCCTATCATTATCAATATTGATAGATTTTAATATTTCTATCAAAAATGAGGGGTGTTCTTTAGGTAAAAGTAGATATATTTCTGCTTTATAGACTCTGCTCAATTTGCTAGTAGGTGATTTGATTGTTATTTGATCTATAAAAGCAGACCAATTAGCATTTGGGTAAGTGGCTATATATCCAAATAATTCCTCAGCTTTCTTTGTATCTAATTTATTTTGACTAGCATATTTTCTAGCTATATCTGTTAAACATCTTTGAATTTTATCTACTGGTGGAGTTAAAATATTTGCATTTTGTTGTTCATTTGGATAATGATTTTCTACATCACTTGTATTATTACCTAATTCAGATTGTTCGTTTGTCAGTTCTTGGGTATAAATATTAGATGGTATATCTGTTGCCATAGAATAATATATACAGCAAAACTTTTCTGGGTGTACTAATTTACTAACATTCCAAGCCCAAGCATTAGGATATGAAGCACGAAGACTTAAACAATCAGATAAGTAATGTAATTTTACATATTCCTCATATTCACCCCATTTATGTTTGGTAGCTATTTTTGCTAATGGAATGTGTGTTACTTCTTGTATTTCTGTTTGAATTTCTTTCCAAACAGAACTTTGAAAATTTATTCTGAGTTCAGGTGTTGCATCAGGTAATTGTGGTGAGTTTGTTGTCAGTTCACGCATATCAAACTGATATTCACTCTTCCACCAATAAATTAAAGTGCCGATACCATCCATATCTCGGACAGTTTTTTCTAACCAAAAATATTTGTAACCAATGGTAGGACGATCCCCATCATCCCTTTGTTGATTTGCTACGGCTAAAACCGAATATTGATGATCTATTTCTCTAGCAATTAAAGCAAATTCACCTGCTGCGGGTGGATAATTATCATTCAGGGCAAAATATCCGTTAATTACTGCTTGGCGAATTGGTTCGGGAACTTCTTGATTTCCCGGAGCAATTTTATTAGGAGAATAACCACCGGATACCCAGCGTTTATAAGCTTGGGAGTAATGAGGATGATCAAAAGCTCGGTAAAAGTGGTAGATGGGAATGAGATGGTCTGACATAATTTTACTCCTAAATATCTTTGAGTCTTTTATCTTCTTGACCAGTTTGTAACCAATAGAGGGGAGCAACTAAGCCTAAAGGTCGCCATACTAAGGGTTTGTCAATTACTCCATAGGTTCCTCCTCTATCTCTGTTAATAACTTTAACGTTAGGTTGAGGAGTTGATCCTTTTGTGCCAAACGCTGAACAGAAAAAGTAGTTAATTCCACAACCCCAGCGATTACGCCATTTATTTAAACTGGTTTGGATGGCGGGAAATTTTAAGCTGACAAATTGGTTAATATTTTGGCGATGAACCCAAACGTCGGGTTGTTCACATTTGGTAAATACTACAGCTATACGGTAGTTTCTTAGCTGAATGGGATTGAGACTCAATCGTTGGTCTAATTCAGTTTGTAGGTTGTCTAAAGCTTGAGCATATTCTCGATCTGATTTCATGGAGGTGCCATCAATTAGTAAGAGTAAGCTGGTGGCTGTAGCACAGTCGTCTAGATAACTATTTAACAAAGGATTGGTACTTGAAGAACTGCGTAAATCCTTCATCAATTCGCCGGAATAATCCCGACAGGAGATTTGGATTCTGATGAATTGGTTTTTTAAAGCGGCGAAGGGATTTTTAAAAAGGCTGGCTTTTAAAGTGATGAGTAAGGTGTAAATGGGGAGGGAATCTATATTTTCTTCAAAAAAATAATCTGTTCCTGCTAATTCTCGACCATTGGCCAAGATATCTTTAGCTATACTAATTAGCTCTCCTGCGGCGTTGTCGTAAGGGTCTACTGATTGAATTGGGCTTTTTTTAGGGTCGGCGTTAGGCCAATAGGCGAGGGCGGCCATAAAGGTGCTTTTACCGGAACGACGGGGGCCGATTACTCGGATATCCTGACTTCCTGGTAAGTCTAGGGGGGGGTTAAAGGCACTCGTCATGATATAACCTGCCTGTACTGAGCCAATAAAGTGGAGAAATTAAACCAAAGGGTTTCCATGCACTGACATCTCGTAAATAGGTGTTAAATTCGGCGGAACTGCCGTCACCAGGGACATAACGATTGGGACGAGGATCGAAGTCCATAGGGCGATCGCTCAATACTCCAAAGGCGGAACAGGCAAAAAATCCTAATCTGGAGGGGGGTAAATTCTCCTTTAATACTCTATATGTATTCTGTAACCTGACTTTGAATAGGTCTTCTTCAGGATCAAACCGACAAGGCCACAATTCTCCTCGTTCACATTTTGTCATCACTACTGCCACTCTCAAATTGTTTAATGCTGGTTGAATAGCAGCCCGTTCTGATACTTCTTGCAGTAGCTTTTTAATGGCTGGTGCATAGATACGTTGGTCATTGCGAGCTTCCCAATCCGTCAGCATAATCATCCAACTTGGAGCAGTACACCAATCATCTAAGTATATCTGAAATTCAGGTAATCTATGAAGTTGAGCAGCTTTTTCAAATGCCTCTCCATTGTAATCTTTTACGCTTAATTCTAAGGTAATGCCTGGGGATTTTTTACTAGCGGGAATTTTAATCTGAAATGAGTAAAATGGTTCATCACCAATATCTGTACCTGCAAATATTGCTCCTTGTTCTAGAATGTTTTTCGCCATCTCAATTAACTGCTCTGCATGATTGGTTAATGGTATAATCTCTAACTCTGGAAACTTGTTTTTTAATTCTTTGGGAAACCGCAATAGTGAAGCCAGATAAGTTGTTTTACCAGATTTACGAGAACCAATGATTCTTATTTCGTTACCAGTAATTTGCGATTTGGAAAGTAGACTTGTGGTCATAATGTTATCTAAGAATTTAAGTATAAATCAGGTATGGAGCAAGATATAGCCAAGGTAATTCTAATAATGCTTGGTTTTCTGTGGTACTAATAAAAAATTGGGTACGTGAACCAAGTTCTGTTGCTTTATATTGGCGGATTACTTGGTTAGCTATACCAAAGTAGGCACTGACTACATAATCGCTGTATTCATACCACGGGGCTATTCCTCCTCCATCTGGGCGATATTGCCAACGTGTGCTTTCTGCTTCTACATCACAAAATAAATCTGCTTTGTGTAAGGCGATAATAATATGTTTGACACGCTGGCAGTGTTTTTCAAAGAATTCTAGCCAATATTTAAACCTATTTACCCATTGGTCGGCAGTTGGTAGGGGGTTAACAGGTTTGAGGTAAGTAGGGGCTAAATCCAAGCGGTTGGAAAGTACCAGGCTTTGGTATGGAGGTAAAAGTAAAATTACGGCTTTGCTTTGTTTTACTCGCTGTTCCATAGCTTGCCAAGCACTGGGGTAGTCTTTTCGGTGTTGTGGGTTACTCCAAAATTCTCCCGGTGTATCAATCCATGAGACGTTTAACTGTCGTAGTCCACTGGCTGGCAAATCTACTTCCATGACCAGGATTTTTTCTTGTAAGGCATCTGTACCTGCTATTTCCTTGGTGTCTGGGTTATATAACTCTTGAGCCAAGTTTTTACCGTGAGCAATTTTGACGTATTTACCGTTTTCTGCTAGAGCTCTCACGATGCTGGTTTTGCCAGTCTTGCGATCGCCAATCACCACAATACTCATCCGTTACAGCCCCCTGGTAGAATTATCCTTAATCATAGCTATCTAAAGGAAAACCCGTAAAGGTTAATGAATCCGAATTTATTACCCATTCTTGACGGGGTATATTCACTAAGTCGTTGGGTGTGATGCGTCCAGATAAAAAATACAGTTTTTGATTATCTGAACCTCTTAAGACTTGATTAGTCGCTTGTTGTGATATGTACTGCCCGTCAATTAATAAATCAGTATGCGCTAATAAGTCGGCGGCTCCCAAGGTTTGATTTAATCTTAATTGTTCTAATTGATACCCAGTCCAGCAAACTACAGTTTTTCCTACTGATTGCACACGACTGGCTAAGTCTGCTAAGGCTACGGCTTGAGCAAAGGGTTCACCCCCAGAAAAGGATATACCTGCTAAATTGGGTAGTTGTTGAAATTTCTGCCAAATTTGCTCAACTGTGACAATTTGATTCACTCGAAAGCTTAAATAGTCGGGGTTTTGACAACCTGGACAGCGAAAGGGACAACCTTGCACCCAAATCACGAAGCGATCGCCCGGTCCATTGGCACGAGAACGAGGCAACCAAGCAGCTAAATTTAATAATCGGGGTTTAGTCATAACTAATACCCTTCACTTTCTAAACGTCGTGATTCCGATTCTGGTAAATATTCTGTTCTTTGAGGGACATTTAATACCTCAATCACGTTTTCATAACTGATATTGCGCCATTCTTCATCTACTGGTTGACCATCCCAGGTAATCCACTCTAGTTGATAACCTTGTTCTTGAAATAGTTGCAAAGCATTCTGAGTGCGACTAGCGCAAGATAAATCACCCTCTTGATCATGAGGTCCGGCTAAATCAATTTGTTGACCATCAAACTGTACTCGCATTTGGGTGTTAGCCCCCTCATGTGTCTCTATTTCAATCACTACATCACCATCATCAATGGCGACAATTTGCGCTGTATATTCAGATTGTTGCCAAGATGCCACCAAATTTTCCGCAGCAGTGTGAATTTGTTCTATTTGTAACTCTAATTTACTAATTTCTTGGTGGAGCATTTCTATATCTGCGTCTGATATTTGCTCCCAATTCCGAGGAATATCATCAATATTTATTTGAATGTTTTGAGTAATTTGTTTAGGAATAAAAGCTTGAATATTAGTTAATCTTACTTGCAAATATTCACTCTGTGCTGTACATTCAGCCTTGAATTTTTGAGTAACTTGAATCCGAGCTTGATCTAAAGCTTGTAGATATTGTTGAGCAATTTCTAAATTATTTGCTTGTAGGGCTATTTCTGTTTGTTGTAGAGCTTTTTGAACACTGGCATCATCTAATAATTCTTGTGCAATGAGGGTTTGATATTCTGCCCTAATTTGCGGTAGTTGAGATTGTAAATTTTGCACTCGTTTTTGTTGGTCTTGTAATAACAATTGATGATTTTTAGTAGGATTCTGTATATTTGTTGGTGTCTGTACCACCACTTTACCAGCAGCAGATTGAGAACGAATACCCGCCCTAATTTCCGCTATTTTCTGTTGAATCGCTTGCTCTTTTTGGATAGCGGCTTCTTTTTCTCTGCGTTTGCGTTCTTGATATGCTTGTAATGCTCTACCAGTCATAGATACAACTGTACCTATACCCGCTAATAAATCAGATTCTGATGTTCCAGAAAGGTTATACGTTTTTCTTCCACTCATGGTTTTAACTCCAGTTGTTTAGTATTATTAATTGCAGGAAATTCAAGAAATTGGACAAATTTAGTTTTGTTGATAAAAAGATACTCAACAACTCTACTTAATAGTATAGAGAATTCCAGTTTAATTTTGGCAATATAGGTAGGTGGGTATTTATCAGTATAATTTGCTAACCCAGGTTGCTAGTTATCTAGTTGAGGCTAGTAACCCTCTTATGTCAAAGGGGGAATGAAAAAACAAACTCATATTTTTGAAATCTAACAATATCAAGAGTTTGAACATTTTATTGCTAACAAAAAACTCAAAACCCTAATAAACTGCTCAAATCCTTGATAGATATAGATTTCAAATTTTGATTTAGCGAGAGTGACACAAGAGGGTTAATTTTGCATCAGGATTTATGTGATGGGTAATTAGTGATTAAGTAATTAAGCAGAATTAATTACACAACTTAATTTCCCTGTTCCCTGTTCCCTGTTCCCTGTTCCCTTGCTTTACGTAGGAAATTAATTTTGCACGACTACTTACATTCTTGTTGTCATACTGTAAATCCTTAAATCCTGGACATCCTGACTCAGACATTTTCGCTAATTGACAAGTTAAAAGTATATTAGCTAATCCAATAAATAAAGCCTGTATTCTATAATTGAATACAGACTTTTTCAGATTATTATTAAAGTGCTAATTTGAGTAAAGCATCAATTTTAACACTTAAAAGTCTTTTGATTTAATTTTAATTAAACTGCACAATTTAACTCACCGGCTTTTTTGCTAAAGCGGCGATTTTCTCGATAGTCTACGGGACAATCTATGACTGCGGGAACATCTTGGGCTAGGGCTTCTTTAAGAATAGGAACTAAATCAGCCGCAGATTCTACTCGATAACCTTTTAAGCCCATGCTTTCGGCGAATTTGACAAAATCAGGATTACCAAAATGCACAAAAGAAGAGTTTCCTTGGCCAAATTGATTTTCTTGTTTCCACTCAATTAAACCATAACCACCATCATTAAAAATTAAGGTGACAAAGGGTGTACCAACACGCAACGCTGTTTCTAATTCTTGACAGTTCATCATAAAGCCACCGTCACCAGTTGCCGCTACAACTTTCCGTTCTGGATAGACTAATTTTGCGGCTAAAGCACCAGGAATAGCGATGCCCATAGCGGCAAAACCATTAGAAATTATGCAGGTGTTGGGACTATGACAATGATAATGTCTGGCCATCCACATTTTATGAGCGCCAACATCAGAAATGACGATATCTTCTGGCCCCATGACTTGGCGTAGGTCATAAATTAATTTTTGGGGTTTAATGGGATAGCCATCATCATTAGCATATTGTTCATAGTCGGCGCGAATGTTTGACCGTAAACTGATGGCATAAGGGTTTGGTTTACCTTGTCTGTCAGCAACTTTTAAAATTTCGTTGAGGGAGTCAGAAATATCACCTACTACTTCAACTTTAGGGATATAACTACTATCAATTTCGGCAGCACTGGCAGCAATATGAATTATGGGAATGTTGCCAAGAGGATTCCACTTTTTGGGTGAAAATTCAATTAAATCATAGCCAATAGCTATGACTAAATCGGTATTATCAAAACCACAAGTAATAAAATCTCGCTGTTGCAATCCCACTGACCACAGGGCTAAAGGATGAGTATAGGGAATGATACCTTTACCCATGAAAGTATTAGCCACAGGGATATTCATTTGGGTGGCAAACTGTGTGACTGCATCACTAGCTTGGGCGCGAACTGCTCCATTACCCACTAAGATAATAGGGTTAACGGCTTGAGAAATTACTGCTGCTGCGGCGCGAATAGTAGCAAAGGAAGCATAGGTTTTTTCAATGTTATCTCTGTGTAATGGTTTGCCTTCTACGGGCATGGCAGCGATGTTTTCTGGTAGGTCAATGTGCACTGCACCGGGTTTTTCTGTTTGCGATCGCTTGAATGCTTTCCTCACTACTTCCGGTGTAATGCTTGGCCGCACTATCTGTTTATTCCATTTAGTCACCGGGGCAAACATGGCCACTAAATCTAGATATTGGTGGGATTCAATGTGCATTCGGTCTGTTCCCACTTGTCCAGTAATGGCTACTAATGGCGCACCGTCTAAGTTGGCATCTGCTACACCTGTCATTAAATTTGTTGCACCTGGACCCAAGGTAGATAGACATACCCCGGCTTTACCTGTTAATCTTCCATAAACATCCGCCATAAAAGCTGCACCTTGTTCATGACGGGTAGTAATAAACTGAATTTTAGAATGTTTTAAAGCTTCTAAAACGTGTAAATTTTCTTCACCAGGGAGTCCAAATACATATTGTACTCCTTCATTTTCTAAACACTGTACTAATAATTCTGCGGTATTCACTTTGATTCCCTCATAACATTAAATGATTTAAGAAGGTGGGGAGTGCTGAGTGCTGGGTGCTGAGTGCTGAGTGCGAGGTGCGAGGTGCGAGGTGCGGAGTGCTGAGTGTGAAGAATAAAAAATTATTTTCCCCCCTGCTCCCTGCTCCCTGCTCCCTGCCCCCCTGCCTCTTCCCCCCTGCCTCCTCCTGCCTTCTATTTAATCCAAACAGTTTTGATATTCACAAATTCGTGTATGCCTTGAATGCTTAATTCTCGACCATACCCAGAACGTTTAATTCCGCCAAAAGGTAAGCGGGGATCAGATTTGACCATGCCATTAATAAAAACTGAACCTGATTCAATTTCATTTATTAAGCGATCGCTTTGTTGTTGGTTTTTTGTCCAAGCACTAGCCCCTAAACCGAAAGGTGTAGCATTAGCCAATTGAATCGCAGCATCAAGATCCGGAACTCGGAATAATAATGCTACCGGGCCAAAAAATTCTTCTTGGGCAATTGGCTGGTCTACAGGAACATCTATAATAATAGTAGGTGGGTAAAAGTTACCAGGACGATCCGCCAGCGCATACCCGCCTGTGAGGACTTTTCCACCACTTTTTACGGCGTTTTTCACCTGTTGGTCTAAATCTTGGAGAATATCGGGAGTTGCTAAGGGTCCCAAGTCGGTATCTAGTTCTAGGGGATCACCAATTTTTAAAGCTTGAAATTTTTCTAAAAGTAGTTTTTCAAACTGATTAGCGATCGCCTCTTGGACTATAAACCGTTTGGCAGCTATGCAAGATTGTCCGTTATTTAAGATTCTGGCGGCCACAGCAGTGGATACCGCAGCGTGTAAATCAGCACTTTCTAAAACTATAAACGGGTCACTGCCCCCAAGTTCTAAAACGACTTTTTTAAGCTGTTTTCCGGCGGCGACTGCTAGGGATGCTCCTGCGGGTTCACTGCCTGTTAATGTAGCTGCTTTTACTCTTTCATCAGCAACAATACTAGCAACTTTCGCCGCACCAATTAACAAAGTTTGAAATACACCTTCTGGAAAACCAGCACGACGCAAAATATCCTCTATAGCTAAGGCACATTGAGGAACATTTGAAGCGTGTTTTAACAACCCCACATTACCCGCCATCAGTGCCGGGGCAGCAAAGCGGAAAACCTGCCAAAAAGGAAAATTCCAAGGCATGACAGCTAAAATCACACCTAGAGGCTGATAGCGGACAAAACTTTCATTAGCATCAGTTTTAACCGGGACATCAGCTAGGAAACCCTCTGCATTTTCGGCATAATAGCGACAAACCAGCGCACATTTTTCCACTTCGGCGATCGCTGCTTTATATGGTTTACCCATTTCCAGGGTCATAATTTTAGCAAAATCCGCCTTTTCTTGTTCTAAAATAGCGGCTGCTTGTTGTAACCAGTTAGCACGTTCTGAAAAACTTGTATAGCGGTATTGCTTAAAAGCTGTTTCTGCCAAATCCACCTTAGCAGTAATTTCTGCATCTGTAAGCGGCTCAAAGCTCGTGAGTAACTCCCCAGTGGCGGGATTAATGGTGGCAATGGCCATGACCTAACCTCCCGTTGATTAATGGCTTTTAGGTAGCTTCTTAGTCTTACACAAAATCCCCAAAGAAGCTAATCAAAATTTTAACTGCTCAGTCAATAAATTGTGGCGGAATATTAAGATTTTGCAAATATTTAGCAAATAAAATTACACTAAATACCAGAAATTATGCTTAAGATTTTTTTATATAGTAGCGGACAGGTAACAGGTAAACCTGCTACCAGAAAATTACTTTTTCACAGTTGAATGTAAAACTCCTCCTTGAAAAATTGCTGTATGATAAGTAAAAATTTGACTACCATCAGTTATTTTTACAATCCAACCAGGAAAAAATCCCCGGTTACAATTAGGAGTATTAATACTATTTAACCCCCGACAATCATCTGTCCACACTTTCTGCTCAACCCAATGCACTTTTAGTTGAGATTCAGGAACTTTAGCTAAATTAGCATTATCTTGAATTAAAGTATTAAGAAGTTGTCGAGGCACACTTTCCACACCATTTAATTTTACTCCCTTACCAGGCACAACATGATAAACCCAGCGTTGTTGATAACCTTCAGCTATTATCCGCCATCCTGACAAAGCCATTTTATTACAAGCTGTATTCGGTGGAGCAATATTGAAACAACCATTAAAAGTCCGACTTTCAGCTTTAGTAACTTGTAATTGATTAACCGGAATCCCTGAACGTTTAGACATATCCTGTAAAACAGTATTGGCGGTTGCTTTAGTAAAATCTTTGGGAATATTTTTAACGATTTTACTAGCGGCAGGATCATACAAAACAGAATAAGATAAACCTGTGCGATAAACCCAGCTTTGATTTTTATTATCTTTAACTACAACTTGCCATCCCGGCATTTTAGCATTTATACAATTAGTTATTCCTGGTAAATCAAAACAACTATTTCCCCAAGTTTTATTTTCTACCCAATTAATTCTTAATTGAGAAATTGGTAAATCACTACGCCAAGCAGCTGCCGCTAAAACTTGATTAGTCATCGCTTTGTCAATACTACCTAAACCATTGAGAACAAATTGACCATTGCGAATAGCGTGATAAGTCCACTGATTTTTTCTAGCTTTGATTGTCACTTTCCAACCAGGAAAACCAATGGCTTGGCAAAGACCGTCTAGTGGTGCAACATCCAAACAACCATCCAAAGTTGCTTTTTCAGTGCGAATAATTTGCACCTCTTGTTTAGGAACAAAAGACCGCCAAGCCATATCTTGTATAATTTTATTTGCTAAACTTGGGGGTAAAGTTTCAGTTTGAGCAAAAGCAGAGCTAACGGACATCAGTGCAGTAGTAGAGAATACACCTAACGCCAGGAAGCAGGAAGTAAAAAAGCTTGATATGTCAGCTTTTTCCAGTTGTTTGATTGAACATTTATTTTTGTCAACTGACACTAATGAGAGAGATAATAGCGAATTTATCATATCATTTTAGGTTGTTAGATCATGATTTTTCAAATTGACAGTAAATTGCAGGTACATGAAAGACAAAATTAACAATCAAGCATTATGCTCAAAGAGTTTTAACTTTGTTTCCTGTTCCTTATTCCCTGCTATCACAGTTTTTTCTAAAATTTATGCAAACAATAAGCAAGTTAGAAATATCAAATTAAAATTTTAGAGAAGGGTAGAGACGTTAAATACAACGTCCCTACTACATTCCCGTCTTTGCAGGAAAAAGAAAATCGGGTGTAAGAGATTTACCGTACTTAAGTTAACTAATGTTTTCACTTTCTCGAATTACCGTTACAGTTTTTGTAACCAAATTTCTTTAACCAGCGCTTAATTTAGTTTGATATACCTTAACTAAACGGTCAATACCTTTAAAACGATAATCCCCCATCTCTTGAAAATCGCTGGTATCAGAGAGCATTTTATAAGTAACTTCGCTAACTACACATTCACTAGGAGGACAAACTCCTTCCATACGAGCAGCTAAATTAATAGTTGCTCCCAAAGCTGTATAATCAACTCTTTGAGAACTACCTACATCACCAACTACCGCTTTGCCGCTATTAATAGCAATACGTAGCTGTAGAGGCTCTTGCCAAAAATTATTAGCATTCAAGCGTTTGAGACGATTTAACATTCCCATAGCCGCAGATACTGCGCGATCGGCATGGCCTGGTTGTGGTTCAGGAGCACCAAAAAAAGCCATAATACAATCACCAATATATTTATCTAAAGTTCCACCACAAGCAAATACTTCTTGCAGCATTTCCTCAAATAAATTATTTAATAGTTGAGCGATTTCTGTTGGTTTTAATCTTTCAGAAATTGCTGTAAAACCCACTAAATCTGCAAATAAAATACTAATTTCTGTTTCTATTGGTGCTAAACGTCCATCTGGTAAACCACCCACAGCTATTAACTGTTGCACTACTGCCGGTGAATGATAGCGCTCTAAGCGATGACGAATTACTTCTTCAGTTTTCAGCTTATCTACTAATAGCCAGCGTTGCACACTGGAAGCAACTAAATTTGCTAAGGCTGAGAAAAAACTTAATTCTTCTTCACCTTCATTTGCCCAATGGTAAGAAGAAAGATTTGCATCAGCATAGAGCACACCAACTACTTTATTTTCATCCCACAAAGGTACTGCCATAGCACTACGAATACCTTTAACTAAAATACTTTCTTCCCCAGAAAATCTGGCATCATTATGAGTATCTGCACTTTGAATCGCCACCTTTTCTGCAAATACTTTTTGGCAAATACTCCGACTAATCCAACTGCCATCAGATGCTAAATATTTTTGATCAGCAGCATTTCTAGTAGCAGAATTAATTAATTCTAAATGTTCAGAATCATTAACATCAATTAATAATGCTAAACGGTCAATACTATCTAGATAACGAAAGACTACCTGTTGCACCTGAGAAAAAATTTCTTCAATAGATGTAGCACCACAAAGATTTTTAGCGATATTTACTAAGTCTTTGAGGCGAGCAATAGTTTTATCTTTATTATTTATATCGCCATGAATATTACTAGCTTCTATCCATTGTTCTTGTAGTTGTTTAACATTCCGTAAAATTGTTCTTTGTTCACTATTATTATCTACAATAGTTTGTACATAGTGCCTGGGTGGTTTTTCCACAGGTTTTTTCAATATCACTAACAAGCTGATATTTCCCAACCAAATTACATCACCATCATGTAATTCTTGGGCAGAGTGAATCATACACTGGTTTATTTGTGTGCCATTTTTACTCCCCAAATCCTCAATTATCCACACACCTTCAGTATTTTTGATAATTTGGGCATGGTTGCGAGAAATTCCCCCAAAGGGCAAAAACAAATCACATTCTGGTAAACGCCCAATGGTAAATACATTTTGAGTTACTAAAACCTCAGTTTCAGTATTTCCTTCTTTTAAAAGTAGTGTAAGTTCAGTCATGATTTTAGTACATCCATACAGGAATCTGAGGACGCAAGCAGTTATAAAAGTCTGTCAACTTGTAAGTTAACTTCTAAGGTATGTGATTAATCAATACTAGTTTTGTGGAAAAACCACATTTGTTAGCATCAATCTTAACCTTATTATTATGGCACTGTTCAAGATAGGATGACTACTAAAGTATAGCCAAGGAAAGATTTATTTAGCAATGTTAAAAGCAATGCTAGTAAAAACAGCATTTGCCTTGTAAATTTTGTGAAATCGGCTAGATACGTTTGGGAAAAGCATGGTATAAATACCATTGCAGTCAACCTAAATCTTAAATAACATAATTTTTCTCCTGACTCAACTCAACATTGGTTATTTTGGGTAAAAATTATAAATTCAGATGGTCTTAACAAAATATTTATTAAGTCTTTACAATTACTTGATGATGATTAAACCAGTAAAATATAAAAATAAGATCATGGTTGCTTCTCTTGTGACAGAGTATAAAACTGTCTATTAGAAATTGAAAAATAAAAATTTTTTGTTATATGAACACTAATACTCTCTAGGCAGTTTGACAAACTCATATCTATATTTTCTGATTTTCTCTGGATTCAGTTAGTATTTATTCAAGTGGTTAGTTTAAAATTGGTTTTTGTCAACGTTGCTACAATTTACTAACAGAGTTTAAGAAGCAAGGTGCAGGTTAGTAAATTTGTATTTTTACCTAATTAGTATCAAAGCTTATGAACACACATAAAACTTTTGCCAAAATTAAACTAAATCTATTCGATTTAGTAGTAATATCATTGACAATAATTATTATATTCATAGCGACTTTATACCCTTTTAATTTTTCTCTACTCAATAGCTTTTCAGTAGTTGATTTAATTACTAGCTTTAACAACTCTAGTTCTTTTGAAGACATGATGAATAATATTTTATTATTCATGCCTTTAGGTTTTTTTGGTGCTAGTTTTTTCCAAAAACTAAGAGTACCAAAAATAATGCAGATATTTCTGATTTTTTTGGCTAGTATGAGTTTATCGGTGACGGTAGAAGTTTTGCAGATATTTTTACCTTCGCGTACACCCACCCCCGCAGATATTTTTAATAATACTTTTGGAGGTTGTTTAGGTTTAATATGTTTTTATATTTGGAATATTGAAAGCTTTCGAGATACTATTAACACAATCAACAGTAATAAATTGAGAAACTTGAGTAAAAAATTTGGTGTTTTTTTACTGGCGTATTTACTTTCAACATTATTAATTGCTATAATTTGGCAAGGTACATTTAATTTAAGTAATTGGCATTTCAATTATCATTTAGTATTGGGTAATGAGTATACAGGTGATAGACCTTGGCAGGGATATATATCAGAAATTCAAATGAGCGATCGCGCAATTTCTACCCATACAGCTAATGAAACCTTGATTGATTCTAATCACTTGCAGGTTTTGGGTGATGCTTTATTAATTAATTATCAATTTCATAATTATTTACCAACACCAACATTAACAGCACCAGAGTTATCATGGCAGGGAAATCCAACACTTTATGAAGTAGGTAAAGGTATATTTCTTAGTTCTAAACAATGGCTCAAAACCGCACAACCTGTAAAAGATTTGAGTCAAAAAATTAGCGAAAGTTCCGAATTTACATTAAATGCAACTATAGCCACTGATAAATATTTACAGACTGGCCCAGCTAGGATTATTTCTATTTCTGGGAGTTCTCTACGCCGAAATCTAACATTATCACAAGATGGACAAGACTTAGATTTACGTTTACGTACACCCATTACAGGAGAAAATGGTTCAGATATACAATTAACTATTCCTGATGTTTTTATAGATAAAAAACCTCATCAAATTTTGATCACTTATGCTAAAGCTAATCTCAAAATATATATAGATAAAATTCAAAGAGCTTATGTTTTCAATTTACTAGAATTAATCCCCTTTCATCGGCGAGTAATTTATTATGCATTAACTTTTATTCCTTTGGGAATAGGTTTGACGATGTTAACACTATTAGCAAAAACTCAATTGATATTTTCTCAAATATTGGTTTGCATAGGAATTTTATTACCTTCATTTATTTTAGAAGGTTTATTAATCAGCAAAGGTGATAAACATTTAAGTTGGAAAAATGTTATTTTAGGAATAGTATTAACAGCCGGAACAATGTTATTTTTTAAATTGCGTTCTGCTCATTTAAGGGTTAAAAATTAACCCTTCGATAACTTTTTGGCAATCATTTTGCAAACTGCTATTATTTATAATTTGGAGGGACTTCTAAGGGGATATTACCAAGAAATCCTTTACGATAATCAGTAATCATTTGTCTCGCTGCCCGTTCCACATCTCCTGTATAACGATGTTCAGCTAATTTGTGCAAATATTCTTCACCTGTATAAATTACCGGGTCAATTTCGTAGCGGGAAAGTAGGGGATTTGCTGGTAATAATTCGGGACGAGTTTCTAATAGTTGATTGAGAATATCTACAAAAGCAGCCGCTACTAATTGATTATCATAAGATGCTTCCCCAATATCATCGCAAATGGCTAATTTTACCGCATCGGTTTGACTTTCTAATCTGGAAGGAATAACACCAGGAGCATCTAATAATTCTAATTGGTCAGAAATTCGTACCCAGCGTAGCTGACGGGTGACACCGGGACGTGCAGCACTTTCTACCACTTTTCGTCCTAAAAGACGGTTAATTAATGCTGATTTTCCGACGTTGGGAAAACCAATAACTACCGCACGCACTGGACGGGGTAACATTCCGCGTTCTTTTCTGCGTTGGTTGAGTTCTACCCCTGCTGCTTGTGCGGCTTTGGAAATTATGTTGATGCCTTGACCGTGTTGAGCGTTGGTAAAGTAGGGGGTTTCACCTTGGTTTTTAAAATATTCTTCCCAGAGCGATCGCACTTGTGGCAAAATCATATCTAATCGGTTCAGGACTAAAACCCGTGCTTTACTTCCCACCCATTCATTAACACGGGGGTGATGTGTGGCCAAGGGAATACGCGCATCTCGCACTTCTAAAACTACGTCTACTCGTTTTAATTGTTCCTGAAGATTTTTCTCCGCTTTAGCAATATGACCTGGATACCACTGGATAAGATTTAATTTGTAGTTTTGATTAATAGACATTACTCGTTTTGCTCCAATGAAAAATCTAAAATTATAAGTTAATCTCTTTGTATTTTACTTTTTAATTCTTAATTTTTAATTTTTAATTTTTAATTCAATTCTTGGATTGATGTAAAATTAATCTGTTACCATCTGGATCATAAATGTATACTTCTCGACCGTGAGATGCTGTGGTAATATTGACGGGGTGATGGTAGCCGAAAGATTGCAAATGAGCCAAGGCATTTTCTAAACTACTCACTTCTATACATAAACTTAGGGGATTTTTGTTTATATTTGCAAATTCCGCTTCATGACTTTGCTTAGGTTTAAAAATACCTAACTTCAAACTAGAAATTTGGAACTCAGCGTAAACCTGGGGAATAATTTTTTGTGGTTCTTGTTTTAATAACAGGGTGTAGAAACTGACCAAATTATCAAAATTTATTGTTTCAATAGTTACCAGTGCATCAATATACTGCATAGTTAATCATAAAAACTGAGTTTTGAGGTGTTAGACGAAAATATTTGCAACTCACCTTAAATATTTTACCACAATTTTAACTATATTATCTGCGTTCATCTGCGTCCATCTGCGTTTAAAAATTAATTTCCTGGTTATTTTTCTTTTATATCATAATTCTGGTGTTGGGTGTTGCATAAGTGCGGGATGTTGTTGAGTGTAGAGACGTTCCATGGAACGTCTCTACAAGGGTTTTGAATGTGTGCAAAATTGTTTTCATCTCAAAAATCAGCAACGCCTAGATCATAATTCTTTCCCGTCCTGAATAAATATTAAAGCGTTGATCTCGCAAAAAACCGATTAAAGTAATTCCAAAATCTCGCGCAACAGATACCGCTAAACTACTGGGAGCAGACACAGCACAAACAATAGGAACACCTGCAACAGTTGCTTTTTGTAAAATTTCAAAACTAGAGCGACCGCTAACCATAATTATAGATTCATTTAAAGGTAATTCATCAGCAAGTAAAGCCGCACCAATTAATTTATCTAAAGCATTATGTCTTCCTACATCTTCCTGTAATTTTAATAAATTTCCTTCCTTATTAAATACAGCCGCAGCGTGTAAACCTCCGGTAGAACTAAAAATATTTTGTGCTGCTCTTAATTGATTTGGTAAATTATAAATAATTTCTGATTTTACTTGAAAATTCGCATTAATAATTTGACAACCCCGTAAACGTAAAGCTTCTAAATTAGCTTTCCCACAAACACCACAAGCGCTAGAAATATAAAAATGCCGTTCTAAAGGTTGTAAATTAGGATTTAAATCAGGTTTTAATTCTACATTAATAATATTATAACGTTGTTCACCGTCAATTTTTGCATCTACACAATAACTAATTTTTTGAATATCTTGCTTACTTGTAATTACTCCTTCACTATACAAAAAACCCGCCGCTAATTCAAAATCTGCTCCCGGTGTCCGCATTGTCACCGCGACAGTTTGCTGTGGAGAAGTCAGCCGAATTTCTAAAGGTTCTTCAATTGTAATTTGGTCTAAACGTGAGCGTATTTTATCTTTTTCCACTACCCAAACGGTAGATTTTGTTTTACTTTTATTGAGGTTATTCATAATTTAAAATTTAGTTTAAATTGTATTATTTGTAATTTTGAATTATCATTTAAAATTACCCTTTATGAATTGAATAATTAAATTGCATCCGGGTCAATTCCTAACTTCTTGATTCCAGTAATTATACGATTAAGTTCTTGCTTAGATTGTTCAGCAATTTGATGATACTTTTGAAATTCTTTTTGTTTCTGTTCAGTAATTCGTCTATATTTTTCAATCTGTTCTAGAGATGTAAGGACTAACTCACCTTCAGGAGTAAAATAACGTAATTGATTTTGATGTACTCCTAAAAATAAATTTAGTTGTTGACTCCATAACCATCCTTGAGAGTTGGGTTCAAGAGGTTGATAAATTCCAGATATTAAAGTAAAACCAGCAAATTCTAAACTGTAAGGGTCAAACCAGAAATATTCAGGAGTCCTAAAAATATCTTGGTAAACTTGTTTTTTTAAACCTTTATCCAACGCAATAGTTTCTTTAGATAATAACTCAATAATTACATTAGGATATTTACCATTTTCATGATAAACTATCCAACTATTACGATTTCGCTTTTCTGCTCCTAAAACAACAAAAAAATCAGGGACCGGAAATTCTGTTGATGGCGGTTGACGAGAACTATAATAAATGGTTAAATTGCTAGTAGCATAAAAATCATTACGGTCTTCCCATAATAACTTTAAAGACCCCGGTAAACACATTATTTGGTGCAAATGGAAATCACTTTCAAATTGTGGTTCATCACTATATAACTCTTCTGGAGGAAAAAAATCATTTTTTTGAGGTTCAATTTCATTAGTCGTAGACATAAGTAATTTCACCCAAAGATAGAAATTTAAAGTGAACTTGGATCAATATTTAATTCTCGCAATTTCGCTTTTATTGCTTCTAATTCTGTAATTGCTTCATCAGCGCGTTGTTGTTGCTGTTCTCCAAATTCATCAGGGGTGGGAACTAATTGACCATCAGGTGTAAAATAGCGTAATAGGTTCTGATGTATTCCCAAATAGAGATTTAGTTGCTGACTCCATAACCAACCTTGGGGGTTAGGTTCGATAGGTTGATATTTATCATTTATCAAAACAAAACCTGCAAATTCTAAGTTTTTAGGACTAAACCAAAAATATTCGGGAGTTTGGAAAACATCTTGATAAATTTCTTTTTTTAAACCTTTATCTGTAGCAGCTGTAGAAGAAGAAAGTAATTCTACTATTAAATTAGGATACTTTCCATTTTCTTGCCAGACAACCCAACTATCACGGTCTCGCTTTTCAGTTTCTAGAACCACGAAAAAATCTGGACCTCTAAATTTTTCTTTTTTGACTTTTCGAGAACTGAAGTAAATTGTTGAGTTCCCAGTTGCATAAAAATCATTGCGGTCTTTCCACAACCATTCCAGGCACGTTATTAACAGCATCATCTGGCGTAGATGTAAATTAGTTTCCAAGGGTGGTTCATCACTATATAACTCTTCCGTTGGAAATAATACATCGTTTTGAGGATCAATTTCTTTGGCTAGGGACATAATGGTAAAAATGGTAAAGTTGCCAGTTTCAAGGAAGTGAAAATTAGGAGCAATATTGAACTATAAATTTTGTGGTAATTTCGATGAGATGTTGGTTTAATGTAGAAAATACCCAATTAGCAATTTGTTCGGGAAATCCTCAATAAAAAACTTGAGCAATTTCGCCTGTTATACAACCTATTGTATCACTATCTCCACTAATATAAATGGCTCTATAAACCTGCTTTTGTCATGAAACAGGGGAAAGTCTTTGGTTTTGGTATTTCTGATTTCATAGATTGAGCCTATGATATCACCCTCTATAGCTCCCAACATACTACACAAACCTTTCCAGGCGTACTACTGCATTATAGTCTGGCACACCTTCGAGCGATCGCCTATTCTTATCTAATAAAATGTTACCTTCCGGCCAATGTATCTGCAAGTTCCCCGGCTGAATAGGTGCAATAAACACCCTTCCCACAAACTCCCCTAAATCATTTCTCAAAATCACCCTATCCCCATCCTTTAACCCCAACCGAAAAGCATCCCCAGCATTCATTAACACCGCTTCCCGCACAGCGCCAGTAATTGCGTCTTTTCGTTCTTGTACCATACTATTAAACTGTTTACCCCGGCGTGTAGCTACCCAAAAACAGCCTTCTGGTAACTCTCTGTTTGGTGGTGTTAAAGCTGAAAACCGCGCTTTCCCCTCTGGTGTAGGAAAATTCCACCCAAAGCACAAATGCGAACCCCCGTATTGAAATTGATCCCCCGCTTGTTGTAAATGTTGAATACCAGCATAGAGGGGGACAACTTGGGCAATTTCTTGACGGATTGCCCCGGTATCTGTAAAAATTAATTTATTTGCTAAATTGGGCTTGACCCGTCTAGCCAATTCTAACAACACTTCCCACTCTGGACGCGCTTCACCAATACGCAGACCCGGAATTTCAGGACTAAAAATAACTCTTCTTTCGGTATTAGTTTCTGTCACTCCCCCAGGTATTTCGTAGCGTGTAGTAGCAGGGAGCAAAACAACAGTTTCTCCAGGTTCAACCAACATCTGACTAGACAACACAATGTCCTGATGTACCCGCAAAGGAATTTTTTGTAATGATCCTTCTACATATTCGGGTTCTGGTAAAACCTCCAAAAAGTTTCCCCCTACAGAAAATAATACATCTAAATTGCCTTGATAGGCAGCATCAATCATTTCTGGAGCAATTAAACCTTGATTTGTAGGAACTGCAAAACCCCAGATTTTACTTAAATGTGCGGCGTTTTCCTCATTTATCGGCTTACCACCTGGAAACACCGTTGCATAACATCCCATTTCCGCACCACCCTGTACCCCAGAATGGCCACGAATCGGCATTAAACCGCAGCCTTCCCGACCGACAAAGCCTTTAGTTAGAGCTAAGTTAATAATAGCGTGGACATTATCTTCACCGCAAGTATGTTGAGTAATGCCCATACTCCAAACAAATACAGCCTTGTTTGCTTCTCCTATCATTTTGGCAAAAGCATACATTTCTTCACGAGAAGCACCGGAAAGTTGTTCTAATTTTTCCCAAGATTGTTGGGCTAAATTGGCGGCTAATTCTGCAAAACCTGTGGTGTAATTATTAATAAATGATTCGTCAACCCAATTATTAGCTAAAAGATGTTTGATTGTGCCATTTAAAAAGGCAATATCGCCACCTGTATTGACTAAAAAGAAATCTTCTGCAAACTTTGTACCAAATAACGCACTTTCCACAATGGAAGGCACCCAATAACGTGCCATTCCTGGTTCTCGATAAGTGTTAATAACAACAATTTTTGTTCCGGCTTTTTTGGCATAATGTAAATATTTAACAGTGACAGGTTGATTATTAGCAACATTAGAACCAATAAATACTAATAAATCTGTGCCTATCCAATCTTTATAGGAACAAGTAGTTGCACCCACACCCAAAGCAGCTTTTAAACCTGCGGTACTAGGAGAGTGACAAATTCTGGCCGCATTATCAATATTATTACATCCCATAGCCCGCACAGCCTTTTGAATTGTGTAATAAGTTTCGTTAACTGTGCCCCGACTGGTAACATAAAAACTCAGACGGTTGGGGGTGGTTTTATTAATAGCTTGAGCAATTATTTCTAAAGCTGTATCCCAACTAATACGCCGAAAACCTTTTTCTCCTTTATGGCGGATCATCGGATAAGGTAGCCTCCCCAGTTCGCGTAAATAGGAACTTTTTTGTTGAGATAATTGGGAAACATCTGTTAATATTTCTGGGTTAAAAGCGGGCATGGTATTCATTCTTAATAACCGCAACCGCACATTGCACAAATGAATACCATCTAATGTCCAATCTTTCATTCCGGTCGTGCCCAAAGCACAACCATCACATACACCTTGATTCAGGATATTCCAAGCATAGGGTAATTGATCACGAGATAGCCAAATTGCCCGAAAAACCTCCCAATAATTATTGGGGTATTGCTCACCAATACCAAAAGGTTTCCAACTAGCCCAATTTTCAGGAGTCCAATATTTTTTAGGGTTCTTAAGCATAATACAAATTTATTTCATTATACTCAATCCAAATATATATTAAAACTGCTGTAGAGGTATTTCATTAGAATATCTCTACACATAAATTGACGAATTTAAGTTGAGTTTGCCATTTTAACTATTGATATACCTCTATGGATAGTAGACGAAATTTTGAGAGATCATGTATAAAGATTAATGGGTGATTTGTTACTTGTAGTTTTATGTAATGGGTTAAATACAGCCCGTTTCAGGTAAAGAAGGTACAAATTTTTGGAACAAACCCTTATACAAAGAGACTTTCTTCCCTGTTCCCTGTTCCCTGTTCCCTGCTGTATTTATTTTTGATTTATTTTTGCATCTTAACCAAAATTTTACCTAATCTTATGGCTACAGCAGTATCAGAAACCAACTATTTAGAATCTCTGCTAGGGAAAGAAGCAGAAGACTTGCTCACCTACAAAGCCAAAGTGTCTTCAGATTTGCTACACTTGCCAGGTGGGGATTTTATTGATCGAGTTTGGTTGAATAGCGATCGCAACTCCCAAGTAATTCGCAATCTACAACAAATCCATTCTACAGGCAGATTAGCCAACACAGGCTACCTCTCCATCTTACCAGTAGACCAAGGAATTGAACACTCCGCTGGTGCCTCTTTTGCCCCCAATCCAATTTACTTTGACCCCGAAAATATTGTCAAGTTAGCCATAGAAGCAGGTTGTAACGCCGTCGCTACCACTTTAGGAGTATTGGGTAGCATCTCCCGCAAATATGCCCACAAAATCCCCTTTATTGTCAAAATCAATCATAACGAATTATTAACTTATCCCAATCAATTTGATCAAATTTTGTTTGCAGACATCGAACAAGCCTGGAATTTAGGAGCAGTTGCAGTAGGAGCAACAATCTATTTTGGTTCAGAAGAATCTAGCCGCCAAATTCAAGAAATCAGCCAAGCTTTTAAATATGCTCACGAATATGGCATGGTAACAATTTTGTGGTGTTATTTAAGAAATAATGCCTTCAAACAAGACAAAGATTATCATTTAGCGGCTGATTTAACCGGACAAGCTAACCATTTAGGTGTCACCATCGAAGCTGATATTATTAAACAGAAACTACCGGAATATAACAACGGTTATGGAGCAGTTACCCAAGCCACAGGTAAAAGTTACGGTAAAACTAACGAACGAGTTTATACAGAATTAACCACAGACCACCCCATAGATTTAACTCGTTATCAAGTCTTAAATTGTTACTGTGGTAGAGTAGGATTAATTAATTCTGGTGGTGCTGCCGGTAAAAATGATTTTGCCGAAGCCGTGAGAACAGCCATAATTAATAAACGTGCCGGTGGTACAGGTTTAATTTCTGGTAGAAAGACCTTCCAAAGACCTTTTGCAGAAGGTGTAAAACTATTTCACACTATCCAAGATGTATATTTATCACCGATGATTACCATAGCATAAAATATAATATTCTCGTTCCCATACTCTATATGGGAATGAATTATTGAAGGCTCTGCCTTCATTATATTAGCAATTTTCATCTTTTTATATACAAGTAACCAACCTACAGGAAGACGTTAGCACAGGGAAATTTTTTTTACTATTCAGACATTTGTAAAAGAGCTAAAAGGAGATTTATCTGATGAGATTAGACAAAAGCATCTTTAAACAAATGTTTTGGAAATTAACCGCTTTATTTTTGGTCTGTTTAATAGCAGTAATTAGTTTACCGACAGCTTCCGCTCAAGCACAGGGTTACTATTCCGTAAAGTCGCACAAAGTAAAAGTCAAAAGACCTTACTATTCGACTCCAGACCGCATTGTAACTGATGAAACTAGACCATTTTTACCCTATTATTCTACTCAAGATAGAAAAAAAGAAAGAGTCTATACCACACCAAGAACTGATGAAACCTATACCGAAAGCGGGAGACGTGCAGGAGAAGTAATTCCTCCAGATTTAGGCACAGGTGCGCGGCAGAAAAACCCGATTAATATGCTCAAAAGAGCAGGTGAAGAATTAACAAATGATCCCCTGCAACGTTCCTTTGGCGCTCAAGACTATGAACGCAGTGGAATTGAAAAAGAATTGATTAGAAATAAAGCCGCTAGAGGAGATTATGATTAATTAATGATTTAGTAGGTTGCGTTCTGGTGGTGATGTGAATGTTAATTTTTAACTCCATTTGCAATCAAATACCTAACGCATCCTACCAAGTAAATGATGTTGTAGGATGTAATCATTGCATAAAATTATTATCAATACTATCACTTAATTATTTTGCATCAATCCCAGGTAGTAAATTTGACGAATTAATTGAAAATTAGGGTAAATTCCTGTTTGCATTTTTAGGAATGCTGTATTAAGCACAGTTATCAACATCAGTATTTACTTAATCATAGATTTTTATCTATGATAATGGGATTCATTATCTATATTGTCTAATTTGACTGTAATGTTAGAGTTTGTTACATTACGAATAGTTACAAAAGTTTCTTCACTCAGATAAATTGCAGCAATAAACTCACTAAACCCTACTCTGAAAATTGTTTGAGCATAGGGGAGCAACTTCATGCTTATTAATTAGGTTAGTAGCCAATTCAGTTATTACAGGATAGGAAACAATGAACATAATACAAAATGTTTTACTAGCAGGTGCAGCTAGTTCAATTTTTGGTGCAAATGTTGCAAGTGGGTTTCTTTGAACTTCACAACCAACTACCGCAGAGAACCCAGTTTAGGAGTCGTCAAACCAAGATTTGTTAACCCAGCAAAATCTTGACAAAGATTGATATGGGTAAATAAATGCTTTTTTTAAATAGTGCCTATTAACCTCCAAGAAATTATTAGTGGTCATTTCAGCTTGTCAACAAAGAAAGCATTTTTTTATTAGGTTCACTAATTTATTAGGGTGATAAATATCATCCTACAGCTTCCATTTGACAAGAAAAAATGTAGATAAATCCAAATCACTATAGATAGGACATGGTTTATGTAAGAGTCTTAAGGAAGCACTTTCAATAAATACTTGAGATGATGAATTTTAGAGACATATTTTGAGTATCTTGTAGAAGCAAGAACGGATAAAATAACAGGTTTTACGGACTTTTATTGCTTAAAAAAATGGTTTGAATTTTATATTTCCAGAAGTATTGACTTATAAAAATGATTTTATTAAGATTTGTGTAGTGTAGATATTTGGCAAAAATTATGTTGAGAAAAGGTCTTCTTTCTTTATTGGCTTTAACAGTAGTTAGTTCTTCCTTTGCACCTCTTCCTGCTCAAGCTAATTCAAGGAAGTGTCCAAAAGTAACTACTAGTCAAATTGAGGCACTTTTCGACCAATGGAATCAATCTTTGCAGACCGGAGACCCCAACAAAGTAGCAGACAATTATGCAAAGGATGCAGTTTTATTACCTACTGTATCTAATCAAGTGCGAAATACCAGAGAGAAAATTGTAGATTATTTTGTGGGCTTTTTGCAAAACAAACCAGTTGGAGTAATTAATGAGAAAAATGTTCGCATATATTGCGATAAAGCCATCAACTCTGGTATCTATACTTTCACTCTGACCAATAATGGTCAAACTCAACAAGTACCTGCACGTTATACTTTTGTTTACCGCAAAATTGGCGATAAATGGTTAATCGTTGACCATCATTCTTCTAAACTTCCTGAATAGAAAACTCTCTGATAACATCCCTTTCTAATTCTTGAAGAGAAGAAAAAATTCTCTCAAAGCTTTTAAATAGGAAGTCATAATTTTTTGTGGTTTGTTTCCTTGTTTGATTAATGAGGGAACAGCCACAGGAAATTGTGCTGCAACTACATCAACCAAAATCACATTACTCTTTGATTTTGGAAATATATGTAAGGTGGGCATTTCTGAGAATAATTCACTTTTACTCAGAATTTAATCAAGAAATTCCCACCCTACACATATCTAAGATGCCTTTCTAGAAACTAGCTTAACTTTTTCAGCTAAATCTGCGCGTAATTTAGGTAAATCTTGAGTAAACTCTTGTGTTTTTTGCAATTATATTATGCTAAATTACACAAATTTTAACGGTAATTACTCTAACGACTAGGCACAGGGAAGATAAAAAAAATACGAATAAATTTTATAACTAAGCTTATGTAATTGTTTAGTTTTACTCTGCATTAGCTTTGGATCTGGAAAAAGTGCGCCTACATATAACGGAGTTTTCGCAACCATTTCCCATAAGTACAAAAACCAAAAGGCTTTGGCTAATATATAATGAGGTGTTTATTCTGATGATGAGGGAAGGCGGAAAACCAGGATAATATCTAATTTTGTGGGGGTGCATTGATGATGCACCCGATGATTTTTTTAGTAACGAATGCGGGGGTCTACGTAGGCGTTGAGGATGTCTATGATGATGCTGGCGCTAACGACTATTGCCCCAAAGAAAACTAATATACCTTGCACTGTGGGATAGTCTCTTTCTAGGATGGCTTGATATAGGCGGTTTGCCAAACCTGGCCAGGAAAATGTGACTTCGGTTAAAATTGCTCCCCCCAGTAGGGAAGCAAAAGTTAAACCTAACACAGTTATAACGGGAATGAGCGCGTTTTTTAAGGCGTGGGAGACTAAAATCTTATTTTCGGCAATTCCCCTGGCTCTAGCGGCTTCTACATAGTCGGCTTTGAGGGTTTGTTTTAAGTTAACTCTGACGATGCGTTCAAAAATTCCACTGAGTAATAATCCTAATGTTAAACTCGGCAAGGCTAAATGATGTAAAGAAATGAAAAACTGTTCTAAATTTCCACTCAATAAACTATCAATTGTATATAGTCCGGTGATGGTTTGGGGTGCGGGTAAATTTGCAGGAAAGCGGTTAGAGTTGGGAAACCAATTAAGTTGGACTGAGAAGATTAATTGTAATATCATGCCTGCCCAAAATATGGGTAAAGCATAAGTAATTATTCCAAATAATCGCCCTCCCACATCTATCGGTGTACCGGGACGAGATGCGGAAAACATTCCGATACAAATACCCACAATTAACGCTACAATCATACTAAATATGGATAATTCAACGGTAGCGGGAAAATGTTGTCCGATGATGTCCCAAACGGCTTGACCACGACTGGTGAGGGAACTGCCTAAATCAAATTTGAGTAAGTTACCCAAATAATTTAAGTATTGTATCCATAAAGGTTGGTCTAAACCTAAGCTTTTTTCAAATTCTCTAATGGCACTTTCTGGTGCTCTTCCTCCTAAGATTCCTGCGGCTGGACTGCCTGATGCTCTAAGCAAAAGAAAGACGATACTAAAAATAGTAAATAGCTGAATTGGGGCAAGGAGCAAGCGGGAAACTACGTAATACTGTAAGGCTTTGGAACGTGACATAGTGTTGATTAAAAATTCAAAATGTAAAATTTAAACCTGTACCAATAGCAGGCAAGATGCCTACACTACATTTTTATATTGAACTGAAAAACTTATTTAATTATCTGCGTCCATCTGTGTCCATCTGCGTTTAAAAGTTTATTATCTTGGTTTTCTTAATTTCACTTCATCAAATGATTATTTAATCAATAGTCAAAGGTCAAAAATACGGGTTTAGCACTGCTAAACCCCTACTGAATAATGACTATTTGGTAATGTTTTTGTAAATCAAGTTTTGGGTGGGGTCAAGTTGGACGTTGGTGACGTTTTTCTGAGCAAAGACAAAATCTTTACTTTGCCAAAGTGGGACGTAAGGAACATCATTTGTTACTTTTGCTTGGATGTCGGTAAAGATTTTCTTCCGTGCTTCGGGATTTTGTTCTTTACGTTGTTGGGCAATGAGTTGATTCATTGCTTCACTATAATAAAAAGATCCTAGTGTTTGGCTACCACCTTCTTCACATCCTTGGGCTTCTGAACCTTTGGAACATTCTAAAAATGGTTGGATATAGTTATCTGGATCAAGAAAATCTGGATACCAATCAACTAATGCTACTTGATATAATCCTCTGGAAATATCTTTAAAAAAGGCAGCACTTTCTACTGTTTTCACTTCTATTTGTAATATCCCATCCATTTTGGTGTCGGCTAGGGATTTGAGGGTTTGTGCTGTTAAACTGCGGGTAGGTGAACTGGAAGGATACCAAATTTGAATTTGTGCTGGTTTTTCTTTGGAGAATCCCGCAGCAGTTAATAGTTGTTTGGCTTGGTCAATTTTACCATCACCATGTTGATCTCTAAATAATGGTTGGGAAACATTAAAGGTAGTGGGAATCATGCTGTACAGTGGCTCTGCTTGGTTAAACATGACTCGCTGATTTAACAGGGGACGGTCAACTAAGGCAGCGATCGCACTTCTCACTTCTACTTTATCTAAAGGTTGCTGTTTCCGGTTCAATGCCATATAACTAACTACGCTACCTTGAGCACTGATGGCTTGCCAGTCGCCTTTTTTTGCACCGTCTTCTAAACTGGTAATCTGGTCTGGTTGTAAGGATTGATAAGCTACATCTACGGCACCAGTCCGAAAAGCATTAAATAAATTGACCGGACTGCTCAAAATTTGGACGTTAATGCCTTTATTTTTGGGTTTTTCACCCCAATATTGATCAAAGGCTTCTAATCTCAATCTATCAGGCCCAAATTCTGCTAATTTGTAAGGGCCTGTACTAACAAAGGTGTTAGGTTTAAATTTACCCACTCCAATTTCATAAGCTTTAGGGGAAACTGGACATACACCGGAAAATGCTAGTAAGGAAGGAAAGGCTGCAAAGGGTTTTTTGAGTTTAATTGTTAACTCATATTCCCCTGTGGCTTTGGCTGATTCTATCACATCGCCAAGTAAAAATGCAGGTTTACCTTTATTTTCTATGTATCGTTGAATGGTAAACTCCATCGCTTTGGCATTGAAGGGAGTGCCATCATGAAAGACAACTCCTTGACGGAGGGGAATGGTGTATGTTAATGCGTCTGGACTAACTTTCGGTAATGCTGTGGCTAGTTGTGGTTTAATTTCTGTGGTACCTGGCTCATAGGTATAGAGGCGATCGCTCATATTGTACAATATGCCCAAAGATGCTAGTTCATAAGCATCTGCTGGATCAAGGGTACGCGGTTTTAGTGTTGTCCCAACGGTAATACGTCCATCACCAGGAGTATTCACTGCACTGGGTTGGTTAGTTGTCTGTGAACGGGGTGTACAACTAACGGCCAATAACAAGCACAGACAGAACAAAGATAAGAACTTTGTAATTTTACCCCACTGTCTCATTGACAAAGAAAACCAGGTGTTCACCATTAAGATTTTTTAAATCGCCGGTCAGTCATTTTACTATATCTTGGTTGCATCTGCTAAGTTATTTTACAATTCATTAACCCAAAATTTAATTTTTTCCTCTTACTGATGCAAAAATAAACATTGCTTGGAGTTAAGTAGTTGTGACAAATTAATTTTCTATGTGGAGTAAGGGAACAGGGAACAGGGAACACTTCGGCTACGCTCAGTGCGGTGCAGGAAAATAAGTTGTGTAATTAATTCTGCATGACAACTTATCCCTTTTGTGTCACTCTTGTTAGAGCAAAATTTGACCCCTTTATTTATCAAGGCTTTTAGCGATTTATTCCTATTTTGACTTTTTTGTTAGAAATAAAATGTTGAAACCTCGGACACATCTGGATTTCCAAATTAGGGAATTATTTTTTTATTCCCACTTTGACACAAAAGGGTTATTTTCTGGGAAGATGAAACGCTTTTTCAATAATGCTTTTTAATTAAAGCTTGTACTTCATTTACTTGAAACGTGCTATATCAACTAGTGCAAGAAGGCAGGGGACTGTCTTGTAGGGGGGAAAGAAGAAGTAATTCCTTATTTCCTAATGACTAATGACTAATGACTTTTCCCTATTCCCTTTTTATCTAAAATATTTTGACTTTTCCCTATTCCCTGTTCCCTGTTCCCTATTCCCTGTTCCCTATTCCCTGTTCCCTGTTCCCTGTTCCCTGTTCCCTGTTCCCTGTTCCCTATTCCCTGTTTCATAGATAACAAATGAAAACACAAAAAAATGATAAATACCAAAACAAGAGTCTATAAAAAGAGAGCAAAACTGTGAAATATTTCTTTCTGGCTGAAGGATGGAAAGTTGGCAGAGTATGGGCATCTGATGGACTCTGGCAAGTAACAGCATGGCGACGACAACCGGATATTCAGCAAATTAATATCTGTTTGGTCGAAAACCATGAGCTACTATGGCTTAATCGTGTAGAAGATGCGGTACTAACTATCGAAGTTAAACCGATTACACCGGAATTAGCTAATCAAGTTATTGGTCAGGTGGTATTAAAGCGACTGATGAGTGCTGAACAAGTAATTGAACGTTTAGCAAAAGCTCAAGCGAAATGCGAACTGGCAAATATCCAACTGGTGGTTTAAATCAATTTAAAACGTGGGGTAAAGTGAAAATTGAGCAAGAAGCTTACCCCACATCTTATTTTGTAAAATTAAGCAAGATAAATATATAAAACTTTACAAAAATCTCATCATGCCATTTGAGCAGTATCAACGAGAAAATTCATAATTCCTGACGATTTAATGATAAAAACACGTAAATTAGAACAACTAGAGCGATCGCCTGTGGAATTTTCCTCAGAAATTAAGACCTGATGGCAATACAAACGCTTGCAATGCGCTCCATCAATAGTTACACTTTTTGAAACATTCTCATTTTTATGTTGCGTTGTCGTTTGACAATGCTACCCCACAGTCTAACTGTGGTTAAACTCAAGACCGGCAATAAAAAAACTCAGAGAGTTTGCTGAGGCGCGGCTTTACGACCCTCACAACCTCGGTAAAAAAATTGCTTTGTAAACATCACTCATCGAGGAGGAGCGTAGTCAATGGGACTACCCTGGTACCGAGTACATACAGTTGTTCTGAATGATCCAGGTCGGCTGATTTCTGTACACTTGATGCACACAGCCTTAGTAGCTGGCTGGGCTGGTTCAATGGCATTATACGAACTAGCAATTTTTGACCCCAGCGACCCAGTTCTTAACCCCATGTGGCGGCAAGGTATGTTTGTACTGCCCTTCATGGCTCGCTTAGGCGTAACTGAATCTTGGGGCGGTTGGAGCGTGACAGGTGGCACAGCAACCAATCCTGGTTTCTGGTCATTTGAAGGTGTTGCTGCTGCTCACATTGTGCTTTCTGGTTTATTATTCTTAGCTGCCGTTTGGCACTGGGTCTATTGGGATTTAGAACTATTCAGAGATCCCCGTACAGGTGAACCTGCCTTAGACCTGCCAAAAATGTTTGGTATTCACCTGTTCTTATCTGGCTTACTTTGCTTTGGTTTTGGTGCATTCCACCTCACCGGACTATTTGGCCCTGGAATGTGGGTTTCTGATGCTTACGGTGTCACTGGTAGCATTCAAGCTGTAGCCCCAGAATGGGGACCGGCTGGCTTTAACCCCTTTAACCCTGGTGGAGTTGTTGCCCACCATATCGCCGCCGGTATTGTTGGTATTATTGCTGGTTTATTCCACCTGACCGTCAGACCACCCGAAAGGCTTTACAAAGCTTTACGGATGGGTAACATTGAAACCGTACTTTCTAGCAGTATTGCGGCTGTGTTCTTTGCAGCTTTCGTGGTTGCTGGAACAATGTGGTACGGCAGCGCCACCACCCCCATTGAATTATTTGGCCCTACCCGTTACCAATGGGATCAAGGCTACTTCCGTCAAGAAATCGAGCGTCGCGTGCAATCTAGCCTTGCTCAAGGTGCTACACCTTCCGAAGCTTGGTCACAAATCCCCGAAAAGCTGGCTTTCTACGATTACGTAGGTAACAGCCCCGCTAAAGGCGGTTTATTCCGTACTGGCGCGATGGATAAGGGAGACGGTATTGCTAAATCTTGGCAAGGTCACGCCGTATTTAAAGATGCTGAAGGTCGCGTATTATCAGTACGTCGTTTGCCTAACTTCTTTGAAACCTTCCCTGTAATTTTGACTGATGCTGATGGTGTTGTCCGTGCTGACATCCCCTTCCGTCGGGCAGAATCTAAATATAGCTTTGAGCAAACCGGTGTAACCGTGAGCTTCTACGGTGGTGATTTGGACGGTCAAACCTTCACCGACCCAGCTGAAGTGAAAAAATATGCTCGTAAAGCTCAAGGCGGCGAAATATTTGACTTTGACCGGGAAACATTAAACTCTGATGGTGTATTCCGTACATCTCCTAGAGGTTGGTTTACCTTTGGTCATGCTGTGTTTGCCCTGTTATTCTTCTTTGGTCATCTTTGGCACGGTTCGAGAACCATTTACCGCGACGTATTCGCCGGTGTGGAAATCGAAGAAGAACAAGTCGAATGGGGTCTGTTCCAAAAAGTTGGTGACAGAAGCACCCGCGTTCGCAATGAAGCTTAAAACCGCATAAAACTCTGAAGGGTGAAGATTTTAACATCTTCATCTCTTCACATTTTAGAGACTTGAGAAATTAACAATAATTGCTAAATCAGCAGGAACTTAGCATCATGGAAAGCGTTGCTTATATCTTGATTTTGACTTTGGCGATAGGGGTACTATTTTTTGCGATCGCCTTTCGTGAACCTCCCCGGTTTGAAAGAAAACCCAAAAAAGATTAGTCAACTCATCCCCAAATGTAAATAATTGTAAATTTGTGTCCGTTGCTAGGGTATTTCGTAGCGACGGATACAATTTTTCTAGATAAAAAAGCATTTCAGCTCATGACTTAAGATATAAAGATGCGATATAATTTCATGTCTGGAAGTTGATATGTTAACTCTAGCTCTTCTAAGCTAGGATGATAAAAGATGTAAGGGGAGACTGATGTCATGCCACTTACACAACATACTGCATTTATGGCAAAAACTTTACGGAGACTAAAACCAGGAACAAATTAGCATGGTCAATCAGAACTTAACCGCTACAGAAATTGGATTTACTCACGAAGATTTCGCTGCTCTACTTGATAAGTACGATTATCACTTCAGCCCTGGTGATATTGTACCAGGTACAGTTTTTAGTATAGAGCCGCGCGGCGCTCTGATTGACATAGGTGCTAAAACAGCAGCATATATACCCATACAGGAAATGTCTATTAACCGGGTGGATAGCCCGGAAGAAGTCTTACAATCTAACGAAACGCGGGAATTTTTCATCCTCACCGATGAAAACGAAGACGGTCAGCTCACCCTTTCGATTCGTAGAATTGAATATATGCGGGCGTGGGAGCGAGTACGGCAATTACAAGCAGAAGATGCAACCGTCCGTTCTGGCGTTTTTGCTACCAACCGAGGCGGCGCGTTAGTGAGAATTGAAGGACTACGGGGCTTTATCCCTGGTTCTCACATCAGCACACGCAAACCCAAGGAAGAATTAGTTGGTGAAGAACTGCCATTAAAATTCTTAGAAGTAGATGAAGAACGTAACCGTTTAGTTCTCTCCCATCGTCGGGCCCTAGTAGAACGCAAGATGAACCGCCTAGAAGTGGGTGAAGTAGTGATTGGTACTGTACGCGGTATCAAGCCCTATGGTGCCTTTATTGATATTGGTGGTGTGAGCGGACTGCTGCACATTTCAGAAATTTCTCATGAACATATTGACACACCCCACAGCGTCTTTAATGTTAATGATGAAGTCAAAGTCATGATCATTGACTTAGATGCTGAAAGAGGTCGGATTTCTCTGTCTACCAAACAGTTAGAACCCGAACCCGGTGACATGATTAAAAACCGTGATTTAGTTTATGATAAGGCCGAAGAAATGGCAGCTAAGTATCGGGAACAACTGCTGGCAAAACAACAAGGTATTACAACCGCACCTGTGGAAAATCTAGAAAATGTAGAAGCTGTAGCTGTTGAAGAAGAGATCCCATCTGCAATCGAAAGTGAAGAAGAGATCCCCACAGCTATTGAAGAGTAATCAATTCTATCATTACCAAAAAATGGGGTTTAAAGCCCCGTCCTTTGAGGAAGGCTTTTTGATAGAGTAGTGGAAACAGGCAGGGCATTGTCTGTCGGGCGAGATAGTGTAAGACGGTATGAAACTGCAACTGTTGTTTGAACCCAGAATCTCCGCACTTTTAGGACGGGGAGTATGTCAATCACCATTCAGAGCATCAAAGAAATGAAAGAGGGTTTTCCCTCTTTTTTTATGGGTACGGAGTGCGGGGTGTGGCGTAAAAAGATGTAATTCTTAATGACTAATGACTAATGACTAATAGAAAAAAACAAGGTGAACATGAACAGAGTAGTTTGTAATGGTAAAGGGGCGATCGCTACTTTCCTTGTAGTGTCTTGTGTTTCTTTTGCCGAATCACGTATTACGCTACCCAGTGTAGAAGCTAAAGCCACACCTACCGAACCCAGCGTAAAGGCTAAGGTGACAGCTGCCAAGTTCGCTAAACCCTTAAGCAACACAGCATTAGCAAAGTACCAAACCGAGTTTAAACAATGGATTCAGTCAGACCTGGATCTATTAGGGCTAGGCAAAATCACCAGGGTAGCTGCCCCCATACCCCCTGCACTCGTCAAATTTCGCCGGGACTGGGCAAAAACTAATGCCGAAGTTGCTCCGTTTTTAGGTAGTTGGGCTCGTGACTGGAACTTGCATCCCCATGATTTTATGACGGTGTTCCCCTCCAAAACCTTGAGGCAAGTATGCCTGATCCGCACCCGCCGAGACATGACGGAAACAGTCCCATTTCGGGAAATCACCACACCCCCGGAATTTTCCATCGCCAAAGTAGTTAAAGGGCAGTTATTAGGCACAAAAACACAATCAGGGCGATCGCTCCTGTTCCCCACCCCAGCTTCTGCTTATCTACCCTACAACACAGAATTTCTCGGCACCGTAGACCCCAATAAAACCCTACGTCTCTACGCCATTCAAGGTCTACCATCTGTTGACCCCAAATGGAACAACAACATTCGCCAACAACTTAAAGCCTATGGTTGTATAAAGTAATAGGGAACAGGGGGGAAACTCATGATTAATGACCAATGACTAATCACTAAACTATGACAACTATTAAATGTCGTGACATCGCTTTTACTAATATTCAAGCAGTTTTGTTTGATAAAAATGGGACTTTGGAAGATTCCGAAGTTTATTTAACAACCTTGGGACAACAAGCAGCAAAATTAATTGATAGAGAAATTCCCGGTATTGGTGAATCATTATTAATGGCTTGGGGAATAAACAACAATGGACAATACCTTGACCCCGCAGGTTTAATGGCTGTCGCTAGTCGTAGAGAAACAGAAATCGCCACCGCCGCTTATATTGCTGCAACTGGTAAAGGTTGGATTGAATCTTTAAATATTGCTTGTCAACTTTTAGCCATAGCGGAACAAAAATTTATGCCAACTCCCTCCCCATTATTTCCAGGGAGTCGGGAATTATTACAAACTTTGTTAGCCGCAGATTTAAAACTAGGTATTCTCTCCGCCGCTACAACAGAAGATGTAAAAAACTTTGTTACCACTCACAACTTATGTGATTATCTCCAACTACAAATGGGAGTTGATCAAGGCCCAAGTAAACCAGATCCCATTTTATTTTTACAAGCCTGTGAAACTTTAGGAGTAGAACCTAGTGCCACATTAATGATAGGTGATTCCGTCGCCGATATGCAAATGGCGCGTAATGCTCAAGCTGCCGGTTGTATAGGTATTACTTGGATTAATCAGCCGGAAAATGTCCAAGGTGCAGATGTAGTTATTCATCAATTTAGTGAAATTCAAGTTTTTAACGATTGATTAAGCTTTCACAACTCCGTAATTAAAAATGAATTAAAATAGGTAATCAAGCCACAAAGATTAAGTTATGCAAAACACTGAATCAACATTTAAACTCCGGTTGTGGACAGTTGAAGATTATCACCGCATGGCTGAGGCTGGGATTTTTGGTGAAGATGAACGAGTAGAACTTTTAGAAGGAAAAATAATTTGGATGATTGCTAAAGGAACAGCACATAGGTCAGCAGTTGCTAGAATAGACAGATTGCTGCAAGATAGCCTAAAAAATATCGCTTTAATTTCTGTTCAAGACCCAGTAAAATTAAATGACAAATCAGAACCAGAACCAGATATTGCTGTTTTGAAATTAGACCCTTTAGATTATGCAGACCATCATCCCACCCCAGCAGAAGTTTATTTAATTATTGAAGTAGCGGATAGTAGTTTAAAATTTGATTGTGAAATTAAAGCACAAGCTTATGCACAAGCAGGAATTAAAGATTATTGGGTGTTAGATGTAATTAACCGTCAATTATATATTTTCAGAAATCCAACTCCAGAAGGTTATCAAAATCAGGTGATTTTCACAGAAAATGATTTAATTTCACCTGTGGAATTTCCTAATGTGCAAATTGCTGTATCAGAAATGTTACCTTTAGTCAGAGGAAAGTAAGCCAGCAATAACAAATATTGTCAATGTTTGCTATGATAGGGGCAACGTAATATTTGTTAAGAAAAATACATCCCACTCATGAACGTATCATTGACACCTGAACTTGAACAGTTCGTTTACGAAAAAGTCAAAAGTGGCAGGTATCTATCAGCAAGCGAAGTTGTTAGTGAGGCATTGCGACTACTAGAGGAACGCGATCGCATCATAGAAATACGTTTAGAAGCACTCCGTAAACAAGCTAATATAACTCTTGAACAAGCAAACCAAGAAGCATCAGCGTATGGTGAAGAAGCATTTACAGAATTGTGGGATGATATTCGTCAAGGTTACTAATTGCTATTACTGGTCATATCAATACAAATTACTGTAACATAAGGATCAATAGCTGATTCAGGTATAGAAATTGTCAACTCACCTAAAGGATCAGAATTGAGAATTGAATCAACAATTGAACAACGGCTAGTATAAGCAAGTTCTTGACCATTAGCAAGAAGTGATACCGATTTTATATGTTTAATTGGTATACCTCTAACTGAAATTGTTTCATAAGGTTTCATCAACAAATGCAGATAAATTCGATTTTCCCTGCGTGTAGAAGATCCATAAAACTGCCAAGGTTCTAAACCTGGATTTGTACCAATAATACTTTCAGAGTAACGAGACATCCAATCAGATATTTCTGTTAACAACTCTAACTGTTCTGGAGGAATTTGACCATTACTTATCGGACTAACATTGAGTAATAAATTACCCCCTTTACCTGCTACTTCACAAAGTGTATGAATTAAATTACGGGGAGATTTATAATTTTTGTCCTCAGCATTATATCCCCAACTTTCATTCATAGTTAAACAAGTTTCCCATAGATTAGCTGGGGGTTGAGGTGGAATAAATTGTTCAGGTGTTTCAAAATCTCCACAATTTGGTAAACGGTCATTAATTAAAATATGAGGTTGTAATTCTCGAATCATTTTTAATAATTTATCAGTTTGCCATTGTTCTGCTGTTCTCTCCCAACTACCATCAAACCAAATAATATCTATTTCACCATAATTAGTTAATAATTCCCGAATTTGATTCAACATAAACTCTAGATATTTTTCCCATTTTTGCGGTATAGGTTGGGGAATTTTATCAAACCTATAGGGTTTATTAGTTTCTTTAAAAGCCGGATAATCAGGATGATACCAGTCAATTAAAGAAAAATACAAGCCAATTTTTAATCCTTCTGCACGCATAGCATCAACAAATTCCCTAACAATATCATTTTTGTAGGGTGTATTTTGAATCGAAAAATCTGATTGTTGAGTATGAAATAAAGCAAAACCATCATGATGTTTAGTCGTTAAAATGGCATATTGTATTCCTGTTTTTTTAGCAAATTTTGCCCATTCTGTCGGTTTGTATGCTTGGGGATTAAAAGTTTTAGCAGTACTGTGATATTCTTCAATAGCAATATTTTGACAGTGGGGAAGACTGAATACACCACCAACTAAAGGCCAGGACAATTCACATTCTTGTTGTGAACTATGACCCCAATGAATAAACATTCCTAAACGAGCAGTTTTAAACCAATTATTCATAATTTTAACTTACAGCATCAACGCAGCAAAATTATTTCAACCCCTATCTTATAACAATTATTTTTAATATTTTGAAAATACATAGGTGGGCATTTTCTATAATTTTCCCCTTCCATTCAGGATTTTACCCCCTAACCCACCCTACACATACTTAAATTTTTGCATAAGTCATTTAGGATTTCTATAGCCTGCATTGGTGTTTATAAATTATTTGGGATGGCTATAGAATAAAATGTTATTAAGTAATTAGGCAGAATTAATTACACAACTTCTTTTCCTGTTCCCTGTTCCCTGTTCCCTGTTCCCTAACTCCGCATAGGAAATTAATTTTGCACAACTGCTTATCAAGTGCTATAAACTTTCTTGAATTTGAGTAAATAACCAACTTGGAATATTATGTTCTGTCTCATAAACATGATCATATTTACTTTCTATTGCTTGCCAATTAATTGAATTGTCTGTCAAAATTTCTTGGGTAAAAATATCTAAAGCTTTACCAGATAAACCTTTTTCCCAACATTTCTTCATTGCTAAACGACTCTCATTAATTTCTCCAATACATTCAAAAGGTGTATGTTCAGCCAAACCTAACATTTGCCTAAAAATTGGTAGTAAATCATCATCATCAAACAAATTTGATTGGAAAATAGCATTCACAGTCTCCGGTTGAGAATAAGCCATTAAACCTAACCAAACATAAGCACATTTTGGACATTTCTTACACCAAGGCTTTTTCACATTACAAGAATGAATTTTAGGTAAAACTTCTGGATATCTAGCTACATTTTTAAATATCCGTAAATCATAAATTGGTTGTAAAATACTAAAAAAGTGAAAATTGGATAAAATATTTTCCTGAATAAATTGATTGAGGATTTTTTCAGCCTCAAAACTTTTTCCCCATTGATGATTAATTTCTCTCCCTAGTTTATCCCAAAATAAATTACCTACATTTGCACTTTTTTCATGAGCTAAGTTTAAGTAATTATAACCCCAATACAACATTAAAAACAAAGATTCAAAAATAGAAACAGGTGTTTCAGGAACAGTAATTCCCGAATTGTGGGAAAAATATAATTGCATAAAAGGATAGTCAAGAAAATCATCATAAATAGAAATTTGATGATTTCTCACTGGTTGGACATCTTCTAAAACTCTAGAAATTAAATTATGTTGCAAATCAGCCTTACCATAAACGCTATGAGAATATTGCATTGAAGCAAAAGGAATATTGGCTTCTTGTAACATTTTCATCGCTAAAATACTGTCTTTTCCTCCTCCACAACCGGATAAAATAGTTTTGTGATCACCTAATAAGGGAATCGGTTCACTATTTTTTAAACTAACTCCTGAGTAAATAATTTCTGGGCCAGTATAGTCAGTAATATCATTTTCATATAAATGCTGACCAAATACCCCTTGATATATGCGGCTAAAAAGTTCTAAAGTAGGTTTAGTTAAATGTTCAGCAATAATCGAAATATCATAATAACGGGGGAATAAAGAACAAAGTTTCATTCCCTCAAATAAAGCAATATAAGCAGCGACCTGATTAATTAGTTGATGTGAATATTTGTCTCTTAATCTAGAAAAAGATAAATCGTGATAGAAAACTTTGGTAGAGAATTTAAACTGATCCGCAGCATAAATCATCTCTAAATGATGCTCATGAATATTTAACTCATATACTTTAATTGTTTTTATTGTCAATTGCATTTTGTTAAGCACCTCTATTTTAATGATGAATGGTAAAGGTAAAGAGAAAATTTTTAATCTTTACCTTGTGGACTAAGTTTAATTTTGAATTAATTACCAACCCATTGTTCCGGGTCCACCTTTAAATGGTCCGACAATATCTTTAGTGATCCAACCGCCATAATAATTACCAGCTTGAGGTGTTACTAATTCATCATCAACATAGCAAGCATCCATTAATCCAGCATAAAAACCATAATAGGTTTTAATCGGGATAAAATCAGGAGTCGGATCAAAAAAACGCCATGCAGCTTGATTGGTATATTTATCACCCACTGATACATCATAATAGCGACTTGAACCTTTCCACTCGCACCAAGTAATGCGGGGTGTTTCAATTAAATATTCTAGCTTAATGTCTTCAGGAGGAATATAATAAACAGGAGGATGACTTGTTTCTAAAACTCGTTTAGCTTTATCAGTTTCTGCTAGGATAATGCCATTATAAATTACCCGAATATGTTTGTTGATATCTTGTAAAATGGCTGGACGGGGATAATCCCAAACTGATTCTTGTCCGGGTGCTGGAGGAATAGGAACAGGTCGCATTTTGATTAATCTCCTGGCTTAGATATCTTCAACAATTCTAAATCCTGCGGGTTGATAAAAGTAAGGTAGAAACTAATTATGAGCAAATTGTCAGGCTTCTGTTCCGGTAGTTAAGCAAGCACCACCCAAGACTCAGGATGGTGGTGCACTTTCTGTGCTAACCCACCCTACGTATATTTCAAAAATCAAATAGTAATCTTATAGCATGATATTTTGTTAGAGTTGGATAATCTTTTGCTAATGTAATGATTTTGAGTAAAATAAAAGCAGTCATAATTGATGACTATGACTGCTGATGTTATGGATAAATTAACTGATGATAATTCGCAGGTAATTAGGATTTAGCCTAAGTTAGCGGCTGCAAATTCCCAGTTAACAAGGTTGTCTAAATAGTTCTTGATGAATGCGGGACGGGCATTTTTGAAGTCTATGTAATAAGCGTGTTCCCAAACATCAATTGTTAATAGGGGCTTTTGGCCATGTACGAGGGGGTTTTCTGCGTTGGGGGTTTTGGTGACTTTGAGAGTGCCATTTTCTTCTACCAACCAAGCCCAACCGCTACCAAATTGGGTTGCAGCTGCGGTGGAAAATTGTTCTTTGAATTGGTCAAAGCTACCAAAATCTTTGTTAATTCTTTCGGCTAATGTACCTGTGGGATCACCACCACCTTGGGGTTTTAAGCAACTCCAGAAGAAGGTATGATTCCAAACTTGAGCAGCGTTGTTGAAGATTCCGGTTTTGCTAGAATCTTTGAAGGAGATTTGAATTACTTCTTCTAAGGATTTGTTAGCTAGGTCTGTACCTTCGGTGAGTTTGTTGAGGTTGTCTACATAAGCTTTGTGATGCTTACCATAGTGATACTCGAAGGTTTCACCTTTCATGCCATAGGGCTCTAGTGCGTTAAAGTCGTAAGGTAGGGGAGCTTGTGTAAATGCCATGTTGTGAAATCCTCTCTTTACCGTTTTTCAGTTAAAAGCTGTGTTTGTAGCTTTGAAAAATTACGGATGATGTTGGGAAAGCTTTTAGTTCCTGTATGGGGGAACATAAAACTTAACATTAGCTATTTTACTACTAAAAGTGTGTTTTCTGTTAAATTTGTAGCGAAATTAGCAAAAATGCCGGATATTGGGAGTTTTAGGGGTTGGGGATAGGGTAGGTTTGGTTTCGACAAGGGGATTTTTAATCCTGTGTCTAAATTTGCGGTTTTTATCTATTGTCACTTTTAATAGCGATTGTTTCCAGCTTTTTATTTAGCTTATTTCTGATTTTGTAGACTTCTATAATAGGTGAGAATGGGCTTTTTTAAATAAATCTGGCTGTGGGTAGATTTTTATAGGAGAAAATATTTTAGAATGTTTGTTACAAGACCTATTAATATAGTCAGTTTTAGTCTGGATGATTTAATGAATAGTGTAATTAAATTTTGTAATATTTACTAATTAATAAGTGCTGAGTCAAATCAATGAGAATTTTCTGTATGAGAAATTTATTGATTGGTGATTAATCACAAGACTCAGCACTTGAATTTTTTTGTTAGCCAAAATTTGTTAGCTAAAGGCATTAATTAGCAAGGAGTTAAATGCTGTTGGTAATGGTTGACGATTTGGGCGACCACTTGGGAGGCGCTTAAACCATCGGTTTGAATTTCCAGAGCATCGGGGGCTTTTGTGAGGGGGGAAACTTTGCGGTTGCTGTCTTTCCAGTCTCTTTCGGCGATATCTCGTTCTAACTGTTCTAGGCTAACTTCTGGTTGACCTTGTTTTTTAAAGTCTTCTTGACGACGACGAGCGCGTTCACTGACGGAGGCGGTTAAAAAGATTTTGATTTCGGCATCAGGAAAGACGTGTGTGCCGATGTCACGACCTTCGGCGACTAGGCCGCCACGTTTACCCCAGTTTTGCTGTTGTTTAACTAATGCAGTTCTAACGGCACTTTGTGCGGCTATTGCTGATACTTTTGATGTTACCTCAATTGAGCGAATTTCTTGGGTGATATCTAGATCATTAATCCAGACACGGACGGGGGTTTGTAGATTTTGGCTAGGTGTTAATTCAATTTTACACTCATTTACTAGTTGAGCGATCGCACATTCATCCTCAAATGCAATTCCTTGTTGTAGCACTAACCAAGTAACAGCCCTATACATTGCACCAGTATCCAGATAAATTAAACCTAAATCTGTAGCTACCTGACGTGCAACGGTAGACTTACCAGCACCGGCGGGCCCATCAATAGCGATGATCGGTTGGCGATCGCGCAAAATGGTATTATCAATTAAACGTGTAGAACCAACCCGAGCTGCGATCGCTAACATTCCTTCCTCCTCAATTTTATCTAAAGACATCAACGTAGTCGGATCAACCAATTCAATATATTCCACGGAAACATTACTGACTGTTGCTATTTCTTGCCCTACCAAAGCTATCAGCTCACTGCTGTTACGCAGTCCAGCACTAAACGCGGCTTCAGCTGTTTGTAAACCGCGAGATAATACTTTTGCCTGCTCTTTTTCTGTGGCAGTCAAATATTGATTGCGAGAACTTAAGGCTAAACCGGAGGGTTCTCGCACAGTCGGACAAGCAACAATCTCCACTGGCAAATTTAAATCAGCTACCAGCTTTCTAATGATTGCTAGTTGCTGACCGTCTTTTTGACCGAAATAAACTCGATCAGGTTGTACCAAGTTCAACAGCTTGGTGACAATGGTCGCTACACCTTGAAAATGCCCCAAGCGAGCGCGACCACACAAGCTTGATATCATAGCAGATGGAGGGATTACTTGTGTAACTTGTGTTTCTTGTATACTCTTCCGGGGAATGGCCATTTCTTCAGGATTAGGAGCAAAAATTCCGTCTACTCCTGCTTGTTCGCACAATAAACAGTCTTGTTCTAAGGTGCGGGGATAGCGTTGATAGTCCTCGTTCGGGCCAAACTGTAAGGGATTCACAAAAATACTTACTATTACTGTAGCATTTTCCTGTTTAGCCCGTGCAATTAAACTTAAATGTCCTGGATGTAAATTACCCATTGTGGGCACTAGGGCGATCGCTCTTTGATCCCAAACAGATTTTTCATCTAGACCTATCTCATCGGCTACTAGCTGTTTACTCTCCGAGCGAATTTGATTTAAATAGCAGCGTAAAGCTGCAACTGTTGTTAGCAGACGCACAAGATACCCCTTTTTTTCAATCTCTCCCCCGTTAGTGTAGATCCGAAATCGGGGAAAGGTGCGGGGAAGAGGCAAGGGGGCAGGG
>DATGXB010000228.1:0-7738 GCA_035299225.1 Nostocaceae cyanobacterium | reverse complement strand
GGGGGCAGGGGGCAGAGGGGAAAGAAGAATTAATTCCTATATTCCTATATTCCCTATTGCCTATTGCCTATTTCCTATTCCCTATTTCCTATTTCCCTGTTCCCCGTTCCCTGTTCCCTGTTCCCTCCTTCCTAATGACTTTTCTGCAATTGTTGGGAAAACTTTTGAGTATAAGTTTGAAACCAAGTTTCCCAATAATCTTGTTTGTTTGTTAATTTTGCTAGAACACGATTATATTTTTCAAACCAACCTTCCCAATAATCAGTAGGTTCTTTTACGCAACCATCACGGGTGGGGCAACTGGCTTTACATTGGGGTACGGTGTAAATACTACCAACACAATTATTACAAAGTTGTGGATCAATCCAGTGTTGACCGTCTACTATTTGAATTGCACCGGTAGGACATACAGACAAACAGAGTTTACAGGAAATACAGTGGCTAGTAATTTTGTGAGCCATGATAATTCACCTTTTTGTGAATTTGGGCATCGAATAATCAAAGTTTAGGGTGTAGGGAAAAAGGGTAATTATGCTCTCACCGTTCTGATTTTTCCCTACTTGCATTCACCCTAGCCTTTAATCCATTGTTGGTAAAACTCTAAAGCAACCTTTTCAATTACGTCGTAAGCTTCAACGGTCTGTATGCCAGCTTGGTGTAATTTTTCTTTAGGAGACTCACCAATTTTGGAGACTAAAACCGCTTGGCAATCGGCGATCGCTTTCATGATATTCTCAAATGTAGCAGCTTCGCCGTATCCACCTTGACAATAATGGTCTACTTTGCGGTGACTGATAAAGCGGACTTCACTACCATCAACTTCGTAAACCTGGAATTCTTTCGCATGGCCGAAGTGTTGGTTAACTGTACCGCCGCCTTTAGTAGCTACAGCAACAAGAATTTTGGGGTTGTTCGCAGATTGAGTTCCAGTCTTAACTTGTTCTTTGGCTGTTTTTAGTTCTTCTCTGAACTTCTCAATCCCTGCATGAACTTCTTGACGTTTTTGCAGGTCGTAATCTGGGGACATTTCCAAAAATTTATCCTTGGTAAATTCTTGGCTGCGGTCTTCTCCCAACAATCCTACAGCATCGGCTCGGCATTGGCGACAGTGGCGCATCATTTTCATGTTACCAGCACACTGATCCTGTAATGCCTTCAGTTCTTTTTGGCTTGGCCCCCGTTGACCATTTAAGCCGAAGTATGTGCCGTGTTCCGGTGCAGAAATTAACGGCATAATATTGTGTAAGAAAGCCCCATGCTCTTGAATGACCTTATTCACTTCTGTTAAGTGTTGGTCATTAATGCCCGGAATCATTACCGAGTTGATTTTACACAAAATATCGGCTTCTTTCAGGGCTTGTAATCCTTCGAGTTGCTTTTCTAGAAGAATTTTCGCGCCTTCAATGCCTCTGTAACGTTTGCGTTTATAGTGAACCCAAGAATAAATCTGAGCGCCTATTTCTGGGTCAAGGGTATTTAGGGTGATAGTAACGTGATCTATATTTAATTGTTTAATGCGATCGATATGTTCTGACAGCATTAAACCATTAGTTGATAGACAAAGTTTAATATCTGGTGCTTTTTCAGCAATTAATTCAAAAGTACGGAAAGTTTTTTCGGGGTTTGCTAAAGGATCACCAGGACCCGCAATTCCTACTACTGATAATTGGGGAATCTTACCAGCGATTACTAAAACCTTATGTGCTGCCTCTTCAGGTGTAAGTAACTCACTTACAACTCCAGGGCGGCTTTCATTAGCACAATCATATTTACGGTTACAATAGTTGCATTGAATATTACAAGCAGGTGCAACTGCAATGTGCATCCGGGCATAGTGATGATGAGCTTCTTCACTGTAGCAGGGATGATTGGCAATCCGTTCTTGAATTTTCTCATCTATTTTCCCGGCGGTGCTGCTGCTGCAACCACAACCGCCTGCTTTGTTCTGGGATAAGGTGGGTTCCTGTTCGGAGGAAGCGAGGAGTCCTGTAGCCGGTATTGTCATTGAATTTCGCAAAGGTCGGTGGACTGGCAGCCACTGTGGGAGATGCCTGAAAAGACAGCCGATGCCGATGAATTGAAGTTGCGTCCTATACTGCCCATCAGATTAAACTGCATAAGGGCTGATCATCCTTGACTTTCGGCTGGTGTGTCAACTTTTAGGGTTCGGGTAGACTTTGGTTGTATAGCCGCCACTTCAATTCACAACAGGCATTGTGCTATCTCATCCCTCCACTCACTTTTCGCCGTCAACTTTGTTAAGGAGCGTTAAGTGATTGGCAATAAATGATTTATAGCAGCAGTTTTTTAGACCGTCGGCTAGACTCTAGAGAATAGAATTTATTGGATTTATTAGATTTGTACTCAAATTTTCTAACCCTTATAATCATCAGGTTAGGCAATTTTTAAAATATTTTTTTGGGTAGAGGGGCTAGTATTTTCTAGTCAGGGTACGAGTATTTAAGGAACGGGGTTCAGGATCTCTTTGTACTCAGTTAAAACTCAATACCTGCAAGGGATTGAGCATAATTTAATCTAATTTTAAGCTACATTTAGTTGTACTCAACTAACCCTTAAATCCTGCTTATAGCCTTGATCTGCCAGGGATTTGAGGGGAAAAACTGGAGTAGAATCAGGTCGCCTACCCCAGATACGTGCGAAATTCAATTCTGTATACAACATATCATTTTTTTCAGCCTAAAAATGCAGTTTATATTTTTTTAACTTTTCTAGTTATTAGAGATACGCCCCAGGACTAGAATACTGTTTCAAACCAGAAAACAGCTTCTTGACAACCAAGGCTTAATGAATATTATTTTCACATATATTCTATTTTTTTGCCATTCTTGCGGCTTTTTTTGATTTCGCATCCTACAAAAGAATGAGAAAAATTTTAAATTCATCATCATTTGCGAATAAATACTTAAGACTTAATACTCAAAAATTTTCTAACTCACGAATGTTGATATCAAACGTTAATATTTTCTATGATCTGTTCAGTTTATACATTTTTTCTAATTATAATTATCCAAATGCTAGGAGGGTGAGGATGAAAGCCGTTATAATTAATCAATATGGATCTGTGGACGTATTGCAGTATGCAGATGTGGCTAAACCACAAATTAAACCCCATCAATTACTTGTAAAAGTCCATGCCAGCAATGTTAACCCAGTTGATTGGAAAATTCGTAAAGGAATGTTGAGAGTTTTAACCGGCAACAAATTTCCGATGATTTTGGGGTTAGATGTGGCTGGGGAAGTAGTAGAAGTTGGTTCTCAAGTCACAGGTTTCCAAGTGGGAGATGAAATTTTTGGTAGCACGGATTTATTTGGGGGTGCTTATGCAGAATATGCGGCTGTTTCTCAAAAATGGGCAGCACATAAACCTGCTAATATTAGTTATGTGGAAGCTGCGGCTATTCCTGGAAGTGGAGTTACAGCCTTACAAGCATTACGAGATCAAGGAAATATTCAACCAGGACAAGCAGTTTTAATTAATGGTGCTGCTGGTGGTGTAGGTCATTTCGCTGTACAAATTGCTAAGGCTTTCGGTACAGAAGTTACGGGAGTTTGTAGCACACAAAAGTTAGATTTTGTTCAATCTCTCGGTGCAGATTTTGTTATTGATTATCAACAGGAAGATTTTACTACAAGTAATAAACAATACGATATTATTTTTGATGCTGTTGGTAAAAAATCTTTTTCTAACTGTCAACAGGTGTTAAAATCTAATGGTGTTTATATATCAACTTTACCTGCTTTAGATTTATTTATTCAAATCGGTTTAACCACTTTTCTGCCTGGGAAAAAAGCTAAATTTGTGATTGATAATCCCACTACTGCAAATTTAGATTTCATCAAAAATTTAATCGAAGCGGGTAAGTTAAGAGTTATGATTGACCGGACTTATCCTTTACAGGAAATAGCGGCGGCTCATACTTATAGTGAAAATGAAAGGGCTACTGGTAAGATTGGAATTACTGTGATTAGTTAATGAAAAATAAATATTTATACAGCCAGTTTCAGGTAAATGAGGTACAAATTTTGGAACAAAACCTTATACAAAGAGACTTTCAACCCTGTTCCCTGCACCGCACTGAGCGCAGTCGAAGTGTTCCCTGTTCCCTGATGTAACAATTAAAATTTAGCACGGGAGCGATTTTCATGAACAAATTTTAGACAATCTGCTAAATCATCTCCTTGCCAAGTTCCGGCTAATTTTACTAGTTCACCGGCTTTTTTTCCTCGTTTTACAGGAATTAACCGAAAAATTAGACGAGGAAACTCTGCTAATTTTTTTTCAACTCTTTGGTGTGGTTCTATATTAGTCATTTGCACATCTTTTTACTACTATTACTACAATTATAGGTTACTATAAAAGTAATATTTAAACGCAGATAGACGCAGATGGACGCAGATGGATAGTTGAGGTTATTGTTAGTGATTTAATTTGATGTACTAATGATTTTGTCTAAGTGCTGGTTTAATTAAAACTATCTACTTATAGTAGACCAAGGTGACGATAATTTGCTAAACTTCATTTTCTGGAGAGTTAATGAAAGTAGCAAAAATCTGGAGGGTGCTGCGGAGTGACTGGTGCTGTAGGAGAAAAGGTAAATCCCCAAGATTGGTTTTGGCCGTTTTGGCCTGTTGTCCCACTTTATCCTTATGGAAAACGGCAAACAATTCGGAAAGAAGTAGTTAAAGATACTATCTGGACATTTGACCAAATCCAGGGTATTTTTTACGTTGTTGTGCCGATTCGGATGACGGTAGTTAAGCTGGAAACCGGGGGTTTATTGGTTTATGCACCTGTCGCACCCACAACCGAGTGTATCCGCTTGGTAAATGAGTTAGTAGCGGAACATGGAGAAGTTAAGTATATTATTTTGCCTACTATCTCCGGGATAGAACATAAAGTATTTGTGGGTCCTTTTGCGAGGAGGTTTCCTAGTGCCCAGGTGTATGTAGCGCCTGGCCAATGGAGTTTTCCGGTAAATTTGCCTCTCAGCTGGCTGGGTTTACCAGGGAACCGCACCCAGATTTTACCGATGGATAGCGGAAATACGTTGTTTGCGGAGGAGTTTGATTATCAAATTTTGGGTCCCATTGATTTGGGGCCGGGGAAGTTTGCAGAGGTGGGATTTTTTCACAGGCGATCGCACACTCTTCTACTAACTGATAGTATTGTATCTGTACCAGCAGAACCACCCGCCATAGTCCAGCTTGACCCCTACCCCCTACTTTATCACGCCAAAGACCGCGCCTCAGACATCATCCCCGACAACCAAAACAACCGCCGCAAAGGTTGGCAACGTATTACCCTATTTGCTTTGTATTTCCGCCCCAGTGCCTTAGAAGTACCCACTTGGGGAGAACTGTGGAAAGAAGCCAGAAAAGCCCCAGAAAGCTCTAGAAAAGACTTATTTGGAATTTACCCCTTTAAATGGCGTGCAGATTGGCAAAGGTCATTTGAGACATTACAAGGAAACGGACGGATATTTGTAGCCCCAGTTTTACAAAGTTTAATCTTAAATCGCGCCCCCAGAGAAACAATAAATTGGGCTGATAAAGTTAGCAAATGGGATTTTAATTGGATTATTCCCTGTCATTTTGACGCACCAATCAAAGCCACCCCCGCACAATTCCGCCAAGCCTTCGCCTTCTTAGAAAAACACCCCGCTTTCAGTGCCGGTTTATTTAATAGTAATAGTTACCCCTTACCAGAAGAGGATTTTCAGGTATTACGAGAAATTGACGCAGGTTTAAATAAATTCCGTATTGTTCCACCTGCTAAGGAGAAGGTGTAGTTTATTTTTCGGTATATTTCATAGACATAAAAGATTTTGACCAAAAAGTTATAAACTAACTATGAGAAAGATTTTAATCATGATGTAATAAAAAATTAACAAATTGATTTTTGTGCCTCTACTTCTAGTCTGTTGATTTCCTTTTTTAATCTCTTTATCTCCTCAATGTGTAATTGCTTTGTTAATTTTTGCTGCTTTACTAATTCGTTTGCAATTTGCTCATAAGTCCATCCTGGTGAGATAACCGCTATACCTTTTTTAGCTAAATTTTGCTTTAAAGAAGATTCCTTATCTTCTGGTAGAATTACACATACAAGGTCGTTTAATTCAAACTCCAGATCACCATTTATACGCCATTCTCTTTCCCATGAAAAGTCATACTTTTCGTTCATTGCATTTATAAATGGTAAAATACGCCATATCTTACTAACAAATCTTCCATTTTTGTGAGATATTTTAAATATTTCATCTACAGCTTCTCTCAAATATAAAGTTCTGTTATAGCTGTTTATATAAATTGCTGGCTGTCCACCCGATTCTATAATGAACTCTTTGCTAAAAACAAAACCATACGGTTCAAATTTAATTTCCCGACCTGGAATTTCACGTACCAAAAGATGTAGTTGATCTAATGGTACCTCAGTGAAGCAAGCCACGTTGAGTTTTTGTTTATCCTCTGTTGATAAAGTGTTTAACCTTTTATTAAATAAACAATGGGGTCTTACAGCAATAATTTTTCTATCACGCATGATACATTGGAAATTGTTTTTCGCTGTATTACCATCCTCATAATCATCTTGGTCGTTTCTAGTGAGATGAATGACAAATTGCGATATATCTTCACGTCCATCTGTAGCCAATAATCTAGGTGTGTTGTTCATAGCAAGACAAACAAGGTTAGAATATTAGCTGTGTTATATCAAAAATTATTTACAATGTAAATACAATAGGCTATCATTGAATGTATGGATGTCTACTTTGTCTTGAATGGTATTACCTTTGTCTGGAATGCTGAAAAAGCTAGAAATAACCCTATTAAACATGATGGCGTTACTTTTGAACAGGCTGCTGAAGCTTTCTTTGATCCATTTCTTAAAATAGTTGATGCCAGTCGGAATCATGAAGAAAGAGATGCAATAATTGGAATGGATACACATTGGAATCTTTTATTTGTGGTTCACATTGATTTTGAAGATGATGTAATTAGAATTATTTCAGCTCGTAAAGCTACTCGTAAGGAAAGTGAATACTATGAAGATTGAAACTTTAAAAAAACGCTTAGATAAAAATCGTCCGATGACCACTATAACAATTCGGATGCCGGAAGATGTGGTGGAAGATTTAAAGAGAATTGCGCCAATACTGGGTTTTTCTGGTTATCAATCATTAATTAAAGCTTATGTTGGGCAAGGACTGAGAAAAGATTTAGAAAGATTGGATGATAATACTGTTAATGCTTTAATTGCTAGTTTAAAGCGTCGCGGTGTTAGTGATGATATAATTAACGAAGCACTTGCAGAAATTGTAAACAGTTAGATTTTTGTTGATTAGGTTTATCTAAGGAATAATTGTGGCTGAAATTACTTTCAAAATTCCAGATGATCAATTAACTAAGTTGGAAATGATAGCACAAAATCAAGGTATATCTATTGAAGAATTATTGCAAGTAATTATAGAGGATTACCTGTGTTTATCGAAAAGCAATTTTACACAAGTTGCTAATTATGTACTCAATAAAAATGCTGAATTATACAAACGTTTAGCATGATGATTTATTTAAAATTATTAGGCTCTACCGCTCCCTTTATGTTAGTTTTTTAGGTTTTTACAGGTATAACCCTTACTATGCTTGGGTTTGAGCCAAAAAATTATTGAAATTGTTTTTATTAAGGTATTAAAACCTGCAATCTAGACAGTGCAAGGTTTTT
>DATGXB010000227.1:0-8040 GCA_035299225.1 Nostocaceae cyanobacterium | reverse complement strand
CTGTTTTTTGTTGCTTCAATAGCTGATGCAATTCTTCAACCGTTTCTGTTATTTCTATTTTGACTACTCTACTCATTCTTCGTCACAACACTCTGTATTTCTTATTTTACTATATGTATCACTTTTTTCGTGAAATGGTATAAGTGGTCGTGCAAAATTAAATTCCTACGTGGAGTAAGGGAACGCTGAACAGGGAAATAAGTTGTGGAATTAATTCTGCCTAATTACTTAGTAATTGCAAAGTTTGGTAAGTTCAAAATGGCGATCGCTCAATCTACCCTTTTTGTACTTCAAGATTTTCTCTAATCCAAACAAATGTACTATCGCTGGATGAGGAAAAACCTCTATTTGAAATCTTCCGGTTTTTCTTGCTTCAATAGTAGGAGCATGAGCAAAACCCCGCTTTTCCAATTCTAAACCAAACTCAATAGTTCGAGTCGCAAAAGGCAAATTTTGATTAGCAGGATAACATCCCGCATGATACTTTCCAAAATACTTATGAGTTAACTTATCCGGTAAACGACTCCCCGTAGCATTAGGAATTAAAGTCGGTGCATCTACCGCTACCATCCCCCCTTCATCAGCTTTTACACTATCATCAATCCAATTTAAAATATCACTAATTAACTCAATACGTTGCAAATCAACTAACTCTAACTTACCCTCCACCAACTCCAAACAACACAACCCCGATGGTTGAGACTTCCACCCCAAATCAACACCAACAAATTTCATACTTCACCCATCAAAAATTTTACTGATCATATCTCATCAAAATCTTGATTAATTCAATAACTACCCATTCAAAATTAATTACCCAAACAAAACAACAACATAACAATGCTTAATAACCTGTAGGGACACGGCACTTAACAAACTTCAATAAAAAACCAAGAATTATCTAGCCGTGTCCCCTATCCACAAAATTACTATAAATCATGTAAATCATCTTGCCTACACAGTTATTATACTGCCTTCCTCCTCACACTCAAAACTAAACATTTTTATTTTCCATCAACCTTTTAAATTGGATGAACTGATATCTAAACTCTTCAATCTCTCTTAATAATTCCACTTCCTTCATCCCTTCTAAATTATCCGTAGGTAACTCTTGCAAACGAGTATTAATACACCAAAATAAATTTTCCAACTCAGATATAGCCGTTTTTTCCTCTTCTAAAATCTCTCTATCTTGTGTATTTTCATTCTGTAAATCTTGCAAAACTAACTTAATCTCATCAGCCATTCCTGAATATCTTTGAATCAACTTAATATTTTTAACAACTATTTTCACCTCACTAAAAAAAGAGTAAGCAAGATTAAATATTTCCTCCCCTGATTCTCCCAACCTAGTAATAACTTGCGGTTTAAGTCTTGCAATTATCTCCTCAGCTTGTTTCCGACGAGAACGAGGTAATACCTGTAAAGCCTCATGAAACTTACCAATTTCCTCCCGTGTTAATATTGTTAGTATATGTTCTTTGTGTTCAGGTATGGTTTCTTGTTGATTTACATTTGTTTGAGAAGGTAAGTCTAATACAAATTTATCAACCTCTACAACTTCATTTGATGCTTGGCTAATTTTTTGACCTTGTTCAATTTGATTAATAGCCAAGTCAGGAGAAATATCATCATTAATTATAGATATAATTCCTGGCAAGTATTTATCCATCATCTTAACATTGGTATAAACCAAATTTTTAATACAAGTAAAAGTTAGACTATTATCTTCAATATCAACACTGGTTTTATAACGAATTTCCCCATCTCTAAAATCTAACTCAAAATTACCGATAATAATATTATAATTAGCTCTAGCAATAAATTCAGCTATAAGCTGACGCTTAAATTCTGGCACTTTAACAGGACAAACAGAGTAAAAGATAAATTGGTAATATGTATCATTAGCTTGAGCATAGCAACTCCATCTACCGTTTTTACCTTGGAAAGTTGTACGCAACCAAGAATCTTTTCTTATCTGTTCAAATGGCCAATCATCTTGCTGAAAAAAATCAATAATTGCCTGATAAATTGGCTGTTTAGGAGTAGTATTTGAGGGAATTGTTTTAGCAGATGCTTCTGACAATTCTCTAAAAAATTTAGCAAGTTCTTCAAGTGAAGCTGGATTAACTTCTTTAGTAGTAGAATCAAGACCAAGACTGACTAAATCTTGCAAGAATTTGGTAAGATTTTCAGCTATTTCTTCTTGATAATTACTAGCCATAGCTAGATTTAAGCTGCTAAAATAGTTCCAAAAAGTGTAATATCCTACTTCTCCTGTCTCATGTAACTGTTTGACAGATAAAGCTAACCAATTTTCAGTAAATAGTAAGGGATCTGGTAAGTTACAATTTAAAATATAAGTTGCTGCTGAATCAATAGTATTTAAGTTTTCTATCAGTAATGGTAAAAAATCCGGCTTAATAATAACTTCAATTTGAATATAGGAGTTTGGGTAAAAGTTAATATTTGTAGAATTAATCCGCACAACTGGATTCAGATTAAATAAAGCATTAGTGTCAATAAAGTTGTAAAGTTCTGGGTTGACTTGAAAGGCAAGACGATACTCGGTTATTTTATCATCTGTCTCAGTTACAGCTATATTTATAACCTGGACAGTTAAAGGTAAATTTGAAGAAGTATATAGGGTTAAATCACTATTGATTTGATAATTATTGGTTTTAGTATTCATAGAAGATGGATTTTGACATGAAAAAATCTAAAAATCATTTTTTCTGGAAGATACGACTGGTAATTACAAAGATGAACAAAATAATATAAGACCAGCCCAAGATAGGAATTAAGTAAGTAGTTATCCAAGCTGGTATAGGATTATTGCGTCCAACAAACCAAGCAAATGTAACGACAATAGCTACTACTGTTAAAGAAATAGAGTATTGTAGCCAAATAGGAAGGGTTGTTAAATCTACTTTTTTTCTTGACATCTATTAATTTTCCTGAAGAATCTAAAAGAGAACATATTCATAATTTATTAGTTGATTGATAAATTTCATAATTTCATAATTTATGGTAGCTTCTCTCGTAAACTAAGCCAGGCTTTTAGTTCTTCATCCGGCTTAAACTTATCACTTTCAGTTAAGACTAAAATAACCTTTAAACGATTTTTTATTCGTCTTAATTCTCGAATGTTTTCAATATTATTATCTTTCCAATTTGCTGTATTTTGTATAACCTCATCTAATGACATCTTTAAACTGTGAAAGAACCAGTGAATAATCTGGTTACTATCAAGAACAGGATGTCCAAATACTGAACCATAATCTGCTATCATTGCAGCCCGCAATAACATGGATGAAATTATGAAAGATTCTCCCGTCCCAGAATTGGCCTGAGATGCTAAATAATCGTAGACTGATATTGCTATTTCTGCCCAGAAAATATTAGACGTATTTGTCACATTACGTTCTCCTGAGCGTGCTTCAAAAGCAGCAGCTTCTGCCAAACCAAGCCAATTAAATTCTTCTGGCACTTTTTCTTGATCCAACCAGACACGTTTTAGCCAAACCTTCACATCTGAAGGATTCTGTAGTAACAGTTCATTGAGTAGTTTAGTAGATTGTGATTCATTCATAAGGATTTTTAAATACGATTAGTAGATGCTGAATTTACATCAATACCTTGTTTCTTAAAAGCTTCTATGCCAATGTCTAGACTATCTCCAGTAGGTTGGTAATGTCCACTATGATTATTAATTTCTAAAAGCAAGTATTGACCTGAACCACCAACAATCTCTGCCTCTCCTGCTGCTAAAACAGGCTTTCCACCACTCAAAACACTATGGCTTATCTCCGAATTACCCACATTTTTTGGGATAATAACTAACTCATTATCGGTTGTAACCGCCCATTTAATTGTTCCTTCATTGATAATACTGTCAAAATTAGGATCTCCAAACTTCACAGGTTTGACACCAAGCCGATTTGCTAATTTAAGTTCGCTTTGTAAGCGTTCAGGTAGCTGATTTGGAAAGAAACAGTGGGGATCATTGGAAAATCTACACAGTGTTCCATCACCTTTAAACTTCCATTCATGACCATTACCAAGCTCTACTTCTTCAATATAATCTCCTTCAGAAATCGGTTTTCTTTGTCTTTTACTAACAATATCTAATTCCCCCTCAAGTTCACTAGGAGTAAGTTGTTTTCCAGTCTTACTGGCTGTACTTTCTAAAAGCTCGGCATTGGCTTGAGATGGTGAATTTGCCGATCGCACTTTTGGTTCAGCAGCTGGAGGAATTTCACCGGTAGCACGCATCCTCTCAAGCATTTCATTCGTAGCTCCGGTTCTAGCGTCTGTTGCAGCTGCCCTAGACCCACCTTTAGGAATATCTTGACCTATTAAATAATCACGGGAAAGACCTTTACCTCCTGGTACAAGAGACCTTTCTTTCAATGTCAAGTCATCCCAAGTTTCTTGTGCTGTATTTTGAATCCCATTCCAAATTTTAGAGCCTGTTTGTTTAGCAAAACTACCTAAACCTTGGTCTCTAATTGTATTCCCTGCACCCTTAATTGTATTACTTACATTGCGTCTCGTACTATTCGCCAGGTTACGAGTATAGGGTCTTGCTCCACCAGACTCCTGTACTCCATTTATGACACGTGCTGGCAACCCTTGAGCACCCAAGTTTGCAGCATATCTCACACCGCCACCTGATTTAACAATCTTGTTTTGTAGCTTTATAGCATCTGCCTGATCTAACCTAGCCATCACAGCTTCAAAGGCTGCACTCCCAGCATTAGTAAAATCTTGCGTCATCTGTTCAGATTGATTTTGCAAGTCTTCAGCTGTTGTTGCTGTAGCTGCATCAGCTAAGTTTTTGATCAAGGTTAAACTGTGCAAACCCGCCGCTACTAAACCAGTAACAAAAGTCCAGCCTCCTACAGTTGCCATGACGGTGGCACAAAAAGCAATTATTGGTCCTGTAATTGGTGCTGCTAAACCCAAAGAGACAATTGTAACAGCAGTTAATATGCCAGTAATTAACCCAGCTAAAGCTGTAATAGAACCTAAAACGACTGTTAAACCAGTAGCAATATCGGCGGCTGATTTAAGGAAATTACCTAAAGGATCTTTTGCCCATTGTTCAGCACTTAAAAGGTTAGCTCCTCCTGAAAGAATTTGACTTAAACCTCCTAATGCACCAGTGAGTGAGGTGCGGGGGTCAATCATACCTAATACTAATTTTGCCGGATCAGGCCATTGAATATTAGTGAGAGAAGAAAGGAGGTTTTGCCCCATGAGATTTAAGGCAATACCCATCTTATCCCCAGCAGTTAGTTCTTCAAAAGGTTTCCCAGCCATTGTATTAATCTGGGCAATTTGTTGGTTTCGTCTTTCTTGTGCTGCTAGTTGTGCTTGTTGTCTTTGCTCTTCAGATACAGGATCAACACCAGTCAACCAAGAAGGTAAAGCCCCAACTACATCTATATTTTCCCTATCTTCGTATCTTCCTTCTTCTGAGGACAAGGATGGTGCTGCTTCTAATTCTGGCAGGTTACTCATTGCCTGCTGGTACTCAGCTTGTATTTGTTGTATACGTTGTTCTATCTCTGCGGCTGCTTGAATTGCTGCTCGTCCTTTCTCCTCTAATACCGCAGCTTGGTTGAGCATCTCTTCTGGTTTATTTTCCAAGCCCTCTACTTGGGTTTTAGCCTCTGTATTTTGGCTGGTCATCTGGGTCAGCTTGTCTTGAGTCTGTCCCAGTGTTTGCTCCATTGTTTGGACTTTGGTTTTGGTTTCGGTGTTTTTGGCTGTGGCTTGGGCTGCTTCTTCTGTCAAACTCTTGGCTTTTTGTTGGGTTTGGGTAAAGGCATCATCTATCTTCGTAGTGTCAGAAGCAACTTTATTTAATTGTTGTCCCTGTTCTTGTGCTTTACCTGCGGCTTCTCCATCTTTGGGAACATTAGCAGCATTCTGTCCTGCTAGTTCAGATGCTTTACTGGACATGGGAGAGGTTTTTTCTTTGCCTTGGTTGGCTTTGTCTTCAAAACCAGGAGCTTCTGCTGCAACTTTAGATGCTTTTTCTTCTGATACTTGAAGGGCTTCTTTGGCTTTACCTACAGCCTCTTGACGGTATTGCAAATGGTCTGTGGATTTTGTAATACCATCTTCAGCTTGATTAACTCCTTGTTTTACGAGTTGAATATTACCTGTGATGATTTGAGCGTTAGCACGTACTTGTGCTGCTTGTGCTAATAGTTGTTCACCACCTTGGCGTAAGCTTTGAGCTTGTTGAGTTAAGTTGCTGATGGCCGCATCACCTTGGGGGTCGCTGGCTATTGGCATTCCTCCAGAGACGGGTGGTGCTACAGGTGGTGATGGCTGTGCTGGGGCAGTTGGTTGAGGTACGGGTTGTGATTGTGCGCTGCTAAAAGCTTGCTGTGCTTCACTAGCAGCTTGCTCGGCTGCGGTTGCGGCTTGATTATCTGTTTTGGGCTGTGGTGGTGCTTCTACTGTTGCTTCTGTATTAACGATGGGCTGGCTTGGCTGTGTGGCTTCTTGTGATGCTTGTTGTGATGCTTGTTCTACTTGAGGTAGTTGCTGGTTAACTTGTTCTATTTGTGGTTGTTGTTGAGCTAATACTTCGTTTTTCTTAGCTTCTACTTCGGCTGGGTCTACTTCACGGATGGCTTGTTCTGGGTCTTTTGGTGTTTCTTGCGATGCTGCTGAGGGATTTTGTGCGCTTTGTTCTATCTGTGTTGCTTCCGATGGTGTTTCTTGTTGTTGTAATGACTGTGAAATGTTTTGATTAAGGAGATTTTCAGGGTTTTGATTTTGCAGATTGTTGGGTAATAGATTTTGCTGCTGTGGAGGGAGTATGTTGTTATTTAAAGTGGTATTAGAAGTTTTTAACTGAAGAAGATTTTTAGCTGTTAAAAAGTTTTCAGGTGGTAAATCCTGTTTTGTTGGACTTTGGAGATTTTTGTTTTGTGTTAAGTCCCAGTTAGTGCCTGGTAATTCTTTAGCTTGAATAGTTGATGTGTTTTTCTCTTCTTCTTTTTTTTCGGTTTCGCATTCTGAACATAAAGGCTGAATATTAATTTCTGTTTGATTTAAGTTGGTAATTTCTGTGGCAATATCGGCTTTAGCTTGAATGGTTGGTGTGTTTTGTTTTTCTTCTTGTTTTTCTTCGGCTTCACATTTTGAGCAAGCGCGTTGAATACCTATTTCTGTACTATTTATGTCTGTGGTTTCTGGTTGTTCTGTTGTGGTTTTTGGTTGAACTGCTCCTGTTTGTTGAATAACATGAGTTAGTTCATGGGCTGTTAATTCATTTTTTCCTGGTGTTTTTCCGTCTCTGAAAAAGATATCATTACCGTGTGTAAATGCTTGCGCTCCTAATTCTCTATTCATCTGCACAGATGTACTATCTGTATGCACGCGCACTTGACTAAAATCTGCACCAAAACGCGATTCCATAAAGGAACGTGTATCTGAGTCTAAGGGACTACCCCCGCCTTTTTTACTGTTTAGCTGGTTTTCTAAATCTGGTGTACTGCTATTTGTTGCTACATCGGCTTTTTGCTGTATTGTTGATAACTTTCGTCGGACAATAACAGGATTTTTGGGTGTTGTTTTTTCTGGCCAATGGGATAACTGAAGGGTATTTCCTGACATGACCTTTTGCGCCATTGTATCGGCTTCTTGTTCGTATTTATCCCCTGGTTGACCAATGGTTAATTTTGTTTGAATTGTTGCTGCTTGATTAGGAGAGTTATTATTATTCGGCTGTTGGAAATTTTTTGAGGTTTGTTGCTTGAGTGTATCGTTTGATTCCTGCTTTTGAGATTCTGTTTCTGATTCTGTTGATTGTGGTTGTACTGTGGGGTCGGGTCGGGTAATGGAAGACAATCTAAGTTGACTTGATGACCCGTCATACCATTTCACGAAAAGCCTGATACAAATAAAGCATCCAAAATGAAGCCCCATCCTGCAATAGAAGCAACAATTGATGTGTCTAATTGCTTTATTTTTTGTCTAACTACTTCTTTTAGTTCTTCTAAAGTCTCAAAACAT
>DATGXB010000226.1:0-6335 GCA_035299225.1 Nostocaceae cyanobacterium | reverse complement strand
ATACTCCCCGCCCTAAAAGTGCGGAGATTCTGGGTTCAAACAACAGTTGCAGGTCTACCCCGTCTTACACTATCTCGCCCAACAGACAATGCCCTGCCTGTTTCCACTATTCTACCAAAAAGCCGTCCTCAAAGGACGGGGCTTTAAACCCAATTTTTTGGTAAATTTTTTATAAGCACATTCTTGATATGCTTATATCATCTGTATTTTGTCGAAAAAATATTTGATTCTACAATTGCGTCCATGCTCAAGTAAATCTCTCACCCTAAAATTGAAAGTAAAGAAATACAGTTTGACAGCCTGGATTATTAGAACTATAATATAGTTAAGAGTAAAAATTTAGCTCATCTGCCATGTGTAGAAGGAGTAACGATGCCGCCTAACTAGCGGCATTAGCATTTTTAAAAGCTTCATATTCTTTCTGTAGTTTTCTTTTGCGATGTGCTTCCTTAACTAAGTATGTCGTCCACAAAAGTACATAATCTTTACGTTGAGCTAATACTAAAAAATAGTCTTCCGATTCTAGCCATAGACAAATACGTGTCTCATTGTTACGTTCATTTTCCCAAAGTTTGATTGCTGGATCTTCGGCATTTTCAATTATGGGACGTAACCAACGAATGCGCTCACAACGCCGAAAATCCGGTATCCGTTCTTCCTCCTTTTCTCCTGTTGATGTAACGTGCCAAAATGTGGCTTCTTTCTCTGAATACAAAGGATGGCGTTTGAGTGATAATTTTGTACCTTTAAAAGTGGGTTGGCTATCAATAAAATCTACTTTAAAAAAATTATATAATGCCTCTAAATAAACTTCCCAATTACCACCATAATCTTGAAATAAAACTAGAGGTGGTAGCCAATTTGGTGATATCATGCTACAACCTCCGAAGCTTCCCATCGAAGCAGGTTTACTTTACTTTCTAAAGAGAGAGTAGTTTGAGTTAAATGATAACCAGAACGTTCACGCATTCGCTCAACTAAAGCAACTTTAGCTGTATTATTAGTAAGTCCTCTATTAGCATAGGAAATAGTGCCAATTAAAAGGTCTGTAAGTTGTAATATTTCAACTTCGTGAGAACGTACTGTTTGAAGTTTTTCAATAATTTGTCGTGAAAAATCTAGTAAGTTGTTAGAAAGTACATCATGTAACTTAGCGACTTTTTTACTTCCTCTTGTATCTTTAATATCTAAATAAATTTGATAACGTGCTTGTGGATTAAGAATTGCTTTGAGTAAAGTAAAATACATTTTATAATACCAATCATCATGAGTTTGATTATAAATTTTATGCTGCAATCTAGATTTATCGGGAATTATGACACCACGAAAATGTAAATCATCATTATTAAAAAAATAATCCATCAAATCAAGATAAAACGTTGTTTTAGCTGGTGAAACTTTTATCCACTTAATTTCAAATTCAGTTTTAATATTATATTCTTTCTTAATCTCGCGGATATTAATAGATATTTCTCTTACTTTTTCTAGAGGACACCAAATTGCACCTAAAACCATAATTGGCTGATGGTCATTCTCTAAATGACAACTTTCATCACAATAAACATTAAATGTTGTAGTCATAGTCCTGCTTTGTGAATTTTGATTACTAATATTTACAATACATTAAGCCATTTCAGTTAGTACAATTACATTTAATATAAATTCATGATTTTGCTAAGGTTAATAAAAATTACAATATAATAAAGCTGAAACCGTGAATATAGTAAAATTACTGAATCATGAACATACAAACTCAAGTTAGTGCAAATTTATAATATTGCATAACAATATATTATGTCACAACCAATTACTAATTCTTGGCAGAATGTCCGCACTGCTTTAAAAAGAATTTGGGGATATGATGATTTTCGACCACCCCAAGGGGAGATTATTAATAGTTTATTAAACAAAAAAGATACATTAATTATTATGCCGACTGGTGGGGGTAAATCAATTTGTTTTCAGTTACCTGCACTTTTACAAACTGGTTTAACTTTGGTAATTTCTCCCTTAGTAGCATTAATGGAAAACCAAGTGGAGGAATTAAAACAAAGGCAATTAAAAGCAGCACTTTTGCATAGTGAGTTACCAACTTGGCAACGGAAGACGACATTAAAAGCTTTAGAAAAACAACAATTAAGATTATTATATTTATCTCCTGAAACTTTATTAAGTCCCCCAGTTTGGGAAAGATTATGTCAGCCAGAATTAATAATTAATGGTTTGATTTTAGATGAAGCACATTGTTTAGTGCAGTGGGGTGATAATTTTCGTCCAGCTTATCGGCGTTTGGGTGCGGTGCGTCCAGCATTATTAAAAACTAAACCACCGGGAACAAAAATTACTTTAGCAGCCTTTACAGCGACTGCAAATCCTACAGCCCAAAATATTATTAAATCTGTTTTACAATTACAACAACCGGAAGTTTTTCGCCTCAATCCTTATCGTGCTAATTTGCATCCTACAGTGCGAATCGCTTGGACTCCAAAGGGAAGAAAACAGCAATTATTAAAGTTTATTTCTCAAAGGTCAGGACAAGCTGGTTTAATTTATGTGCGAACACGAAAAGATAGTGAAGAGTTAGCGGAATGGTTAAGAGAAATTGGTTATCAAACGGCTAGTTATCATGCAGGTTTGGGTGCAGAGGAACGCCGACAAGTTGAGGGAAAATGGTTAGGTGGGGAAATTCCGTTTGTGGTGTGTACCTGTGCGTTTGGCATGGGGATAAATAAGCCGGATGTGCGCTGGGTGGTACATTTTCATGCACCGCATTTATTATCTGAATATGTGCAAGAAATTGGTCGGGCTGGAAGAGATGGAAAACCCGCAGAAGCATTAACTTTAGTCAGTGAACCGACGGGGTTTTTAGATGCTGAAGATAAACAAAGGCAGCAGTTTTTTTCAGAACAAATGTTGAAACAACAACAAAAAGCCCAACAGTTAGCGAAAAAGTTACCAAAACAGGGAGAAGTAACATCTGTAATAAAACAATTTTCCGAAGGTGCAACGGCGCTTTCGTTACTGCATAGTAGTGGACAACTGCAATGGCTTGATCCTTTTCATTATACGATTTCTGCAAAATCGGGAAGTCAGCCACAAATGCAATTACAAGCTGCTAAACAAATGAGTGAATATCTGTATAGTAAGAAATGTCGTTGGCAGTTTTTGTTAACTGCTTTTGGGTTTGGTAAAGAAGCGGAAAATTGGCGTTGTGGACATTGTGATAATTGTCGGAACTAGATACTCTCTTTAATAAATAATTAAATCTTTAAAAATTTTATCATGATGTATTAGATGGACTTTAACAACAATATTGTTTTGTTGAAGCAGCGTTATCTATTTGATTTCTGAGTGTATCCATCATTTCTATTACTTTTGTATGCCACTCATCATAACGTTTTTCATCTATATCAAGATAATTACCATGAGCTATAATATTCCTGTTCTTTAGCAACTGTTCATCTATTAATACTTCTTTTGATTCATAAAATGAATAATCTAAACCAATCATACACATTATTTCTTTAAAAACTGATGATGATAAATTAGAGGTAGCAATTCTAAATTCATATTTTATCACACTGCGATCATTTAATTTGGTCATAAAAAATTCTGCAACTTCATTATATATAGTTGCTTTTTCTGTTTCCTTAGCTTGATCTAATTGATCTTTCATTGCCAAAGCTATAAAATTATTTGCTAGTTGATTATAAGGTAGCTTTTGCATAGCCACAAATTCTACATAGCTATTAGCTGCTACTTTAACAAATCCTTCCCAGTGAGCATAAAGCATAGTGATACCACTGCGAAGTAATGCATTTCTTTTCGCTGATTCAAAGGATTTTGAATCAATCAAACTTTTCAATATTGAAAGCTCTTTTTTCCGCCATGCAAGTTCTTCTGCCAGCTTATCACTAAGTTGCTCTGGAGTGCGTATTTTCTTCATGGCTGAAAAATATTACGTCCCAAGGGAACTAACTTTGGTATTCTTTGCTTTCCAGAAGTACCTGATCCTGATGAATTTGTGTATTCAGGATTTATCCAAACTTGTTTAACTCTCTCTTTTATATTGATGTCTGAAAGAGATAAATTTTTGTAGTTGTAACCAATTCCTAAAGCAATTACTTCATAGGCAGAAACGAGAAATCCTCCTAAAAATTTATCTTTAGTAGGAGAATATCTCCTAAAGCTTTCATTGCCCAGTTGCTCATATAAAATTTCAAATGTTGTATTAAAAGCGGTTTCTTCTTCACTATAATTAAAATCCTGATTTTTAGCTATTTCTAGCATTTTTTTTGTTAAAAAACCACTTAAATCATTACCTATTTTTCTCATTTCATTTTCTTCAAGTGTTCGGAATATTAAAAACCTCAGTAATAACTCTATGTCATATTGTTCATCATTTTGCTTTTCACTAAGAGCTATACACTCTTGAAACATTTCATTTTCACTTAATCTTTTAAGCCAGTGAAACATATCCCGATTATACATTACAAGAATACAGTTTCTTACCTCCTGTGCAGTAGCTATTGAGCCGCCTGTATTTAATCGTTGAAATAATTCATATTTAGCAATTTCATCGCTTTCTCTGAGAAGAATATTTGCACCAATTTTAGCTCTTTTTATCAATAAGCGCTGGGCTGGTGTTAGAGAATTTATAGGATCATCAGGATCTTCCCATTTCTTTCCTTTCAGATTTTTTAAATATTCGGTTTCATCTAAAACCAATGGCTCTAAAATCTTTTGATCTTCATCCTTTAGCTTTCCCACAAATTCATATATAGTAGATAATCTTTGTAGTCCATCTACAACATCCCATACACCATCCTCACGTTGAGAAACAAATATTGGTGGAATTGGTATACCCAATAAAATAGATTCTATTAACCGTGTTTTTTGGCTATTAGTCCAACGGAAAAACCTTTGAAACTCAGGATGGATATCAATTTCTTCGTTTTCATATAAGCTAATCCACTCATTTATAGACATTTGATAATCATCAGTTCTTATCTCTTGCCTCATTTTGTCAATTTCTTCTTGAAGTCCCATCTTATTACTCCAAAATTAAAAATTATCAAATCTGGAAAATATGCTTTTGCAAGCTGTTGATATTTAGAACCTTTGATGGTGTGGTAAATTAGTAGCTGATTAACTCTAATTTACCATGAACACCCCTACATTAAAACTGCCTTAAAAAGCGCAAATCGCTATTATATAAACGGCGAATATCATCTAGTTGATGTAAAACCATAGTAAAACGTTCTACACCGAAACCAGCCGCAAAGCCGCTATAAACTTCTGGGTCATAACCCACAGATTTTAGTACGTTGGGGTCAACCATGCCGCAACCCATAACTTCTAACCAGCGCCCATTCCACTGTAAATCAACTTCTGCTGATGGTTCAGTAAAAGGGAAGTAACTAGCACGGAAACGAATTGGTAAATCACCAAACATGGCGCGTAAAAATTCTTTAACTGTGCCTTTGAGGTCGGTAAAAGTCAAACCTTCATCAATAGCTAACAGTTCGATTTGATGGAAAACGGCGGAGTGAGTGGCATCCACATCATCACGCCGATAAACTCGACCAGGGGCAACAATCCGAATCGGTGGTTCTTCTTGTTCCATGAAGCGAATTTGCACCGATGAAGTTTGAGTCCGTAGTAAATTTCCATCTGGCAGGTAGAAAGTATCCTGCATATCACGGGCTGGGTGGTCTGGTGGAGTGTTTAGTGCCTCAAAATTGTAGTAGTCGGTTTCCATTTCTGGCCCATCGGCCACTGTGTAACCCATACCCACAAAGATATCAAGAATGCGGTCAATCATGGCATTCAGAGGGTGTACGCGACCTTGGGGACGGTAAACACCGGGCATGGTGACATCTAAAGTTTCTGCCTCTAACTGGGCTTGAATTTGGGCAGTTTCTAGGGTGGCACGTTGTTGATCTAGACTAGTTTGTAGTGCTTCTTTTACAGTATTGGCGATCGCACCAATTTTCGGGCGTTCCTCAGCACTCATCTGCCCCATGCTACGTAACAGCGCACCTAATTGCCCTTTCTTCCCCAGATAGTTAACTCTGAGTTCTTCCAAACGTTCTAGGGTATCAGCAGAAGCGATCGCTGCTTCTCCTTCCTGTTGTAATGCCAAAAGTTGAGCTTCTAAATTGTTAGTCATTAGTAATTAGTCATTGAGTCATTAGTTATCTAATTTCGGGCGGCTGAGTATAGCATTGAGAAAACCACATTCATTTTAGACGCGAAAAGCTCAATCCGAAAGAGGGTAGAGTGCTGAGTGCGAAGTGCGATCAATAGTTATTTCTCCCCTGCCCCCTGCCCCC
>DATGXB010000225.1:0-56549 GCA_035299225.1 Nostocaceae cyanobacterium | reverse complement strand
ACTGAACCCACAAAAGTGCAACAACGGGCTTTAGATTTGCTTGGGGTTTCCCTGATTTGTACCCAGTAAATCCTCACTGCCAATCTTGAAACTCCTTGCTATGCACAGCATACGCCTTTTGTCAAAGGGGGAACTTCAGTTGTAAAAAACGTATTTCAGGAATTGTGATGGATGCATCTTGAATAAATTGGTCTAGAAAATCTTCGTTAACTTCACCTTTATCAAGGAAAAGATTTTGTACTACTGGTTCAGTTATAAAGTCTAGAATACAATTGTCAGAATTAAGCTCAAAATAGTTGTGAAAAATTTGACAACTTTTTTCCTGCCCTAAACTGTAAAAAATATTTACAGTTTTAATTACTCTATGAGGATTAAATGTATAACCATTAAAATCAAGTTCATCTAGTAATTCTATTGCTTTTGCTTCTAAATCATTTTCAGGAACAGGATTTTCATCAAATTTAATTCTGGAATCTGATGCTAAACTAATACCTACTGAAAATGCCAATAAAGCCAGTATTTCAGGTATTATCAAATATTTTATCTTCATTCAGGTATTAGTTTAGATGTTACTGAGCATGATATTATAATATGTGTTAAAGTCCAATTAAGCCATAATTTACTGCCACATTTGTCACTCGATTATTTTCATGAAAAACGGCCACTATCCACTTTTCATAAACCATAAATCCTCTAGTGTGTGTACAAAAAATATAGTTAACACCTTCAAAATATTTCTCATAAAAGTTAATTGAATCAGGAATTTTTCTAAGTCTTGTAAACATTCCTTTTTCTTTATATTGACACTCAAACCCGTTACGTTCCATAGTTTTCTTAGCATCAGCTTGTGCGTCAACGGCTCAAAGTTTATGAACAATGGAGTTTTGTTAGTAAAGGAAGTCGTGGTTTGGGTATTACTGCTTTGTTTACTGGAGATAGCGGTACTGGGAAAACAATGTCTGCGGAGGTGATAGCTAATGAATTATGTTTAGACCTCTATCGTATTGACTTGAGTGCAGTGGTGAGTAAATACATTGGTGAAACTCAGAAAAATCTCCGCCGAATATTTGATGCAGCAGAGGCTGGTGGAGCAGTATTATTATTTGATGAAGCTGATGCTTTGTTTATTAAACGTACTCAGGTAAAAGATAGTAATGACCGGAATGCTAATATGGAGGTAAATTATTTATTACAACGCTTAGAATCTTATCAATGTTTAGCTATTCTTACTACTAATTTAAAGGATTCTATTGATACTGCTTTTTTACGTCGTATCCGATTTATTGTGAAGTTTAATTTTCCAGATATTAGAGAAAGAGAGGTAATTTGGCAGCGTATATTCCCTGCAAATGTACCTACAAAGGGACTGAATTATGCTAAGTTAGCACAGTTAAGTGTAGCTGGGAGAAATATTCGTAATATTGCTCTTAATGCGGCGTTTATAGCAGCAGAAGCGGGGGAAGAACTCATGTTAAAACATATAAAGTTAGCGGCACAAAGCGAATTTCAGAAGATAGGAAAAGTTCTGACTGAGAGTGATTTTCAAGGTTGGGTGTGAATTATTTTGTTTTATAGAAATACTGTTTTTTAATCTGTTTTCCCTAACTCATATTTTATGCACTAACTTAATACAAAGGCCATACCCACCCTAAAGGATTCCTGTTTGATTTTTGAAAAAGACTGAGGTGGGCATTTTCTCAAATTTTCCGCTTCTATTCAAAATTTTACCCTGCCCACCCTACAAATACTAGCGGACTTGTTTTAAATTATCAACTTGATTGGTGAACATATCAGTAAACAAGTCAAGCACTGTTCTTTCTTCGCGGATTTTGATGTTAGCGCTAATGGACATCCCAGACTGTAAAGAAATCTTTTGACCTTGAGTTTCTAAAACTTGTTTGCTTAACTTAATTTTAGCTGGGAAGCGGAAGTAATTATGAATTTGGTCTGGGGGTAAAGCATCAGAACCAATATCAACTACTTCTCCTTTAATATCACCAAATTCACTAAAAGGAAAAGAATCAATTCTCACATCTACTTTCAGAGGTGTTTGAGTATCTTTAGCTTCTTTAAGTCTGGCTAAGACAAAACCAATATCTTTGTTAGTGATGAAAACTTCAGCTACTAAGTTATCAGCAGGAACAATGTGCATTAACTTTTGGGTGGTATTAGCTACATAACCAGAATCTTTGGCTTGTAAGTCAAAAATTATCCCACTGACAGGCGATCGCAATTCTTGATATTTGTAATTGGTTTCTGCCTGGGTAATGCGGCTATTTACTTCTGCTATGCGTTGGTCATTATCGAAAACAATTCTCATCAACTGGCTATCAATTTCAGCAATACGCTGTTTATTGTTAGATATTGTATCCAAAATATCTTTATCGGTGACGGCTACTGTATTAGTAACTTGCTGTTTATTTTTTTCAATATCAAATAACAGCCGTTTTTCTTCTTCTAATAATTGGGCTATTTCTGCTTTGAGAGTTTGGACTTGTTGCTGTTGATTGAGATATTGTAGTTTAGAAATTCCCCCTTCATTGGCCAAAATTCTCAAATTACCTAAAACTTCTTCTTGAATTGCCAAGCTAGACCTAGTATCAGCAATTTTGACTCTAGTTTGTGCTAATTGTTTTCTAATTTTTTCTACTTCTAATTCTGCGGCTTTAGCACGGGAATCTAATTCTCTTTGGGCAGCTTGGAGGCGTTGATTTTCGTCAGTTCCGAAACCTGGACCGGTGGTAGCATCTCGTAATTGTAGGCGGAGTAATTCATTCTCTGATATTAAAGCAGCACGATTTTTTAAAAGTTGTGTTGATTCTGCTGGTAATTCACTGGCTAATGATTCTAAACCGGGGTCTAAAGCTGCTGTAGTTACTCCTAATAAGCGGCGATAAATATTATTTTGTTTGACTAAAGTACCCTTAACTTTGTTTAAAGAATCAATTTCTGCTTGAGTGGTAGTAGAATCAAATGTTAGTAATAAATCCCCCTGTTTAACAAATTGCCCATCTTTGACATATACAGATTTTACTACTCCATTAACAGGGGCTTGGACTTCTTTAACTTTACCTTCTGGTTTTAATTGTCCGGTGGCTGGAACTACTTGTTCCAGGGTGGCAAATCTAGCCCAAACTAAACCAGCACAAGCTAATAACATTAAGGTAATCATGATAGCCCGTGACCAAATTGGAGATTGACGTAAAACTACACTTTGGTCAAAGTTATTATCTGACGAGTTATTGGTAGATTTTTTTGTTACTTTGCCGTTGGTGGTTACTCTACCATTAGGTTTTGAGCCGTTTGTCTGTGAATCCTGCAGTTTTTTACCATTAACTTGAGTCATAACTTTTTACCTCTTTTTTAAAAACCAAAGAATCATATTTGGGAGGGTTGAGCATCTTTTGATTAATCAATAATTGAGGTACAAAACCCGTCCCTACTGAATAGCCAATGAGAAATTTACAAATTCACTTCCTGTTGTTGATAAAGATAGAAATAATGTCCTTTGCTGGCCATTAGTTCTTTATGGCTACCTTGTTCAATGACTCGGCCACCATCCATAACAATGATGATGTCTGCATTACTAATGGTGTTGAGACGGTGAGTAATAAAGAAGACTGTACTGCCTTTAAAGGCACTGGCTAAATTGAGACAAACTTGGCGTTCTGTGGGATAATCTAAGGCGCTGGTAGCTTCGTCTAATACTAATAGTTTAGGTCTTTGGAGGACGGAACGAGCGATCGCTAATCTCTGTCTTTGTCCCCCGGATAATGCTGAACCTCTCTCCCCGACTCTGGTATTATAACCATTAGGTAAGCTCATAATAAAATCATGAGCTGCGGCAACCTTGGCGGCTTCGATAATCTCTTCTGTGCTGGCTTCTGGGTTGGTGAGGGCAATATTTTCTTGGACTGTACCATCAAATAATAATGTATCTTGTGGCACTACCCCAATTTGTCGCCGTAGTGAGTATAATTCAACTTTGGAAATATCGTAACCATCAATTAAAATTCTGCCTGACTCCACGTTATAAAGTCTCAACAGTAATTTCATCATGGTACTTTTACCTGATCCACTTTGTCCGACAATCCCCACAAATTTACCCGCAGGAATATCAATATTAACGTTAGTTAATTGTAGTGGTCCGTTGTTGTTAAATCGGAAGGAAACATTATCAAATTTCACTCCCCCAATAATGGCAGGTAAAGCAATATTATCTCTGTCTATTTCTGCTTCTTGGGGTGTATCAACAATATCGCTCAATCGTTCTAGAGATAAGGCGGTTTCTTGGAAACTTTGCCAAATTTGGGCTAACCTTAAAACAGGACTGGTAACATAACTGGAGATAATTCTAAAAGCGATTAATTCCCCTAAAGTTAAATCTCCTTCTAGTACCAAATAAGCACCACCCCACAACACTAATAAACTACTTAATTTGTTGAGGAAGCTACTGGTTGAACTGGCTAAAGTAGAGGTGATAACTGTTTTAAATCCGGCGGCTACATAACGTGCATAACGTTCCTGCCAAGAAAAGCGCGATCGCAATTCGATATTTTGAGCTTTTACAGTTTGAATCCCAGACATTACCTCTACTAAATATGATTGAGTAGCGGCGTTTCTTTCGGCTTTGGTGCGTAGTTGTCGGCTAACGGTGGGGGCTGCGATTAAGGTTAAAATAATAAATATGGGAATTGTACTCAAACCAACTAATGTTAACTGCCAACTATAGAACACCATCACGATAATATAAACTATCGAGAACACGGCATCTAAACCGACAGTTAAAGCTGTCCCTGTTAGAAATTGGCGGATGTTTTCTAATTCATTAACTCGTGTTGCCAATTCACCCACAGGACGACGTTCAAAATATCGTAATGGTAATCTTAGCAAGTGGTCAATAATTTCTGAACCCAAGCCCATATCTATGCGGTTGGTTGTATCCACAAATAAGTAAGTTCTTAATGTGGTCAGCACCGCTTCAAAAATGCCAACTAATAATAGTAAAGCACCCAAAAAATTCAGGGTACTAATACTATTTTGCACAATCACTTTATCAATGATTAATTGAATTACCAACGGATTAGCTAAAGCTGCTAATTGCACAAAAAAGGAAGCAACAAATACTTCTATTAATACTCGTTTGTGTTTATTTAAATAAGGTAGAAACCATCTAATTCCAAATCTTTCTTGTGGTGTTTCTTGAGTAGCAGAAACTAATAAAACTCGTGCTTGGGGTTGTATATTTCCGTTATCAGTTTCTATTTCTGAGAGGATTTGCGATGGTGAACATTTAATGATTCCTTCATTGGGAACACCAACAATTAGTTTATTGCCTTCTACTGCATATAAAACTGCATAACTATCACCATAGTGAATTAATGCCGGTGTAGGAATGCGATGAATCGAGACAGCCGGAACATCTACTAATTGTCCTTTGAGTCCCACTAATTCAGCTAAATAAGCACAAAATTGGAAAGAAATACTACCTTGGCGTTTAATTTGTTCATTTAAAACTCGCCGTACTACTTCCCGACGAAATGGCATTTCTAATTCCTTGGCTAACATTTGAAAACAAGCCAAGGTTGAATTTAATTCACCTTTACCCGGAAAGAAAGGATATTTTTTATGTTTTTTGGCAGTAACTTTGTTATTTGTTGAAGGAGTAGGAGTAGTTTCTTCTACTGGTGCATAAGGAATTTCTAATTCTTCTGCTTCTGTTTCATCTTCAGCAATTAATTCTTTGTCTTTTGGAAAATTAGTTAAAACTAAATCTGGGGCATAAAGTCCAATTACACGAGCCGAATTATTAGCAGAAACAGTGATATAATCATTACTATAATTCGATTCTAACCGCGACCCAGGAGGTAAATTAGGAACTCCATTACTGCTCACAAACCAAATAAAATCTTGATCTAATTGGTTAATAGAGTTTCTGCCTGGTGGTAGATATTTAACTTGTGCCCGTGATAAAACTTGTTGGGTAATATCTTTGAAATTTAAATTAGCGTTGGCTTGTTGGGCAATTTGAGGGCTGAGAAGGTCGAATACTTCAATTAAATTGCTTTGGTTTTGGCGAAGATTGGCAAATTCTGGGTTAGAGGTGAATAGTTGTAAATATTCTTGGGCATCTATAGTTAAACATATCACTTCTGTGGAAGCTATAGCTGTTTCACAAGCCACTTGTCGCAATAAGCTAATTTCCCCTAAAACTGCCCCTGGTTGTAACAATTTCAAAGTAATTGGTAATTGAGTTTGGGGGTCATATCCCAATAATCGCACATTACCAGTATAAATAATTGCCACTCTGTCCGGTAAAGCTTCTTTACCAATTAACTTTTGACCAATACGATAGCGCCAAGCTTGCATTTTCTGGGAGCATAATTGGTTAATTTTCTCCGCAGATAATTGATTAAAGCCGTCTAGAGTAGCGAGAAAATCTTGAAAGTTAGTTTTAACAAAAGTCATACTGGATTTAGATTGGTATTTAAGTAAAACGCTTTTTCAATACTGTTCTAGAACTCAAACATTAGCAGTTTCTGATTGATGAATTTGCCAATTTGTGGCAGCAATTTGATTTTGCAACCATTGATTAAACCGTTCATTAATTAAACGTTGACGTGCAGGACGATCTAATTGGGCAGGGAGCAATTTTTCTAACCGCACAATTAAAACCCATTCACCAATTTGGGTTGGTGGTAATAATTGTTGTGGTTGACTTGTTGAGAGAATTTTGGCTAAAACTGGGTGAATTGCCTGTAATTCTATTGGCCCGACTAAACCATCTGTTTGTGCTTCTGGTCCTTGTGCATATTGCTTTGCTAATTCGGCAAAAGATTGTTCTCCTTCTTGAATCCGAAAATAAATTTCCTGGGCAATACCAATATCTGAGGTACTAATTAAAGAATAAATTACCCGATCTAATTGGGGTTTGCGTTGGTAGAAATAAGAATCTATATCTCCTCCCCAACTTAATTCTTTAAATTTTTCTAGCTTGAGTTGACGGATAGCGATCGCCTGGACTTGTTCGGGACTAAAGGGCTGTTTTTGCTGTGCTTGTGCTTGTGCAGCTTGTTCACAGACCATTTTTTCCTCTTCTGGCGTGGTTTTTATTTCCGCGATCGCCTGATCAATCATCATTTCTTTAATCAATACTGGCATTAATTGATACTTTGCCAATAAAGGTAGAACTTCGCCGGCGCTCATCATGCGATCGCCCAATTGCAGCATTGCATTCATATCACTCCTAGTCAGGGTAGCCACCTCTCAAAATTGTCATCTTAAAAGATACTAGGAACAAAGTACCTTAACTGGATCATTTTTGGGTTAACATTAAAGTTTTTTATACAAATTTTTGGTGTACTTTTGCTGCCAGTCTGTTGTGTCTGTTCATCTCACCAATGCCGGAAATACTTGACACTTCCTAAATAATGCCCTAAATAAAGCTAAAAACTCTTAATTACCATAACATACACTTGTAGTTTTGCAAACACCACAAACCTTAAGTAAAAGTTGAGAATTTGATAAATCTTAACTTTCCCTTGCCAAAAATTCCCACAATGCCAGCAGTTATATGAGTTACAGCCATGTTCAGTTAATTTAGTAAATGTTAACTATGCGTAAATCTGGTGATAATGTTGTCATTCTCTCAATCTTCGCAAAATTTAATACTTTTTCCTACGTCTTATCTATTAGTTACTGCTTAACATATAAGTAAACAGCTTGAAAGGTCTTATCTATGTTGCTAAAAGTAGAAGACTTAGAAAAAATCCAAGCAGCTTATCCAGAATATCGAATGGAGTTAGTAGACGGGGAAATTATCGTTAAGAGTTTATCAAGCTTTGATTCAGCAGAAACAGCAGCAGCTTTTGCTTGTATTTTAAGTAACTGGGTTAGACCTCGTAAACTAGGCCGTGTAGTTGGTGCGAGTGCCGGTTTTAAATTACCAAATGGCGATTTACGGATGATAGACTTATCTTTTCTACGTGCTGAAAAATTAAAACAAACAACAGAAGATTATGCTGAAATAGTACCTGATTTAGTAGTTGAGGTAAAATCAAAAACTGATAATTTAGAAAAAAGCCGCGCCAAAATTCAGCAATTTATTCAACTTGGTTCACAAATAGGAATTTTAATTAATCCCAAAACCAAAACATTAGAAATTTATCGTCAAGGCGAGTTAATAACTTTAAAAAACCATGATGTATTAACTTTACCTGACTTATTACCCGGCTTTGAAGCCAACATTTTTGAACTTTGTCCACCTGTATTTGAGTAAGATTTTAGTAAGTTGTAAACAGAAAGATAAAACCCAAATAAGTACAATAACAAAATTTGCTATTTTTTGTTATCTATAGTATAATTTTATTGGTATTAATATTTTAGAGGTCGCATAATGTACGTTTCTCTAACTACCGAATTAGAAAAATGGGTACAGTCTAAAGTTGAAAGTGGTATCTACACTTCTGCTAGTGAAGTAATTCTGGAAGGACTGCGTTTACTTAAAGAACAAGATACCCTCAAAGAAATGCGTCTAGCTGAGTTAAGACAAGAAATTCAAAAAGGTATTGATAGTGGAGAATCTACACCATTAAATATGAGTGAAATTATTACCAAAGCAAAACAAAAACGCCATGAGCAGCAGTCTAGATAATGCCAATTATACTTAAGAAACCTCTAGCTGAAGCTGATTTGTTAGATATTTGGGATTTCATTGCTAATGAAAACTTGGAAAAAGCAGATCGTTTCCTACTAAAGATAGATAGTAAGCGAAAATACTAGCAGAAAATCCTAATTTGGGTAGAAGCCGTTATGAGTTGCTTCCAGGTTTACGAAGTTTTCCTGTGGGGAGTTATTTAATTTTTTATTTCCCTATTAACCAAAGTATTGAAGTTATCCGTGTTTTACATGGAGCGAGAGATATTGCTAAACTGTTTGAAGATTTTGGAGAAGATGAAATATAGGATTAATTTCTGATTTAAGATGTCATGCTTGCTGTATAAATTTATAGTATAATTAACTAAAATCATCAAAATCATTCAAGAGATGAATTATGGTTCAAAGTTTGACTAAACCAGTAACCTTTGATGAGTTTATACAATCGTATCCAGAAAATGGAACACGTTACGAATTACATGACGGGGTAATTGTTGAAATGAATCCACCAGTAGGAGATCATGAATTAGTTATTGGTTTTTTAGTCCGTAAATTATCAGCAGAGTTAGATAGATTTGACCTTCCTTACCTCATACCTAAAACTACATTTATTAAATCATCAATATCTGAATCTGCTTATGCACCAGATATTTTATTATTAAATCCTGAAAATTTAATTAATGAACTTTTGTGGAAAAAACAATCAACGATTACTCAAGCTGTTTCTGTGCCTTTAGTTGTAGAAGTTGTGAGTAGTAATTGGAAAACAGATTATTACACAAAAACGAATGAATATGAATCAATGGGGATTCCTGAATATTGGATTGTTGATTATGCGGCTTTCGGAGGGAGAAGGTTTATTGGGAATCCTAAACAGCCGACTATCTTAGTTTATTCTTTAGTTGATGATGAATATTTAGTAAATCAATTTCGAGGTGATGATAAAATTATATCTCCCCTTTTTCCAGAGTTAAATTTAACTGTTGCTCAGATTTTACAAAGAATTTAATCTACTCTCAAAAGCTGATAAAAGTAGTATAATTAACTCAATCAAAATCATTCAAGAGGTGAATTATGGTTCAAAGTTTGACTAAGCCAGTAACCTTTGATGAATTTATCCAATCGTATCCAGAAAATGGAACACGTTACGAATTACATGATGGGGTAATTGTTGAAATGAATCCATCAGTAGGAGATCATGAAGAAATTATCGGTTTTTTAGTTGAGGAAATTGTCACAGAATATAAAAGGCTCAATCTTCCTTATTTTATCCCAAAAACTGCTTTAATTAAAACGCCTAATAGTTTATCAGCTTATGCTCCTGATATATTATTATTGAATAGAAATAATTTGGTTAATGAACCTTTGTGGAAAAAACAATCAACAATTACTCAAGCTTCTTCTGTGCCTTTAGTTGTAGAAGTTGTAAGTAGTAATTGGAAAACAGATTATTACACAAAAACGAATGAATATGAATCAATGGGGATTCCTGAATATTGGATTGTTGATTATGCGGCTTTTGGTGGGAAAAGGTTTATCGGGAATCCTAAACAACCAACTATCTCTGTTTATTCTTTAGTTGATGATGAGTATTTAGTGAATCTATTTACAGGTGATGATAAAATTATATCTCCTCTATTTCCAGAGTTAAATTTAACGGTTGCTCACATTTTACAAAGAATTTAAGGGAAAATGTCTGAATCAGGATGTCCAGGATTTAAGGATTTACAGGATAAAAATGGGAATATAATCACTATTTTAAAAATTTACAAAATGGAAAATAAAATGATAATTTCTTTGAAAAAGCAAGTAATTTGTCGTAAATTTAAGCTAAAAGAGCAAAAAAGTGATTTTGATTATTGGCAAACTCAATCTTATCAAGCAAGATTAGAAACTTTAGAAAAAATCTGTCAAGAGTATCATCAATGGAAATATAATAAAATTGAATCAAGAGTTGAAAGAGTTTATACAATTACAAGATTTCGCTGATTGAGAAAATTTGAATTAATCAAACGGTGGGGAATTAATTTTTGGGCGATCGCTCGGACTGGTGCGAGATGTCAGTACAATAGCTAAAAAACGCATTTCTGGAAATATGACTAATCAATCTACTATCCCCGTAATTGTCAACGGTGCAGCTGGTAAAATGGGACGTGAGGTGGTGAAAGCTGTAGCTCAAGCACCTGATATGGTATTAATGGGTGCTTTGGACACTTCACCAGAACATCAAGGAAAGGATGCGGGAGAGTTAGCGGGTTTAGCTGAACCTCTGGAAGTGCCAATTACTAACCAACTAGAACCGATGTTAGGCTATGTGGCAGGGGAAAGGCAACTACAACCGGGGGTAATTGTAGATTTTACCCATCCTGATGCAGTTTATGATAATGTGCGGAGTGCGATCGCCTATGGCATCCGTCCAGTTGTCGGTACAACCGGTTTAAGTCCTGAACAAATCAACGAACTAGCAGATTTTGCCGAAAAAGCCAGCACAGGCTGTTTAATAATTCCTAACTTCTCCATCGGTATGGTACTGTTACAACAAGCAGCCGTCACCGCTTCCCAATACTTTGATCATGTAGAAATTATCGAACTACATCACAACCAAAAAGCCGACGCACCAAGCGGTACAGCCATTCAAACCGCCCAACTTTTAGGAGGTATGGGTAAAACTTTTAACCCTCCCCAAGTGGAAGAAACAGAAAAAATACCAGGTGCTAGAGGCAGTTTAGCCGATGAAGGGATTAGAATCCATAGCGTCCGGCTACCGGGGTTAATAGCCCACCAGGAAGTGATTTTTGGCGCACCAGGGCAAATTTACACCCTCCGTCATGATACGAGCGATCGCGCTTGTTATATGCCCGGAGTATTACTAGCAATTCGCCAAGTTCAACAGCTAAAATCGTTAGTATATGGACTAGAGAGAATATTGTAAATTATTCAGTATGGGGTATTGGAATTGAGAAAAAATCACCAGTGATTAACAGCCAATTGCCAATTCCCAATTATTAACTCACAATTGCTTATGATCTTCCCCCTCACTCGCCAAAAATTTGAACAAATCATTCCTTTGATTGCTACTGGGCCACAGTACAAATATTGTTGGGGTAAATTTCCCAATTTTTTGCAGCGTGTATTAGTTTCTGTAGTGGCTATAGCTGTAATTATCGTCATTGAAATCATATTTAGATTACAATTTGGGCCAATCATTTTTTTCTGTGGTGTATTTAGTGGTTTATATTGGTTCTGGTTTCCAGTATTTCAAGCTAGTTTGAAAAATGCTAAATGCCGCAGTTATAAATATAGTGGCTTTTTCCGAGGTAGGGTTCTAGATTGGTGGATTACAGATAGTGTTGTAGGGAAACAAGAAACAGTTAATAGCAAAGGTGAATTAGTAATTGTTGAAAACCGGGAAAAACGGATTAATTTAGAAATAGGCGACGAAACAGGGTTTAGTGTAGAGTGTAGCGCACCTCTGCGACCTTATCACAAAGCGATCGCACGCGGGCAAGTTGCAGAAATGATAGTTATGTCCAGCCGTCCAGACCTCAGCAGAATAGAAGAGTTTACTAATATTTATATTCCCAGTCGTGATATCTGGGTAAATGATTATCCCTATGTGCGTGAAGACTTCTTTATTGGAACTAGCCTCCGTCTACGGGAAGATAGAGAAGATAGGCCACGTCGTCGTCGGCCACGTCCAAGAGATTGAGCAATTAAAAATTAAAAAGGTCAAATCAAAAATTAACTTCAAATCAGTTATCAAGCAAAATAAATTACACAAATTCTTTCCATGTTCGCTAATTCATTAATTTTGAATTAAAAAATACGGTTCGTTTAATTATCAACTAAACTAAACCGTATTACATCTACAAACGAAATTTTTAACTTGCAATTTTTAATTTTTAATTTTTTTAATTTCCCCCTGTTCTATCTTGTCCATAAGCCTGCCAAGCCAAATCTACTAAACCATTGACAATTGCAGTTGCTACTACTGCATTACCCTTGCGGCTATCAATTGTAATATGTGGAACTAAAGATTCTTGCAACCTTTCTTTAGCAGTATCCATATCTATAAATCCTGCGGGGGTAGCAATAATTAAAGCGGGTCGAATTTCTTCAGCTTCAATTAAATCTACTAAAGCACTTAAGGCTGTTTGCGCTTGACCTACCACAAAAATTCCCTCTGGATATCGTCTAGCTAAGGTATCAATTCCCCAAGCCGCACGAGTTTTTTCTTTTTGTGGACGTGTCAACGCTTCCATACTGCAATACACCGGATTTGCAAAGGTATTTTGGATATCGTGAGCAATACCAACCTGCACCATTGGCACATCTACTATAATGGTAGTACGCGCCGCCAGTGCTGCTGCTCCAGCTTGTAAAGCGTGTTCGGAAAAGCGAATCAAAGATTTATACTCAAAATCACAAGTAGCGTAAATTACACGGCGGGCAATTTCATATTCTGCTGGTGAAAAGACATGATCGCCAATTTCACTATCAATTATTGCCAAGCTTTGAGCATCAGTTATGTGCCATTCCATCTCATTTAGCTTCTTATTTAGCTTATCGAATTTCAGCTTTCAGCCTTCAGCTTAACAGGTGTTAGGAAAAGGGAGTAGAGTTCCCCCCTGCACCCCTGCCTCTTCTCCCTTACCTCTTCCTTCCTGCCTCCTAAGACTGCGCCGAGGGACGGCTGAAAATCGGTGATAGATAAGCAACTAAAGCACCAATCAAAAAGGCTGAAATATTGCGGACTAGGGGCAACCAATCGCTGGTACGGGTAACTACAGGGGCAATTCCGAAGGCAATAAATAAAATTCCCCATAATGGTGAGAAAATCAAAGCCCATTGCCATGCGATCGCTTGTTTATCATCACGAGGTTGAGCCGCAAAACCGCAAATAATACCCCCCACAGCTGAAGTAATGAGGGTCAGTATCCATTGTTCTCTCGGTAGTCCAGGCACAACGTTACAACCACCTTTGAGTAAACAGCCCTTCACTGATTCTAAGGCTTGCAGAATTGCTTGGTCTTCCCCTTGTTCACGCACAAAGTACAAGTTACCAAACCGGGTTTGTAATTCAATCCAAAAGGTGCGGGGTAAAAGTTCATAAACTGCATCCCCCACACTAAAACTGAGAATATTACCACCACGAGCATCTGCTACTAACAAAATACTCTTGTCATCTAAACCCCAATAATTAATTACCGCTCTACCAGGGGTACGGTCATACTGGGTTAATACTCGCAATTTCCAACCAGTATCAGCTTCAAACTGTGCTAGTTCTTGAACTAATTTTTCTTCTTGGGGGTCAGTGAGAGATTTGGCTAAATCTACTACTGGGGTGAGATAGTTAGGCAATAAGTCGGGGTTCTCATAAGCTAGGGCTGATGGTGAGTTCATGACCCAAGTTGACCCAGCTATGAAAAATACTGCGATCGCTATGAAAATTCTTCGCCAAAAACAAAGCTGCATGGATGTTTTTATACAATTATCAACAGTAGACATTAAGAAGTGATGTTATAAAGATTGACACACTCCCCAGCCTGAAGGCGTGGGGATTCTGGGATCAAACAGCAATTGCAGGCATAGCCTGTCTGACATCGCCTAACCCAATGGTTGATGCCCCAACCATTGAAATATTTATGGCGGCGTTTTCATCACGTCCATTAACTTTCTGACATGATGGACAGCGCCACTCTCTAACGGATAAATCTAAACTTTCTAGAACGTGACCACAATGAGAACAGGTCTTACTAGACGGATACCATCGGTCTATATAAATAACTTGTTTTCCTTTTTTCTTGGCTACCCATTCTAGTATTTGCAAAAAATTCCCTAATGCTACATCTGATATTTTCCTCCCCCAAAGTCGCTGCATTCCTTTAAGGTTAAGTGTCTCAAAACACAAAATATCAAACTTATCAGTTAGTTCATGAGCCAACTTCCAAAACCAATCACCTCTGCGGTTAGATATATCTTCGTGTCTACGGGCTAAGTTTTTTCTTGCTCGTTCACGGTTATGAGAACCTTTTAATTTCTGAGAGTGGTTTTTGTTGGCTTTCCTGATAGCATTTAGGGATTGTTTCAGGAATTGGGGTGATTCAATTTTTGTGCCATCCGAGCAAGTTAGAAATGTTTTTAATCCAAAATCAAACCCCGCTATTTTACCAGTCGTTGATTCTCTTTCTGGATCTGAATCATTCTCAACTACTACAACCATAAACAATTCACCTAATGCAGTGCGTTTAATGGTTACAGTCTTAACTTTCCCTTCTATTTCTCTGGACTGACAAAACTTATAAACACGATTCCCAATCTTAACCCTGTTACCACTTATAAACTTATAACCAGCTTGTTTGAGAGTAAATGATTTGTATTTTTTGACTTTCTTAAACCCTGGTGGTTTCACTCCTTTTTTCTGATGTTGGAAAAACCGTTGATAGGCTTTCTCAATGCGTTGACAGATATCCTGTACTGCTTGAGAACCTACTAATTGCCAAGATGGATTACGGTTTCTTAATTTGGCAATATGACACTGTAGTTTTGTAGAACTTAAATGTTTACCCCACATTCGATAATAGCGACGATGTAGAGCAATACAATGGTTATAGATGACCCCAGCGATGTTAATCATGCGCTTGAGGTATCTATTCCGCTTATGTTCGTACAGTTTAAACTTCAGTGTTTTCATTCTAGTATCATAGCTTATGTTAACGAAAAGCCGCCCTAGAAGGGCAGGGCTTTAAACCCACTTTTTTGGTAAGGGAAAAGTGAGACTTCTTTACACTTGTTTACATAATTTTAAGACAAAATCACATCTCTAGGAAGGGGGGAGGGAAAAAGAGGGCAGGGGAGCAGGGGGCAGGGGGCAGGGGGGAAAGAGAGAATTTGAGATTTTCAATTTTAGATTTGAGATTTTGGATTGATGATTTCTTCATCCAGGGACTATTTCACCCCTAATTTGAGACAAATCATCAGTTTTTAATTTTTCTCCCCTGCTCCCTGCTCCCCCTGCTCCCTGCTCCCCTGCTCCCTGCTCCCCTGCCTCTTCCCCTTCTGCACTCTTCACTTCTGAGACTCTGATGACAAATCTTCATCATCAAAATCATCAAAATCAGCTTCCCAATTATCAAACTGACTGTAGGAGCTATCAGTGCGGTATGTTTCTGGTGTCACCCGACGATTTTTTTCACGTATTGTTAAAGGTGGTGTGTCACCCATCGGTAAGCGTTCAGCCGATCTTTTAGGGGGTTTGGAGCGTGTAAAGGTTTTCCAAGCAGCTTTTACACCAATTATTACACTACGAGTATTAATTTGTACATTTTGAGCTTGTTTTTTAGCGTTATCTATACCCTGATCTACTTGTTTAACTACTTGGCCTGCACTTTTCACACCTTCATTTACATCATCAGTTAAACCAGATATTTCTAAGCTAGTATTACGAATAGCATCAAGAGTTGGTGGTAACTCACGGGAGAGAGTGTCAAAAAATTTTTCAGCACTACGAGCGGCGCGTGCTAACTCCTGCAAAGCAGGGATGGCCGCCACTAACACAGCCGTTAAACTAGCAGCGACTAAAACAATAGACAGTCCCAGCCAAAACAAAGGATCAATCACGGTGATTTTATTTATGAGCGTTCTAACTGCTGGGCAAGAGTATTAGAGTTATCTGTGATGGTGCGTGTATCAGTATTTTGTCGTCTCAAGGTTTGATTTTCCTTTTGAGTGACATCAACACCAACAGCGATCGCTTCCTTCAGTCTCTCTAATGTCTCATCCCAGTTTCGCAGGGCACCGGCAGAAAGGCGATCTGCCTGAATTTGTACACTTGTAGAAATATCTTCTGCCAATTCTGGAATTGCATCAGCAGATTTTTTCAAAAGTTTACGGGTTTCGCGCCCTGTGCGGGGAGCTGCCAGCAAACCGGCGATCGCGCCAAGTGCTGCTCCCAACATCAAACCGCCAACAAATGCTCCAGAACGGTTATTAGACATCTTTTTTCCTATCTCCTTACACCCATTTTAGGTGGGTTTTTCACTCTAACAACAATATAACGGAGTTAATTTAGTCAATTTATGCCCACAATATAACAACAATTATTGGCAAAAAATCAAAAAACATCAGCATTGAGTCAGTAACTCCAAAATTAATTAGTAATTTTTGATACGATGTAATAATTCATTTACAAAACTCGTCTCTATCGGCTTGCTCACAAATAAACACGGTTTTTCTTATCTGTTTGTTTTTGAAGTTGTTTTTCCTAATCTATAGACTGATTTTCCAAAATATCGCCGCCAAAGATTTCTGCCTAGTACCATCAGGCTGATAATTTGTTGCGCTTTCTGAATTTGCTGTTTTAGCCCTTGTTGTTTTTGGCGTAAGCTATAAACACCCTGTTGACCAAGATTAATATTTTCCGGTGCAGGATGTAATCCATTATAACTAGCCCGTTCATACTCGCTTAATTTATCTGCCACAACTGCCAAAACTTGCTTGAGTTTCCACACTTGCCAAGCCACAAACATTAGCAGTAAGGAAATGAGTAAGTTAATAACAACAACTGTAATTACCATTTTTACTTAAATCAAGTGGGATATGGGGTATTGTGCGATCGCCTCCGGCGGGCGTTTCGCCATCGCTGAAAGGGGGCGTTTCCCTGCGGGACGCTACGCGAACGCCATCGCCTCCGGCGGGCGTTTCCCTGCGGGATGCTACGCGTAACTTGTTTCCCCGGAGGGGTACGCCATCGCTAAGTGGGTGCTTCACCATCACCAAATTTTCTCCCTTTCTGATCATAAGCCCATAATCGCCAGTAAATCAGCATTTTGGCGGCAAAATCTCCATTTAGATAGATCGAACTCCCCCAATAGAGAAAATTATGAAGTTTTGCTAAGTTTTTAGTGCTAAAAATTTTTAGTATATGTAGGGTGGGCTAGGGGGTAAATTCCTGAATCAAAGCGGAAAATTAGAGGAAATGCCCACCTACGTATTTTTCCAAAATCAAATCGGAATCCTATAAAAGATTAAGATAATAATACAAATAACTCCTAAAAATATACACCTATGGACACCATCACTCTAAATGTTCCACCCAGTGTAGGTTTAACAGATGAGCAATTTTACCAACTTTGTATTGCTAACGAATTTTGGCAACTAGAAATTAGTGATAAAGGAGAATTAATTATTATGTCCCCCACTGGTGGCGAAAGTGGAATTAGAAATGCTAATTTAACAACAGATATCAACCTCTGGAATCGTCAAACTAAATTAGGAAAAGTTTTTGATTCTTCCACAGAATTCAAATTACCTAGCGGTGCTTTTCGTTGTCCTGATGTTGCTTGGATCAAATTAGAACGTTGGGAAGCATTAACTCCAGAACAAAAGAAAAAGTTTCCCCCTATCTGTCCTGATTTTGTCCTTGAACTGCCCTCCGAAAGTGATTCTTTAGGAAAATTTCGTCAGAAAATGCAAGAATACCAAGCCAACGGAGTCAGATTAGCTTGGTTAATAGATCCCCAAACTCCATTAGTAGAAATTTATCGCCAAGATCAAGAAGTTGAAATTATCAACTTTACTTTTGACAACCCACCTCAACTTTCTGGTGAAGATGTTTTACCTGGATTTGTTTTAGATTTAACCTTAATTTTCAATCCTTAAATTAACTTTTTATGAATGGTTATTAAAGTTCTGACGGTCTAGGATTTTGCATCTCTCCATCTATTTCAACGAGATAAGAGAAAACTATTTGCAACCTACCTTTAGTATTTTTAAACTGTACAGAATGTTTATTGCCCTTTTGAAAATCTTGGAAATATATTATACCATTTCCCGAAAAGGCCGATACTTATGAATTTAGTGTAGGGACATAGCACTGCCATGTCCTCTTAAGAGTATTTATATCATTATTAAAGTAAAATAGTATTAGATGGGAAAAACTCGTTTTCCCCCAAAATTCCCCAACTTAGTACAAGACTACCATCTTGTTAAGAAAATTAACTATTCAAACATTCCCCCAATAGTCAAAATAGTCAACCTTAAAACAAGGCATTTCGCAAAAAATAACCCCCTGTAAAGCCTTGAAATCCTTACAGGGAAGTAATTTCCATTTTTATTTAGTAATGCCAGGAACCAGACTTGAACTGGTGACACGAGGATTTTCAGTCCTCTGCTCTACCGACTGAGCTATCCCGGCGGATTTATGTGGCTTTTTGTTTTCTCACCACGATTACTAAATATAGCAGAGTAAAAATGATTTGGCAAGGGGTGAGAGAAAAAATTTTTTAACCTGTTTTTAGTGTCAGCTTAACCCAGGTGAACACAGCCACGAACAGGAGAAACTGGACTAAAACAATACTAGGGCCAGAGGCGAGATTAAACAAGCCAGATGCGATCATACCGATGATACTGCTGCCAGAACCAAGAATCACCGACAAGATCAAGAAATGGCGGAAGTGGTGACTCATTAACTTAGCAGTAGCCGCAGGAATGACCAAAAAGGCATTAACCAGCAAAGCACCAATAGCTTTTATCGCCACAGCTACGGTTAAAGATAGCAAGACAACGAACCCATAACGATATAATTGAACTGGTACACCTTGGACTTGAGCGACATCTGGGTTCAGAGTTAGCAAAATTTGCTGGCGGAGGGTTGAAAGTAGGAAAACACTACTACCCAGTAGCACTAGCAGCGTCAAAAGTAAATCGGGGGCATCTATTGCCAAAATATCGCCAAATAAAAAGTTCATCAAGTTACCACGATATCCCTTGATAAAGCTGGTAATGATCACAGCGATCGCTAGTGATCCTGAGAGTAATATACTTAAAACGCTATCACTGGCTAAATCTGTTCTTTCTACTATATACAAAACAACCACACCAAACAGCAAAGTATAGGGTAATAACATCCAAATAGGATTTGAGTTCAATAACACACCCAAAGCAACACCTAAAAATGCTGCATGACCCACCGCATGGCTAAAAAATGACAGTTGGCGTAAAGTGACGAAACAACCCAATAAACCGCCAAGTATTCCCATTAAAACCGCACCTAAAATGGCACGTTGCATAAATGGAAATTGTAATAAAGTTAATAAATCATCAATTTGAATTATTCCTAGTTGCATCTTTCAGTAAAATTATAGGAGGTACAACATAAGTGGCTATCAGCAAAATTATCTAAGACTTAAAAACGATATTTCATTTAATTATGTTCATATAATTTCATGTTTATCATTTCCTAATTCCCCTGCCAATTAACTCTATTTACTAACAAAAAATGATTCAGTCTCAGCATCCATCAACCTTAGAAAATGATTTTCTCAAAGTTTTAGACAAGGAACTTATCAGTACAGAAAAAGCCCAACGTATGGCTGAGTTTTTCAGCTTTTTAGGAGATGCAAATCGCCTGAGAGTTCTCTCACTTTTAGCAAATCAAGAACTGTGTGTCAGTGATTTAGCTACTTTATTAGATATGAGTGAATCTGCTGTTTCTCATCAACTGCGAAATTTACGGGCTATGCGCCTAGTCAGTTATCGTAAACAAGGAAGAAATGTATTTTACCGATTACACGATAGTCATATTTTCCATTTGTATCAATCTGTAGCTGAACACTTGGATGAAAAAGATGATTAGTCATTAGTCATTAGTCATTGGTCATTGGTCATTAGTCATTAGTCATTAGTCATTGGTCATTGGTCATTAAGTCATTAGTCATTAAGTCATTAGTCATTAAGTTCTCCCTGCCCCCTGCCTCCTGCCCCCTGCCTCCTGCCTCCTGCCTCCTGCCCCCTGCCTCTTAATGCTTATGCTGATAACGGCTAAAATTTGGGCCGTAGGTAGCTAAAAGATTTTGGGGTGATAAAGCAATGTCTGGGTTACCTGTACAGACAACAGTTTGATTAAGACACAAAACGCGATCGCAATGACGGCTAACCATATCAATATCATGAGAAACTTGTAATATCGTCCATTTCTCTTCCTGTTTTAATTCGTTCAGTAAAGCATAAAATTCTGCTGCACCTTGGATATCTACCCCTGCAAAAGCTTCATCAAGAATTAGAATCTTCCTCGGCATAACCAAACAATATGCTAATAAAACCCGCTTTAATTGTCCACCACTCAGAGTCCCAATAGCTTGATTTTGCAAATGATAAGTATCAGTCCTTTGTAAAGCGGCTTTAACTGCTGCTGATTCTTCACGATTTTTTTGGTAAAACCGCAAAAAATCACTCCAATTTTTATTCTTGCTTTTATCTATATTTGCCCATCCCAATCCTACTAATTCACTCACAGAAATAGGGAAACTCCGATCAAAAATAAAATTTTGTGGCATATAGCCCAAGTAATGACGTAAATTTCCTAATTTGCTAATAGGACGACCAAATATTTCAATTTTACCCGTACTATGGGGAATTAAATCTAAAATCGCTTTAACCAAGGTACTTTTACCCGCACCATTAGGCCCAACTATTGCTGTATCCGTTCCTGATAATAATTCAAAAGAAACTTCTCTAATGGCTAAATAACGTCCTTGATAGACGGTTAAACCTTCAACTTTTAATATTGGTGATGTTCTTAGTTGTTCTTCGCTCATTTAATTTCAACTTGAGGATTTGAGATTCTAATGGTAGAGGGAGATGAAGGGTCGGAGTGTGGAGTACGTCCTCCTGCCTTCTAGTGCAGTGTGGGTGAAAAGCCTTACTATAAAAGCTTTCTTCACTTTTGATTTTTGGCTTGTTGTACTAGTGCAGCATGGCGGAAATAAATATCCAATTAAACCCTGTCAAACATCGGCTAAATCAACCTTCTTACCTCCTGCCTCCTTGCACTAGCCTTTTATTTACATCCATTAACTAAAGCTTGTAAATTCGTTTTCATTGCTTGAAAATAATACTTTGGTTCTGTCTGTCCAGTTTCTAAAGAATCTAAAGTCTGCAAAGTTAATTTTAAATCTTGAGAAAGACTATTTAATAATTTATTATCTACCCCTGGTTCACTAAATAGGGTTTTTACTTGATATTTTTTTACAGTATTGACGGTTTTTTGTAAATCTGCTGGCGATAGCTGATCTTCTGGGATAGCCACTACAGCCACCTGCTTGAGATTATAACGTTTTGCTATATAGGGAAAAGCATCATGAAAGGTAATAAAGGTACAGTTAGGAGTTTGTTTTAAAGTCTGCTGAAATTCACTATCAAGTTTTTCTAACTCTTGAATATAAGCAGTTGCATTCGCTTCATAGATTGATTTATTTGCTGGGTCAGCAGTAATTAACCCATCTCTAATATTGATGATTTGCTGTTTTGCTAAAACTGGATCTAACCAAATATGGGGATTACCATTGCTATGTGCATGATCATGATCATGCCCTTTTTCATTATTGGCTATTTTCTCTACAGGCGAAATCTCTCCCACCGCTTTAATACCTTTACTACTATCAATTTGGATTAGCTGCGGGTTTTCAGCATTTTTGACAGTATCTTCTAAAAATTCTTCTATTCCTAAACCATTCTTAACTAATACTTTAGCAGTAGCGATCGCTCGCACATCATTTGGTGTTGCTTGATATTCATGTACATCAGTTCCCGGTTTAATTAGTATCTCTACCTCTGCCGCTTCACCCGCTACAGCTTTAGTAAATAAATATACAGGTAAAAATGTTGTTACTACTTTGATTCTATTTGCTTGCTCTGATGCAGTTGTTTGAATATTCTCAGCCGTCGGTGACTGTGTACTACTAGCATTTGGACTGATCCTTTCTCCCCCACAGCTAGTAACCAACAACATCAATATTGTTATTAACGACTTTATCGCCTTTCTCTTTCTGTCCATACTGTTCCACAATCCTCATCATTTTCTCTATGTATTCTCATTTTTAACATAAAATAATTATCATTCTCAATCAATGGAGAAATATCTCCTTATATACAGTTGTTAAATTCCTAACCTGATTTTTATAACTAGAATTTATGCCAAGTATCAAAATTTTAACAGTTTAGTTATGATTTCTTAACTATCTGTTAAAAAAAATGCTCTATGAAGTAGCTTTTTTTGTATCTTTTTTGTAAAATGTGCACTAATACACAGGACAGTTGAGTGTAAATCTTTAAGAAGTGTGAGGAAAAATGGCAACACTGTGGAAATCTCTGCTGGTTAGTCCAGTCACATTCGGAGCAATGCTGTTTGTAAGTGCAGCTGCCTGGGCAGGAGAAACACAAGTCGCATCAGATACAAAAGACTATTTAAACCAAGTAACAGAAACCACAGCTGTTACTCCCGTTTCTGAGTTGTCAGCAGCACAAACTCAAGAAGAGGAAATGGGACAGGTAACTTCTGTATCTCAGTTTTCTGATGTACAGCCCACAGACTGGGCATTTCAAGCCTTACAATCTTTAGTAGAACGTTATGGTTGTATTGCAGGCTACCCCGACGGTACATTTCGGGGTAATCGGGCTTTAACTAGATATGAATTTGCAGCTGGTTTAAATTCTTGTTTAGATAGAATCAACGAATTAATAATTAACAGTACACCAGGAGGTCAAGAAGATATAGCTACACTCAGAAGACTAACAGAAGAATTTTCTGCTGAGTTAGCAACATTACGAGGCAGGGTAGATGCTTTAGAAGCAAGAGCAGCAGAGTTAGAAGCCAATCAATTTTCTACTACGACAAAACTTCAAGGACAAGTAGTTGGTGTCATTAGTGATGTTTTGTCAGGAGATAGAGTTGAGGGTGCAGAAATTACTGATAAAAACACCACTTTTGCCGCAAGAACACGAATAGAACTTGTCAGCAGTTTCACTGGAAGAGACACCCTATTTACCCGGATTCAAGCCAATAATATTTATTCTCCCAATATTAACACCACAGAAGGGAATTTATTTTTTGCTAGTGCAGACCCTAGCAGTAATGCTGGCATAGATGCACTGTGGTATGGCACACCCCTAGGCCAAAACACCTATGTAAAACTGATTGCTAACGCAGGTGCAGCAGATGACCTTACTAGCACTGTTAACTTGTTTGATGGTGATGGTGGTTTTGGTGCTTTATCTACCTTTGGGACACGCAACCCAATTTATAATCAAATCGGTGGTGCAGGTTTGGGTATTACTCACCAGTTTGGTGATAAGTTGGCTTTAAGTTTAGGATATTTAGCAAGTACAGCGAATAACCCTACTCCTAGTAATGGTTTGTTTGATGGACCCTATGGGGCTTTGGCACAGTTGACAGTTAAACCAAGCGATCGCATCACTCTCGGTTTAACTTACATCAATTCCTATAGAATGCCACTGCTCACCGGTAGCAATGAAGCCACCACAAACTTTAGCGATCAACCCTTCTCTAGTAATTCCTACGGTGTACAAGCATCTATTGGTATCAGCAAAAACTTTGTTTTAGGTGGTTGGGCTGGATATACCAACAGCCAATTATTAACCGGAGAAAGGGGAGATATTGACGTTTGGAACTATGCGGTAACATTAGGTTTCCCAGACTTGGGTAAACAAGGTAACTTAGCAGGCATTATCGTGGGCATGGAACCAAAAGTCACAGGTTCAAGCTCTAGCCTAGCCAGTTTGAGAAACAGCGACACTTCATATCATATTGAAGGATTCTACCAATATAAACTCAGCGACAATATCACCATTACCCCCGGTGTGATTTGGCTGACATCACCAAACCATAACAATGATAATGATGATGTTGTAATTGGGGCATTGAGAACTACATTCAGCTTCTAATTAGGAGGCAGGAGGCAGGCGTTCCGTGAGCGAAGTCGAACGGGGCAGGAGGCAGGAGGATTAATAACTTCCTCATCTTCCCTTTCTTCCCTCTCCCTCATCATCCTAAAGATACAAAAAGACCAGCCTCCCACAGCTGGTCTTAAAATGTTTTTCGCGTTGTCTTCTCAATAGAGTCAAAACCAATTGCGCGTTTCCAAAATGCAACGGGCAACTTTTCTTAACAAGATTGTAACAGCCAGTACAATTTTTTCGTAAAAATTTCCTAAAAAATATCTGCCAAAAGTTAAACAATCTTTATGTACCAAGAATGAGGGCAGGGAGGAAGAGGCAGGGGAGCAAGGGAGCAGGCGTTCCGTGAGCGGAGTCGAACGGGAGCAAGGGGGAAAAATAATTAATATGGTGATCAACAGTGGTGATCAACAGTTATCAAATCCTGTTGTTCTCCTCTGCCCCCCATCCTCCCACATCATCCCCTTATCTCTGCAATAAGCTGTGGTTTTCCCCAAAGGATGGTTTCTTGTTTGTAAATGGCAATACCTGGTTTAGCGCCTTTGGGTTTATAGACATATTTAGGATGGGTGTAAACTACGGGTACTTGCTCACTTTGACGGGCACGGCTAAAGTAGGCGGCTAGGTTGGCAACAAATTGTAAGTCGTTTTCTTCTGGGACTGCACCCGGTTGGAGACGTAGTAAAACATGACTACCGGGGATTTCTTGGGCATGAAACCACAGGTCATAATCTCCTGCTACTCTAAAGGTGAGTTGATCATTTTGGCGATTGTTGCGACCGATTAAGACTTCAAAGCCGCTAGGGGTATGATAACGATGGAAGTTGGTGGTGGTGTTGGTGTTGCGTTGACGATATTCTGGTTCTTCTAGATATTTTTGGCTGATGAGTTCTTCCCGGATTTCTTCTAAGGCTTGCAGGTCTTCGGCTGTTTGATAGGTTTCGATTTGGGTAATAGCCGCTTCTACTTGTTCTAAATAGTTAATTTCTGTTTGCACTTCCAATAATAACGGTTCTACTGCTGCTCTGGCACGTTTAAGCTTTTGATGCTGTTTATACAGGTTTTGGGCATTTTGCACAGCGTTCTTATCTGGTTGCAGGGTAATTGCTAATGGTTCTCCTGTCTCAAAATCAGGGAGAACTATTTGCTGCATTCCTGGTTGCCAATCTTGCAAATAAGCCATTAATAAGTCGGCTTTTTGGCGATATTCATCTGCTTGATCTGATTGTTGCAGGCGATCGCTAAATGTTTGGGCTTTTTGTCGTAGTTTCCCCAAAATATTTTGTAATTTCTGGTTTAACTGATGGCGTAATTGTGTAAATAGCTGTTGATTAAATTGGTCGGTGTAGTAGTTATTAATTAACTCTTGCACATTTTTGGCTGGTTTGATTTCACCCCAACCCATGACGGTGTAACCCTTTTGGGTCCAAGCAGGGCGAAATTTCTTAGATTCTAAAATTTGTAACCATTCCTGCCAACAGCTAAATAATCTTTGCCAATCATCAGCAGTTAAGTTTTCTGTGTGGGTATCTGGGAGAATATCCGCCGCTAGTAACATCGTATCTAGCAAAGCTGCACTTAAACCGCTATAACTTTTCAGTAATTGCTTTTTGATTGCCCCTGGTACTAAACTCACCCGTTCTTGCCAGCGTGAAAAGGTTTCGTTTAAATTGGGTAAACTGCCTGTGAGTTTGGGGGGAAACTCATAAGGTTGTCCAGTTTGAATGGGACGGACGCTAGATTGTTGCTGACTAACTTGATGGGCGGCAGTAATAATCACATTATTGGCATCAGTTAGAATGGCGTTGCTATATTTACCCATAATCTCTACATATAAATGATAGAGGGCTGTTTCCCCTGGACGGCGAGCAAATTGTAAGTCTATCGCTCTTTCCCAAGGTGCGATCGCATCCATTCCCACTAACGCCAAACTGCCTAATTGATGTATAAGCTGCTGGCTAAAGGTAAAAGTATCCGGTGCTTTGGGTGGTGGTGTTCCAATACAAATATGTGCTGCTTGGGGATGCCAAGAAATCTCTAGCCAATTTCGGCCTTTTAAAGTACGTAAAGCTATAGAAATACTATAGCGATCGCGCTGATAAACCAATTCGGTGCGGGCAGGTAGCCAATCAGTGCGGAGTTCGCTACAAATCGCGGTTAAAGTCGTAAAGTCAACTGGTTGCAAGGCAATTAATCAAAAACGTTGGCACTTCCATGTCAAGTTTACTTCGTTTGCCAGCTATTGCAAGGAGGTAGAAGATAAGAAGGTTGATTTAACCGATGTTTTACCCTTGTTTAACTGGATAGTTATTTCCGCCATTTTGCACTAGTCCAAATATCAATATTTTTTGTGAGTATATTTTCATATTCTATCTTATTCAATTGTAAAGATTCAATATTTTTTTGAAAAATTAACCCATTTTTCAGCGTAGATACGTTAAATAATAGGGATCGTGAAGTTTGGTTAATGATATTAAAAATGCAAAATCCCACTTTATTACAGTGGGATTACCGTTTTTATTTACTAACTAATACAGCTTCTTTCTCTGTTGCTGACTGGTTTAACAATTGCAGATAAAGCTCATCTAACTGATTAGCTACACCATCCCAGCTAAACTTATTATGAACACGCTGTTGACCAGCCTTGCCTAACTGTTCTCTCCATTGAGGATTACCTAATATCCGATCAATGGCGTTAGAAAAGGCTTCAACATTTTGAGGTGGTACAAGTAAGCCAGTTTGTTCATTCACAACAGTAAACTGAAGTCCACCTACATCACTTGCAATCACTGGTGTACCGCTTGCCATCGCTTCAATTGCTACTAATCCAAAGGGTTCATAATGACTGGGAACTACAGATACATCTGCGGCTGCGTAGTAAGTGGGAAGGATATCTTGACTCAGACGACCAGGGAGAGAAGCACATTCATCCATCCCCAATTCTTTAATAATTCCTTCAATGCGATCGCGTTCTCTACCGTCGCTATTCCCCGGTGTACTGCCCCCACCAACTATTAATTTTAGCTTTTGACCATAAAACTGTGACTGACGTACAGCCCTCACCAGGGTTTCAATCCCTTTACGGGGGTCAAAACGTCCAACATACAACACTAATTTAGTATCTGAGTCAATTCCTAATGCAGCTCTAGCTTCCTCTCGTTTGACTGAACCAAAACGACGGACATCAGTACCACAAGGAATCACATCAATCTCACCCTGTTTGGAAACGAGCGATCGCATATGTTGATATTCCTGCGGACTCGTAGCCACAATTCTTTCAGCCGTCTCTAATACTTGTTTTTCCACTGCTAGACGCTGACTAGCAACCAAAGGAATATTATCTATAGTGTTATACTTGATTACTCCTAAAGAATGGTATGTGTGAACCTGTTTACTGCCTTGGATCTGCTTTAACTGCATCCCCACCCAGCTAGAAAGCCAGTAATTAGTATGAACTAACTCATATTTAAAGCCGTTTTCTTTTTGAAATTTCAATATCTGTTCAACAAACTCTGGTAAATATTTAAAACCATTATCTCGTGGTACAAACTCCACTGGGCCAGATGTAATCCGAATTGTTCGACATCGAGAATTGTGCTGCACAATAGTTTCTTGGTCAGCACTTATTCTCCGGCTAAACATATCTACTTGCCATCCTAGCTGAGATAGTGCTTCACCCACTTGGCGGACATAAACGTTTTGTCCTCCAGCTTCTTCCTTTCCAATTTCAATCGCCGGATCACCGTGAACTGAAATTAAGGCAATGCGTTTTTCAGTGGTAGAGTTCATAGTTTTTGTGTTGCTGACTATAACAAGGTAGTAGACGGTTTCAAGCTTACGCCTATCACGCTTACCTAAATCGTTTAGGAATATTGAGTAGTTTTCATTTTAATTGAATTACGTTGGTTTTTTCCTGTTTATTTCCCTACAATAAGTTGTTTTCTCCAGTTTTCTGATTTAATTTATTTATATCTAATCTGTTATATTCATATTTAATACTTTTGATAGACAAGGTTCTATTTATTTGGGAGGTTTTTTCGCCAGCTTTATCTGTCATTGGATATGAATTTATCCACGATTAATCACTACTGCGACCTAGCTCATTCACAGCATGAAAACAAATTTTTAGTAGTGGCTATTTAGAATTGTGATCTATATGCTTAATCAACTCACGAATGTTCATTTTTTGGATTGAAATTTTTTTTCACAGAGGTAATAACCACAAAATTTTTGTGTATGAGTTAAGCACTGTTTAGAAAATGTATTAGCTTATACTATTATTATCGTGTAATTATTTTTGTTAAATTAGATACATTTTTCCAAATAAATTTGATCAAACTCTCAAATTTGAGCCAACTACGCCTACAGTATAGGTTATCCTCTAATAATGATTATCGTTTTATTCCTATGATCGTTCCCAAAATCACAGTTGTTGCTGGGGGTGCTGGCTGTGGTAAAACCACTTGGATTTCCCAACAGTTGGCTATATTTCAAGATTTGTTTAAATCCTCATCCGCAGAAATATTGTACTTTAGTCCTGGGACTGGGAAAGTACCCATAGACCAAAACCGACTAGCAGCTGATTTTCCTGGGCTAAAAGTCTTTAATGATGGACAAGAAAGGGAATTTATCAAGCAGATAGAATCAGCCCATGCTGTTTACCTAGAGTTAGGATTTTATTTAGATTTGAGTGCACTCGTCCAAATCTTAGGAACAAGTCCATATCATGCAGTAGCAATATTGCCACCTGACACTAAAAGTTCTCTCTGGCATAACTGGGCTAATCAAATCGTGGATGGAGCGGCAATTGATACCAATATCAACCAAAATCAAATCTGGCGTGTACCTACAAACGGCCAAGTGATTGATGAAGACAGTTTACAAGAATTTTGGTATGAAATAACTCACAGTGCCTATGGAAATGTTACCCGTGCCAAAGGAATTTTTGATGTCAATGATGGTAGAGCAATTTATGCTGATTATATTACCGGACTACCATCAACTGACTTTCTAGAGTTAGATTTACCACGTCATTTAGAAGGCAGACCGCAACGTTTTAGTGGATTGGAAGTAGTAGGCATGAATTTAGATGAGTTAAGTCTCAAGGAAACTTTACAAGACTGTTTATTATCTGAGCAAGCCATTTTGCAATATCAACAACAAGTCAAAGAAATTTTATTAGAGGAAATACCACAGTGAAAATAGCAGTGATTTCATGTATTCATGGCAACTATGAAGCCTTAAATGCAGTTTTATTGGACATTGAACGGCACAAAGCCGAAAAAATAGTATGTCTAGGTGATTTAGTAGGATATGGTCCCCATCCAAATGCAGTAATTACACAAATTCACTCATTAGATATCCCTACAGTTGCAGGTTGTTGGGATGAAGACATTGTAGAAGGATTAAACAGTTGTGATTGTAGTTTCCCTTCTTTATTAGCAGAAAAACGTGGTAAGTTAGCCCACGAATGGACAAATCAAGAAATTTACCCAGAAAATCGGCAATTTTTAGCCAGTTTACCTCAAGCTTTGAAACAAGAAAATTTAGCCTTTGTTCATGGTAGTCCCCACAGCAATCATGAATACCTGTTACCAGAACTCAACCCCTTTATTGCCTTAGAAAGAATAGAATCTACCCAAGCAGATATATTATTTTGTGGTCATACACACATTCCTTATGTTCGTACTTTAGAACCTAGCAGCTTACAAGTACGCATTAAAAATCAAGAACAAGAAACAGAACAACAAATTACTACTGGTGTGAAAAAAATCGTGAATGTGGGTTCAGTAGGAGAACCACGACATGGACGACCAAATGCAACTTATGTAATATATGACACTGAATATCAGGTAGTAACTTTGCGGGAAGTTCCCTATGACTATCAAAAAACTTGTACAGCTATAATTGAAAAAGGTTTACCAGCAATTTTTGCTTGGCGTTTAGCACAGGGTAGAGAATTTGCTGAACGTGCTGAAGATCCAACCCACGTATGTACGAGGTAAAAAATTAATGAAGTGGGCGATTTTAAGTGGCATTGAAGGAAATTTGGCAGCTTACGAAGCGGTATTAGAAGATATTAAACTTCAAGGACAGCTCATAGAAGCATTGTATATTTTAGGTGATGTGGTCGGTCCAAGGCCAGAGTCAGAACAGGTAGTAGAAAGGTTAATTAACCCCCTTCCTGGAGATATAGCACCATTAGTCTGTAAAGGTTGGTGGGAGGAGCAATGTTTGATTTTACACGGTCTTGCTGGGACGGGAGAACCTACGGAATTAATCGAGAAATATGGAGGAGATACGGTCAAATTGTTATGGGAATATGTGCCCCGTCAAACATTACGTTGGTTAAGTCTTCTAGATTTTGGTTTTTTTGAGTTAGATTGTTTGCTAATTCATGGTTCTACTGTTTCTATTAGTGAGGAACTAACTCCAGAAACACCTGCCATACAAATGTTAGACCGATTGATGCGAATACAAGCAAATAATTTATTTTGTGGTCGTTCCGGTTTAACTTTCCAGTATGAACTTAAATCTGGTTCTGTGACTGCTGAGGTAAAAACTCTGGATGATGAAGTTTCTCCCCATACTGTAGATATTCACTCTCTACAAGTAATAGGGGTAGGAAATGTAGGAAAAATACCTGGTAAAGCAACCTACACCCTCTACAATCCTGGTACAAATGAGGTAGAGTTCAGAACTGTATGCTACAGTGGTAGCAAATAAAATTCTCAAAATATAAAAGCCACCGCTAGAACACACAAGGGTTTAGCGGTGGAAACTTCACTTTTTTTTGTTCAGCATTAGTTGGTCGCTTGTGCGGCTAACATCTGTTTGAGCTTTTCTAACTCGTTAGCCCAGCGAGGATCTGGACGGATAGCGTCTGACTCACTAGAGGTAGCAGTTTCTTTGGGTGCATTGCCACGGCGAGATTTTTTACTTTTCTCACGACGATGACCACCTTCTTTAGTGCTAGGAGTAGGATGACCACTACTCGCTTGACTAGCTGCTTTTGGTGCTTGTTCTTCGCTTTCTTCACCTTTATTTCGAGGTAATGCTTTCTCTAATTTAATCGGTGATTCTTTGAATAACTGACCATTATATTTTTCAATAATTTGGTCTGCTTGTTCGTCGTTGTTAACTGTCAAAAACCCAAAGCCCCGGCATTTACCTGTTTTCCGGTCTTTAATGAGTTTGGTGGTGACAGCATCACCTTCGGCTGCAAATACTGCTTGCAGCTCTTGACGATCTATTTCTTCTTTGGGCAAATTGCCTATGTATAGGCGAACAGACATGAACTTATACCTCCAGAGTTGAAATTAACATGGCTTGGCCACAAAACAATTGCTTGGTTTTGGCTTTTGAATAGATGCTCTTGACTATAAATTGCCATAAACCAATTTTTTTAATCCAAACTATCAACCTATACAATACAGTTTTTCGTCAGGATCAAGCTTATTTAACACAAAGGCGTTCTCACGCTTGGTTAATACCACCTTAATTCTAAAAATTATAAATTTAATAGTTCTGTTTCTACTACAGTGAATCAATTCTTCCTAACCTTCGTTGTTGAATAAAACGCCATTTCTTAACATTATCACGGTATTTTCTATGTAGCTAGTTCAACACAGACATTTCCATCAATGGTATGATTGCATCGTAGCATAAAATACATTTTTTTTGAATCTATTGAATGCTGGAAACAAAAACCAGCCAACGGCTGGTTGATTTGCTGCTGTGTTGGGAGGATCAAAGGGGATGGATCATTACCAGCAGCCAGACCTATAACCAAGCTGGGGGGCTGAGTTAAGTCGGTTGCCATTGATTGCGTAAATAAATGTAACACTTTAGAAAAGAAACTGCAACTTTTCTTTACATTTCGCTTGCTCAATTGTATGCCTCTGATTTTTGTATTGACCTTTTAATAACCTTTAAGTAAAACATAAGCTCCTAGTGTTTGGGTAGCTACTGCCAAAATGCAAGACCAAATTGGATGAGGACTGTTAATAATTTTTCCGCTTTGAGTTTCTAGTGTTTGGATATCAATCCAAGGTGTAGCACCTCTTCTTAACCAACCTGTGACTGTAATTTGCCGACCAATCCAATCTTGGGGATTAACTGACTGTCCTAACCAGGGGATGTGATTTAATTTCACTAACCCATTGCTAGATTGTAGGATTAAGTCTTGTGCTAAAGAATTACCAATACCCGGACGACCTACAAGTTTACCTACTAGACGTACATTAATGCTATCTATTGGTAAGACTGTGGGGTCAGATAAGATTCTATGCAGGTGGTCGTTTGTTTTGGCTGTCAAGGTTTTGATATCAGGAAATAAATAGTTGATTCGCAGGAATGTGCCTAAGCTAAAACCAATTAGTAAGCAACCTGTGATGTAAGACCAATCATCATAAATCCATTTTAGATTTAAAAGGTGCACAGCATAAGCTATTTGCCAAATTAGCCAAAATAGAATTGCCAACACAGAACCTAAGAGAACCCCCAGCCAAGGTGCTATTTGTAATAACCAGGTTTGAGGTTTAATTTGCAGGTGGTTTTGGTTAAGATGTAGTTCTGTTTCTAGGTGCCAATGTTGGGCTATCTGACATAGTTTGTCTATGCGATCGCCTATCAATGGATGACTATTGTTAATGGTAAACCATTGAGCGTAAGGATTGGCCTTTTCCCACATTAAAAAAGATTCAAAGGAGATTCTCCCAGCAATACTACCTAACGAGATACTCTGTTGATAACTGACTGGAAACACCAAATTCAGGCTTTCCACTAACCAGTTAGTGCGTTCTTGCTGACTAATATCACTAGCTATACCCACAGCAATTTTCAGTAAAGCACGAATTAAGCCGTTGGGATTACCTGTAATTTCGGCGGCTTGGCGATCGCTATAGTAATGTCGGTAGCGGGAAGTTAGCAAAGCTGTACCAGTGAATAAACACCAAAACCCATAAGCAAGACTAGATATGATGGTAGCAGGCCAACGCCAAAATGTCTTCTGATATTCATTTCCCCATTCTGAGGCTTGCTGATAAATTCTATAAATCGGTAGTGTTACCACCAATACTAACGACATTACCACAAAATCCCATTGTTTTAATTGCCCTAAAGCTAAAGCATAGAGTGCGGCAATTTCATCATCGGCTAATTGTGCTAATAATCCTTGACTGATAGTAATTCTGGCAAAGCGGGGTAAGCTGCCATACACAAAAATTAATGGTGCTGCTGTGGGTAAAATTCGCAATTGGGGTGTAGGCCAATGTTTTTGCTGGCAAGTACGCTGTAACACGCGCACCGCTTCACGACTATAGGGTTGCAATGTCTCTTTGCTCAGATGTTGCTGGCCATAAAATTTTGTCAATAACCCATCTAGTAACCAAGGGGAAAAACCAGCTAAAATGAATAATAATAAGAGTATAAATAGAATTGGATCTCTATAAAATAACTGTACTGGCTCTAAGTATGGTAACTGATATAAAATTTGATTAATTACACTTAAAGCAAACTGAATAATTCCCCTCCAGATCCACAAGATAGCAATTAGAGTTCCCAAAGCTAAGAGTATTGAAGGAATAGATTTACTTTTTTGTAAAGGTTGCCATATTTTAGCCCGGCGAGCTTGTCGCCAATAAATATTAACTGGTGGGATTGTGCTTTTTCCCGCCATACCGTTTTTGTGCAAAGCCTGATTGCTATTTTCGGCATTCTCTTGTAGCTGATGAGAAACCGAGGATTTACTTTGGCGTTTTTGCCGTTGTTGCAAATACTCCAAAGCTCGTTTAGCCCAATCTTGAATTTGCGGATTTTTGCTATTGGTTAAATTATTGCATAGGGCGATCGCTTTGGCAACTTGACCAGTACGGGCATAAGCAGTTACTAAAAACACTTGAGCTTGTAAGCTGGCTTTTTGTGAACTTTGGCTGTTGGCAATCGGTTCTAGTTTAGTGATTGCTGCATGGTAATTACCCTGCTTGAAGGCCAGTAAACCAGCCTCCAAAGATGATTCGGTGGGTGAAGGCATAGAAATTTTAGCACTCCCATCTTTTTTAGGTGATCCACATTGGTATAAAGCTGCGACACCCTGATATTAGAGGCAGAGGGGAAGAGGCAGGGGGGCAGGGGGCAGGGGGGAGTTAATTATTTTTACTCCGCACTCCACACTCCGCACTCTACACACCGCACCCCACACCCCGCACTCCGCACCCTACACTGTATCCCCGTCTTCCTTTTGACTGGAAAACACGGGAGCGATCGCACTCAGTTTTAATTCTGGATGGTCTGCTTGTAACTGTTGACAATTCCATTCATTGCGGAATAATAAAACTGGGCGATCCATACTGTCTTTAACTGTGATCGTGTTGAATAAACGTCCCACTTTTTCTAGGGCTTCCCAACCACCCTCAACCCAACGAGCTACACTGTAAGGCAATAATTCTAATAGGGTTTCCACACCATACTCATTTTGGAGGCGAAACTGTACTACTTCAAACTGTAATTGTCCTACTGCTGCTAAAATGGGGTCACGTTTGGCTTCATCGGTGGAGTACATAATTTGTACTGCTCCTTCTTCCCGTAATTCCGATACTCCTTTTTGGAATTGCTTGAATTTGGAGGGGTTGGGGTTTCTGAGGGTGGCAAACAACTCTGGGGAGAAGTAGGGGATGCCCTCATACTCTAATTTTTGACCTGTGTAAATTGTATCCCCAATAGAAAATACACCAGGATTATTTAAACCAATTACATCACCAGGGTAAGCGACATCAATTGATTCCCTCTCTTGGGCAAAAAGTTTTTGAGGACGGGATAGCCGGACAATTTTGCCTGTGCGAGCATGGTTTACTGTCATATCTTTTTCAAACTTGCCAGTACAGACCCGGATAAATGCGACGCGATCGCGATGTTTGGGGTCCATGTTAGCTTGGAGTTTGAAGACAAACCCAGAAAAATCAGGATATGTGGGGGGAATTTCCCCTAAGCTGCTGTGATGGATGCCTGGTTTGAGGGCATAATCAAGGAAATACTTCAAGAATAACTCGACCCCGAAGTTAGTCATGGCACTGCCAAAAAACACAGGTGTCATTTTTCCTTGATGTACTAAATCTAAATCTAGTTCCGGGCCTACTCCACCTAACAGTTCTAAATCGCTTTTGAGTTGGTAGTAAAGTTCCTGCTCTAAAAGCTGCTCAATTCTGGCATCACCTAAATCTATTATGGTGTCTCGCGCTTCTTTACTACCGTGAGCGCTGCGTTCAAACAGGTGAATTTGCTCTTGTTGACGGTCAAATACTCCCCGGAAGCGATCGCCCATTCCTACGGGCCAATTCACAGCATAAGTCTGTAAACCTAATTCTTGCTCAATTTCGTCTAGCAGTTCTAAAGGTTCTCGTCCGGGGCGATCAAGTTTGTTCACAAATGTAAAAATAGGAATACCCCGCAGTTTACACACCTCAAACAGTTTCCGGGTTTGGGGTTCTAAACCTTTAGCCACATCAATTAACATTACGGCATTGTCCGCAGCTGCTAAAGTCCGGTAAGTGTCTTCACTAAAATCTTGGTGTCCGGGAGTATCCAGTAAATTGATTTGGCAATCACGGTAGGTAAACTGTAAAACAGTAGAAGTAATGGAAATCCCTCTTTGCTGTTCCATTGCCATCCAGTCAGAAGTGGCTTTGCGCTGCGCTCTTCGGGCTTTCACCGCCCCAGCTTCATGAATTGCCCCTCCATAAAGGAGTAACTTTTCTGTTAGCGTAGTTTTACCAGCATCAGGGTGAGAAATAATCGCAAAATTGCGGCGCAGTTCAACCGCTTGTTCTAGTTCTTGTTGCAGGTCTGTAGACATAATTGTAACTTGTTTGTAACTTATCTTAATCTAATGTAATGTTTTTCTTCACTTAGGATTAATTAACGGATCTTTTCATCTTAAAGCAACAATGGTTGTGATAGGTTTGTAATATGGTCAATCATCTTAACTCCCCAGAAACAAATATTTTCGACACAGATAAACGCAAGTTCTTATCTGCCCTTTGTCATGGTGCAATTTTTTTGAGTACAGCTTTTTTATCTGTGGGTGTACCTATAACTATACTCTTAGTATCCGATGATCCTGTGGTTAAGGATAATGCCAAAGAGTCAATTAATTTTCATTTTAATGTCTGGTTATATGGGGGAATTTTAGGAGGACTGTTTTGGCTTTTTGGTTGGTTAATAATACCATTATTTGTACTGATACCACTAGCCGGAGCAGGTTTTTTACTCCATTGGGGTTTGACAATTTGGGCAATTATCCGGATTTTTAATCATCCTGATACGGCGTTCCGATACCCTTTTATTTTCCGGTTGTTGTAGGATAAGTACGGAATTTAGACATTGAGAAAATTGGTGCAGGTGTAGTCATCAAGACAATACAATTACTTGGGAAAATCACCACATCCAAACTATTCATCAAGAGAACAAAATTTGTGACGGGGAAAGGTTAAATTTTATGTATTTACCCTTTCCTACTTCTCACTTTTATTGTACTTCTGAGCAAATCTTCTAAATTATTAATCCCAACAATTTCTCTACAAACAATTAGCTAAAATTTGAGCAAGTGTTTTATTTTTCTTTCTAGTGCAGCATGGCGGAAATAACTATCCATTTGAACTCTATTAAACATCAGTTAAATCAACCTTCTTACCTCCTGCCTCCTACCTCCTGCCTCCTGCCTTCTTGCACTAGTATGTACACTCGGCTGTAAAATATAAAATTGCCCCACAGCTTGATCAACAGTAGGGCAAAGGACAGTTAAGCACTGTTTGTAGTGTGTCCGACTTGAGCAGGCGAAAAACTTGCTTTTGTGGCACTTTGTTTTGTGTCCATCGCGTTGTTTTTGACGATTAAAATTTATGTTTCCTACACATCGCCCCCGCCGTTTACGTACTCATCCCCAACTACGTCGGATGGTACGTGAAACCGTTTTAACTACCAGTGATTTGATTTACCCATTGTTTGCTGTCCCAGGCGGTGGTATTGCTAAGGAAGTAAAATCTATGCCTGGTGTTTATCAGCTGTCGGTAGACAAAATTGTAGAAGAAGCAAAAGAGGTTTATGATTTGGGGATTCCGGCAATAATTTTGTTTGGAATTCCTGAAGATAAAGATGTGGATGCCACTGGTGCATGGCATGATTGTGGTATTGTCCAAAAAGCTGCGACTGCGGTGAAAAATGCAGTTCCAGATTTAATTGTGATTGCGGATACTTGTTTGTGTGAATATACCAGTCATGGCCATTGTGGTTATTTACAAGTTGGGGATTTAACAGGTCGGGTATTAAATGACCCCACTTTAGAGTTACTCAAGAAAACAGCAGTTTCTCAAGCTAAGGCTGGGGCGGATATTATTGCCCCTTCTGGGATGATGGATGGTTTTGTGCAGGCCATTCGTGTTGCTTTGGATGAAGCGGGATTTGTGGACACGCCGATTTTGTCTTATGCGGCAAAATATGCCTCAGCTTATTATGGCCCATTCCGGGATGCAGCAGAATCAACTCCCCAATTTGGCGATCGCCGCACCTACCAAATGGACCCCGCTAACACCCGCGAAGCCATCAAAGAAATTGAACTAGACATCGCTGAAGGCGCTGATATGTTGATGGTCAAACCAGCGTTATCCTACATGGATATTATTTGGCGAGTGAAAGAGGCTTGTAATTTACCTGTAGCGGCTTACAATGTTTCTGGCGAATATTCCATGATTAAGGCAGCAGCCCTAAATGGCTGGATTGATGAACAGCGCGTAGTGATGGAAACCTTAACTAGCTTTAAACGGGCTGGTGCTGATTTAATTCTCACCTACCACGCCAAAGATGCAGCGAGGTGGCTTAAATAAGTTAAAGATTAATCTCACGCATTCGCCGTCAGGCGTTCCGCTTGCGGTAGGCGCAAACGCACAGAGAGTATTTTGAGTGTGTTTCGCCTTTTTTATTTAGTTGTAACCTGAATACTCACCTGAAAGCAGCTAATTATCATCATCTTCTGTCAATTGTTCGTTTCCAGTCGTCTTAATAGCTTGGCGGATATTATCGAGTTCTTCTTTAGCAGCCCAGTCACGAGTTCCAAGAACCCTATACTCATCGGTTCTACCTGAGCGTTTTGTCTGTTCTATTAATTTGGCTTTTATTAATACTTTTATTGCTTGCTGGGCTTTACGAACACTCATTTTACAAATCTGAGCGATTTTTTTAAGACTAGCAAAGCACACGCCTTCTTCTTTACCTCCAGTTCTACGAACTATATGAGTATATATACGAAATTCATACGGGTCTAAGCCATATTCATCTAAGAAGTTATGAATAAAAGCAATTGAAGCGGGTAAAGAGTCCTTTTTTTCTAAAAAAGTAGAATTTTCTGAAAAATTTTTTTTATCTGACATACGAAATAATTGCACTAGTGGTCTAGTTTTTTGTACTTGTACATAAGCAGAATATGCACATGGTGACTTATGCACTTGCTACTTTAGTACCCATGCACTCGCTGCGCTACCAACCTATGCACCTCCTGCCATAGCCCTGTTATATATTATATAGGTTAAATCTTATAAAGGGTATGACTTATACACTTGTATTATTTTATGTTTAGTTACTTCATTCTGGTAGTGACTTAAAGGGTTATTTTCTTCTGGAACGAACCTTACGCATATCTATTGAGTATTAATTGTATCTTGCCAGATACTAAAAATTTCTGTATAACTTAGAAATAACGCTCCATTGCTCTGATAATTTTAAAGAAGCAATTAATAGCTTTTAAAGATTATTATTGGCTTTAAGAATTGCTTAAAGCCTTCAAATTTCTTATGAGTGTTGAGTGTTGTTTCACAAAAAAAATTAGGTTATAGTTTATGAAAATAATCTCCGAAACAAGATTTAAGGAATTCTCAAGCAAATACCCTGATGCCAAAGCTAACCTTGCAACTTGGTATAAGCGAGCAAAGTCAGCTAAATGGCAAGATTTTAATGAAGTCTGTCAAAATTTCAAGCAAGGGAGTGTTGATAAAGTAGATGATTTTATCATTTTCAATATTTGTGGTAACGATTACCGTCTAATCACTTATATTGATTTTATTGGCAAGAAAGTATACTTAAAATATTTCCTAACTCACGCGGACTATAGTAAAGATAAATGGAAGAATGATTAAGAGTTCAGCTAAAAGTCTGAGCTATTAAGAGAAGCGTCGCCGGCTGCAACAGGCGGTAATATAGAAAATATGATTAACCTTTCAGCCAAACGTCTAAGTTATGTTGAGTTATTACAAGCTTTTCCGCCTCGACCTATCAAGTCAGATGAAGAATTACTTGCTATCCAAAATGTAATTGATACTCTCACAGATAACGCTCCGTTAACACCAGATGAGCAAGATTATCTGGATTTATTAGGTACTCTAGTTTATGAATACGAGCAAACAAAAGAGCCTGTTCCTGATATTTATGGAATAGAATTACTCAAGGCTTTAATGGTAGAATATGATTTGCAGGAAAAGGATTTGATTTCTGTATTTAAAACAGAGTCTATGGTGTCTGATATTTTAACAGAAAAAAGCCAACTAACTGTAAATCAAATTCAAGAGTTAGCAGAGTTTTTCCATCTTACACCTGCTGTTTTTTTACCGCTACCTACTCAAAATTGCTAAATTAGCTGATTAAGAGAATAAAATCAAAAATTTACCCAAAAGCGTTTCTTGGTGACACTGGAGAACTAGGAGATGTGGTAGAAGAGTAGATATATGAGCAGATCCAGTTATCAGCCACTAGTCTTCCTTAAGGGTGCGATCGCTTACTATATTGGCCACAATAACACGATAAGATGCAAAAACAATCATCTGGAATATAAGGTTTAAATGGCGGAAACACTTTTTTTTAATGCTTTACGAGAAGCCATTGACGAAGAAATGGCACGCGATTCTAGCGTATTCGTTCTTGGTGAAGACGTGGGACACTATGGCGGTTCCTATAAAGTGACCAAAGACCTATACAAAAAGTATGGTGATTTACGGGTTTTAGATACACCTATTGCCGAAAACAGCTTTACCGGTTTGGCTGTAGGTGCAGCTATGACTGGTTTAAGACCGATTATTGAAGGGATGAATATGGGGTTTTTACTCCTGGCCTTCAACCAAATTTCTAATAATGCCGGGATGTTACGTTATACTTCCGGTGGTAACTTTAAAATTCCTATGGTTATCCGTGGCCCTGGTGGTGTAGGTAGACAACTAGGTGCGGAACACTCCCAACGTTTAGAAGCTTATTTCCAAGCTGTACCCGGTTTAAAAATTGTCGCTTGTTCTACTCCCTATAATGCAAAAGGGTTGTTAAAATCAGCAATTCGTGATGATAATCCGGTATTATTCTTTGAGCACGTCCTGCTGTATAACTTAAAAGAAAACTTGCCAGAAGAAGAATATTTATTACCCTTGGATCAAGCGGAAGTGGTACGTAGTGGTAAAGATGTTACCATTCTCACTTATTCCCGGATGCGTCATCATGTGATGCAGGCTGTAAAACCATTGGAAAAACAAGGTTTTGATCCCGAAGTTATTGATTTAATTTCCCTTAAACCCTTAGATTTGGAAACCATTGGCGCATCAATCCGCAAAACTCATAAAGTAATTGTTGTAGAAGAGTGTATGCGGACTGGGGGCATTGGTGCAGAAGTAACAGCTTCCATAAACGATCGCTTTTTTGATGAATTAGATGCTCCTGTACTGCGGTTATCTTCCCAAGATATCCCCACACCTTACAACGGGAATTTAGAAAGATTAACAATTGTCCAGCCAGAGCAAATCGTGGAAGCAGTGCAAAAAATGATGGCTTTGCGCGTTTAGAGGGAAAAGGAAAGGGGAAAAGGAATATAATTATACGTAAATTTTATATTCCTCCTTCCTACTCCTTCCCCCTGTTGGTGATATGCCAAAACAACAATTACTAGTGGTGTTCGGTGTAATTCAAGTATTTACTGCAATATTGTTAAATGCTTGTCTGCCTATATCATCATTTTCTATCGCGCCCTCATCTAAGCAAAATCAAAATATTCAAAATCCTCTACAACTAACTATTGAACTGCAAACTACACCAACAAAACCAAACATATCCCAACAGGATTTAACAGCTGTTAAACAAGTTATTACCAACCGTCTTGGGAATTTAGGGGTGAGGGAATCACAATTACAGGATGCAGGTAAAAATCAAATTTTAGTCACTATTCCCCAACAAAAGAATTTAGATCAAATTTTGCAGGTGTTGGGGAGTAGTGCACAATTGGAATTTCGCGCCCAAAAACCAGGTACAGAATTCCAACTGCGCGATTTACAAGCCAAAAAAATAGAACTGACAACCAAAGAGTTAAAATTAAAGCGAACTAACAATCAAACAGCCATAGCGGAAAATTTAGCAGAATTAGAGGAAAATCAACAAGCGATATCCGCTTTATTCAGCAGCTACAACCCACCATTAACCGGTCAATACATCACAGATGCTTATGCTGCACCCAGTCAGTTGGAAAGTTGGGAAATAATGCTCAAATTTGACCAAAAAGGCAGTGAATTATTTGCAGCACTGACCAAAGAATTAGCCGGAACTGGTCGTGGTATTGGCATTTTTCTAGATCATCAACTGATTAGCGCCCCCGTCATTCCCATACAATACGCGAAAACTGGGATTACTGGGGGTTCTGCGGTGATTTCAGGCAACTTTACAGCCCAAGCAGCTCAGGATTTGAGTATACAGTTACAGAGTGGGGCTTTACCTGTGCCAGTAAAAATCACAAGTGTTACTAATGGAGAAGCAATCAAACCGCGCTAAAAGCACGCTATCATAGCCTTTGTCAGTTGTGAGTGATGATATGCAAAAACAGCGATCGCTATTAGCATTAATTGTAGTTTTAGTTATTGCGGCAGTTACAGCAATTGCCACCATTCCCATATCTCTGGGCTTAGATTTGCAGGGCGGTTCACAGCTCACCATTCAAGTCAAACCGACAGCAGAAAAACCGCAAATCACAGAACGCGACCTAGAAGGGGTAAAAGCAGTTATAGAAAATCGAGTTAATGGGTTAGGTGTATCTGAACCCTTAATTCAAACTATAGGTAGTGATAAAATCTTGGTACAATTACCAGGAGTGAATGACCCAGAACAAGCAGAACGGGTACTAGGGGGTACAGCCCAGTTAGAATTTAGGTTGCAAAAGCCAGATACCGGTTCTAAACTGCAAGAATTACAAGTTCAACAACTTGTATTAAAAGAGCAACAAAAAGAGCTAATCAATAGTAAAGATCCCAAAAACCAAACCGCCCTTGAACAAAATAAAACAGAATTAGAGAAAACTCAACAAGAAATTGCCCAATTATTTGAAAGCACCAACCCACCCCTAAGCGGTAAATACCTCAAAGACGCTTATGGCTCACCCACTCAAGGTACAGATTGGGACGTAGCTATAAGTTTTGATCAAAAGGGTGGTGAGCTATTCACGGAACTCACTAGAAAATTAGCGGGAACAAATCTCAGCATCGGTATTTTTCTAGATAATGAACTAATCAGCAGTCCTATAGTTCCTGAACGCTTTAAAGATACTGGTATTGCAGGCGGTGCAGCATCAATCACAGGTAATTTTACCGCGCAAACTGCTACTGAATTAGCAGTACAACTTAAAGGCGGTTCTCTACCTTTACCTGTAGAAGTTGCAGAAAAACGTACAGTTGGGGCAACATTGGGTCAAGACAGTATTAAAAGCAGTATTTTCGCTGGCGTTGGTGGTCTAGTTTTAGTATTAGTCTTTATGGTATTGTACTATAGACTACCAGGTTTAATTGCGGATGTGTCACTAATTGTATATTCCCTACTTACTTGGGCAGCTTTTGCTTTACTCAATGTCACTTTAACTTTACCAGGGATCGCCGGTTTTATTCTCAGTATTGGGATGGCAGTTGATGCCAACATCTTAATTTTTGAACGCACTAAGGAAGAACTGCAAGCTGGTAAATCCTTGTATCGCTCTGTAGAATCTGGTTTTTACCGAGCATTTTCCAGTATTTTAGATAGTAATGTTACCACCTGGATTGCTTGCGCGGCCTTGTTTTGGCTAGGTTCTGGGTTGGTTAAAGGTTTTGCACTGACCTTAGCTCTAGGGATAGCTGTTAGTATGTTTAGTGCTATTACCTGTAGTCGTACCTTGATGTTTGTAGCAATTTCTATTCCAGCATTGAAAAATCCAGAGCTTTACTGTCCCAACTTCTCCATTAAGAATCAGGAGGAGGTAGCACAATGAGACTCAGTATTAACAAAGCGCGATCGCTCTGGTGGACAATCTCCTCAGTGGTCATTCTCTCTGGAATTGCCTCCATGCTTATTTCTTGGCAAAATCCCAACATTAAAGCACCCCTCCGTCTAGGTTTGGATTTTATTGGAGGCAGTCGGTTACAATTTGTTCGGGACTGTAATCAACCGGGAAATTGTGACAAACCAATAGATATTAACGCTGTGCGAGAAGTTGCAAAATCTCTCGGTTTAGGTGATAGCAGCATTCAAGTCATTTCGGAAGAAGAAAATGGCAAAAGATTAGACAATGGCATCACCATCCGCACTAAAAATTTAGATGTAAATCAAAGTGCAGAACTGAAAAAAGCCCTCACTGAAAAAATCGGTACTTTTGACCCCCAAAAAAATCAAATTGACTTTGTAGGGCCTACTCTGGGTAGAGAATTATTTAGATCAGGATTATTAGCTCTGCTCATTTCCTTTGGTGGAATTATTATCTATTTGGCTGTACGCTTTCAGTTAGATTATGCTGTATTTGCCATCATTGCTCTACTTCATGATGTTTTAGTGACAACTGGGGCTTTCTCTCTCTTGGGTTTAGTCGCAAATGTAGAAATAGATAGCTTGTTTATTGTGGCTTTATTGACAATAATCGGCTTTTCTGTTAATGATACTGTAGTAATCTATGATCGCATTCGTGAAAACCTGAAAATTAATCCTCAATTATCCATCCCACAAATTGTTGATGATGCGGTTAATCAAACTTTATCCAGATCAATTAATACTAGTTTGACAACATTGTTAGCTGTATTAGCTATTTTTCTCTTCGGTGGTGAAACTTTAAAGAATTTTTCTTTAGCCTTGATTATTGGTTTTACAGCTGGCTCCTACTCTAGTATTTTTATCGCCAGCACACTATTATCTTGGTGGAGAGAACGCACAGAAAAATCTATGACAGAAGCTGTTGATCCCGTTTTGAGTTCACCAGATAGTTAGATCGTTTATTTCTTCGCAATTGACGATGTATGTAGGGGTGATGAAGAAATTGCCTCTACATATAGGTCAAGAAATTAATCTTTTTCTTACTGTATTGCTTTTAACAGCCAAAATATACTATTATAACTCTACACTCTAATTCTAGTTTTAATTACTGCCTACTAAAAACCTATAAATACCTAAATCTATGTTAGTTGTTTCAAAATTGAATAGGTTAATTTACCCTAATGACTAATGACTAATGACTAATGACTATAATCAACCCGACTCAGTTTTTATTCAACAAGTACAAAAGCTATACAAATTGACTTTATACGGAAGATGGTTATTTGTTGGCTGTTTGTGGTTAACTATAGGGTCTCTTTGTTTGTGGGATTTACGTGCAGAAATAGCCTTGTGGAAACAGTATTTTACTTGGGTAGCTTTACGCTATGGTTTATTGTTTCATCCTTTATCAACTTTTGGCCTTTCCTTTTGTATAGCCATCACCATCGCTGTAGCAACTTGGCAAATTCGGAATATGACTATGGGTTTACCAGTGGAAGAAAAGCAACGTCTAGAAAATCAAGTTTATCGTATTCGTCGTCAAGGTCCTACTCACCCTTTATGGAAGTGGGTTTGTCATTGACACACTCCCCAGCCTAAAGGCGTGGGGATTCTGGGATCAAACAGCAATTGCAGGCATAACCTGTCTGACATCGCCTAACCCAATGGTTGATGCCCCAACCATAGAAATGTTTATAGCGGCGTTTTCATCCCGTCCATTAATTGTCTGACATGATGGACAACGCCACTCTCTAACAGATAAATCTAAACTTTTCAGAACATGACCACAATGAGAACAGGTCTTACTAGACGGATACCATCGGTCTATATAAATAACTTGTTTTCCTTTTTTCTTGGCTACCCATTCTAGCATTTGAAGAAAATTTCCATAAGCTAAATCTGATATTTTCCTCCCCCAAAGTTGCTGCATTCCTTTTAAGTTCAGTGTCTCAAAACACAAAATATCAAACTTATCAGTTAGTTCATGCGCCAACTTCCAGAACCAATCTCCTCTGCGGTTAGATACATCTTCGTGTCTGCGAGCTAAGTTCTTTCTTGCTCGTTCACGGTTATGAGAACCTTTTAATTTCCGAGAATGGTTTTGGTTTGCTTTCTTGATAGCATTTAGGGATTGTTTCAGGAATTGGGGTGATTCAATTTTTGTGCCATCCGAGCAAGTTAGGAATGTTTTTAGCCCAAAATCAAACCCCGCTATTTTACGAGTCGTTGATTTGATTTCTGGGTCTGAATCATTGTCAACTACTACAACCATAAACAATTCACCTAATGCAGTGCGTTTAATGGTTACAGTCTTGACTTTCCCTTCTATTTCTCTAGTTTGACAAAACTTATAAACACGATTCCCAATCTTAACCCTGTTACCACTTATAAACTTATAACCAGCTTGTTTAAGGGTAAATGATTTATATTTTTTGATTTTCTTAAACCCTGGTGGTCTAACTCCTTTTTTGTGATGTTTGAAAAACAGTTGATAGGCTTTCTCAATGCGTTGACAGATATCCTGTACTGCTTGAGAACCTACTGATTGCCACGATGGATTACGGTTTCTTAATTTGGCGATATGACACTGTAGTTTTGTAGAACTTAGATGTTTACCCCACATTCGATAATAGCGACGATGTAGAGCAATACAATGGTTATAGATGACCCCAGCGATGTTAATCATGCGCTTGAGGTATCTATTCCGCTTATGTTCGTACAGTTTAAATTTCAGTGTTTTCATGCCAATATTATAGCATAAGTCAACGGCTTTGAATCCAACAATGAAACAGTTCTGCTAAGTAAAGCCGTCCTAGAAGGACGGGGCTTCAAACCCTGTTTTTGTGGTAAACTATTAAATTATTAATCAGCAAATTAGGAAAATTTTGAAATTCGTTGCATATCTCTACACAGTTTTGTGCATTTTTAGCAAAATATGACTTAACAATGAAGAATACTGCCAAAATTGGGTGAGTCTAGATGAACTATCCTCAAATTCACTTTAGCGATCGCCACTCGGAAATTGACTTGTATCAATTACAAGATTTATTAAATATCTGCGCTTTCTGGGCTCAAGGACGAAGTATTGAAGATTTAAGCATAGCAATTGCCAATAGCAATCCAGTTATTTCCGTTTGGGACGGAGAAAAATTAATTGGCTTTGCCAGAGCAACTTCCGACGGCATTTATCGCGCTACAATCTGGGATGTGGTAATTCATCCAGATTATCGCAATAGTGGGTTAGGCAGTAAGTTGGTAGAAACAGTCTTAAGTCATCCCCAAATGCGTGTAGAGCGAGTTTATCTGATGACCACTAACCAACAAAGATTTTATGAAAAAATTGGTTTTCAAACTAATACTACTGTCACAATGGTGCTATACAATCAATCTGATTTAACTAGTTTGGCAACAGAGGAAATTCAACTTTCAGAATCACTCAAAGTTTAAACATCCAAAATCTGGGACACCACATTCATGTGTCCCTCTCCATACAATTCATGCTAATTACAGCAAATTTCAGGTAAATGAGGTACAAATTTTGGGAACAAAGCCTTATATGAAAATACTTTTAACCCTATTCCCTGTTCCCTGCTGTAGCTAGAGGAACAGTAATTTGTAATCTAGTTAATTGTGAATTTTCTTCAGGATAAGCAACTATTTCTAATTTACCTCCCATGACTTCTAACAAAGTTTGATTGAGCAATAATCTCATTCCGGGCGTAATTTTAATAGTTTCTAAAGGTACTATTTCTGAGTTAATTAAATCTATGGGTTCGCTGCTGATTACCCCATGATTTGGTACATCCAGCCAAATATAAACTTTATTTTCAGGATAATTAACACTACTAGAAAGATAAATACTACCTTCCTCCAGTTTGGCAATAGTTGAGTCTACTAAATTTACTAAAATTTGACGTAACCATAAAATATCAACTAAAACATAAATTTCTGACGCAGGCATTAAAAAATTGAAGGGATAATTACGATTCGCTGCCAGCATATAAGTTAAATCATATACTTCTTGCAAAATCATGTTGAGCGATCGCACCTGAATGTCTAATTTATTTGTCCCGTGTTCAGTTCTGGCAACTTTCAAAATTTCATCAATTAGTTTTAACAGTTTTAATGTTCTTTCATGAGCTTGAGCAATAAATTCTCTTTCTTCTTCTGGGTTTTCGCACAAATCAGATAAAATCAATTGATGCAAACCAATGATCCCATTTATAGGCGATCGCACTTCATGAGTAGTCCTGGCTAAAAAACCCGCTTTAAACTGGCTCATCTCTCGCGCCATTTGGTAGGCTAGTTGCATCTGCTGAAGTTTTTTTGTAGCTGTTTCTGGTACTTCTGAAGATGTGCTAGATGTGGTTTTAGCAGATCGCTTAAATAACCAACCAAAACTAGCCCCTATTGCTATTCCCACTCCTAAATATAGCCAGTTGCTTATACTCATAAATTTTGGTCGTTCTGAACTTTAGAGTTAAATATAAGAAGCCAGACTCAGGAAAATTTCTAGTGAGGAAAAACCTGACAAAATAATATTTTAACCATCTATTTATGATTATGAGCAAAATTTTATAATTTAATTGCACCTTGGCGTAAAATTTGCCAAGTTTCTCCTGTCCATTTAGCTACGGTGGAGGGTAAACCCAAAGCGGCTATTTCTGGGTTGATGTCTAAAGTCAGTGCTTGGGGAAATTGAACCGCAATTTCTGCCATTGTTAATAAAGCAGGTTGTCCTGATAAGTTGGCGCTAGTGGTGGCTAAAGCCCCAGTTTGTGCCAAAATATTTTGAGCGATCGCACTATTTGGCACTCTCACACCAATTGTAGTGGGATCAAGCGGATTCATCACCATCGGGACAAGTTCACTGGAGGGTAAAACTAAAGTTAAAGCCCCCGGCCAATATTTATTGACTATTTCTTGCCAAATCTTGAACTCTAAATCACTTCCCCGCACATAAGGCCAAATATCTTCAGCCTTTGCAGCCATTAAAATCAATGGTTTATCCAGACTGCGCTGTTTAGCTCCATAAATTAATTCTGCTTTTTCTGGTAAGCTTGCTAATGCAGGTACGGTATCTGTCGGAAAACTCACTAATTTCCCATCTTTAGCACCTGTAATCAAAGCTTCTAAATCAACTTTAGTCATAGTCAGGAATTACAAATTACAAATTACAAATTAAAAAAATATAATTCTACTAAACAGAATAAATTATATAAAATTTCTTGACCTTTTTCCCTTTATTCTCATCAAATCATTTCACATAAGCCACAGCAAAACGCTCGATCCCAGCCAAGTCGGCGTAAATTTGAATATGCTCATAATTACCGTTATTTATTAATAATTCTTGCACTGTTTCTGCCTGTCCTGCCATCATTTCTATTAACCAGAGTCCACCAGAATGCACATAATCAGGGGAAACGGCAATTAAATGACGAATACAATCTAAACCATCTGCACCACCATCTAACGCTAAATGAGGCTCATGCTCAAATACTTCTGGTTGCAATGTGGGTAAAATTTGACTAGGAATATAGGGCGGATTAGATACCATGCCACTAAATTGGCCTTTGAGGTGTGTTAGTGGTTGCCACCATGAACCTTGATAAAATTCGATTCTCTGGCTAAAGTTATCTATATTTTGGGCGTTTTTTTGCGCGATCGCTAAAGCATCGGCACTAATATCCACTGCACAAATTTTGGCTTGGGGTAAAGCTTGGGCTAAACCTAATGCGATCGCCCCGCTTCCTGTTCCTAAATCCGCCCAGAGTCCTTGTTCTAACCTGGTTTTGATTGGACTGTTAGCCACCGCCGACAGGGTTAAATCAATTAAAAGTTCTGTTTCTGGTCTAGGAATTAACACCGCATTGGACACTGCGAGTTTAAACCGTCGCCAAGGTGTGACACCAGCAAGATACTGTACAGGAAAGCGATCGCTTAATCGTTTTTTCCACAACTGATCCAATTCTTCTAAAGACAGTTGCATAGGTATCTGTGTCGAATCTTGAACAGTCCCCAAACGCAGTGCCAAGCGGTCTAAACCAGCGATTTCTTGTAATAACCAATCCACCTCCCCTGGTGGGACATTAGTAGCGATCGCCTCTTTAATAGCCTGATTTCGCCATTGCCAAAGCTGTGAACCAGAAACCAAAAAACATTTCTCTACCATGTCTAAACCGGGGAGTAAAATTTGATTATCTTCTTTGTCCTGATGCTGGATTTCCTGCGGGTTGATTAGCACGAACCGATTGGATAAATTTGATAGACTCCCGTGAAGGATATAAATAAATTTTCTTCGCACCAGGATCATTGCTAGTGGTAAGAGTTTCCAACACTCCATATAAATCTACCACTTCAATGGTTGTGTTGGCAGCTTCTTGAGGTCTGGCCTTTTTAAATTCCTCTAATAAAGCTGTAGCTTGTTCTTTCTCAAAATAAAAGGGAATAAAACGTTCGTTTGTTTGATTCAGAGAAATAGTCAAATAGCTATTGTCTTGTTTAAATTTAGGGACAAATAGAGGTACACCAATTTGCGGATTCTGTTGACCACTGGCACTGAGCAAAGTTTTAGCTGAATTTACCTGGGCTGGTGATGGTACAACAGTAAAAATTAAAGAAGAATCTTTTTTCTTGCGATTTTCCATCACTAATTTATAATAATCAGCCAAGGAAATAGGTCTAATTTGAATTGTACTGGCTAACTGGGGATTTTCTTTTTTGAGCCGATTTTCTAAAAATGTTTTCGCATCTTGCTGACTAACGAAAAACCCAATTTGAGAAAAAGTCTTATTTTGGTTTGTTGTAGACAAAACCACAAATTCACCTTTAGGGTTTGTCAAAGTGAATACAGGAACGTCTTGTAAAGTTTTTACTACTTCTGCTTCTGGTAAGGCCATAGCACGGAGATTACCCATACCAGATAATCCTGCTAACATAATACTTCCTACAACACCTAATTTTAGGCCCCAACGAACTAATGATTTCATGAATACTCCTAGTGTCAACAGCTGCAATAATTTCAACAATCGCTCAAATGCTTGGATACATTTAATACCAACTAGCTTGAGTTACCAAGCAATACCGTACCGTAAAAAATATAATGGCTGCTATTAGATATTAACTATCAATTGCTAAAAAGCCATATATCTGAACCATCATAAATTCTTATAGTATAGCCATCATCAATTGAATTACATCGCTACTAAAATATTTACAACAGGCCAGAAAGGTCTAATATGTTGCTGTTTATAGCAAAAAACGAATTTATCGCTTTTCTTGTTTGCCAGTGACGAACTGATTTAGGCGATCGTTCCAACATTGAGAATATTTAATTTAGCTAAATTTTAAACCAAAGAAGCTTGTAAAAATCAAGACAGTATCTAAAGATTTTCTGAGATTTCCTTAATTTGCTCAAACAGGCAAAAAGTTGATTAAATAGCAATTTCCAGGTTTTTCAACTGGATAATTATTTCAGCCATGCTGCAATAGTTAATGCCAGTTATCTTTATAAGGCCACATCTTCACTAAAAAATCGGGATGACAGGATTTGAACCTGCGGCATCCTGCTCCCAAAGCAGGCGCGCTACCAAGCTGCGCTACATCCCGAAAAGAGTTGGTTAATTTACTTAGTCTTTCTGCTAACAACAACACACAAAGCCAATTGTATATTGCTTGAGCATTAGTCTTACTATATCACAGTCATCAGAAAATGCCAACCCTCTAACTCAGAAAAAATCTGTTTGGCTAGATATTGTTTAGCAATAGCATTTTACAATCACATTAGCCTGACAAAATTTCCAGAATAAGCAAAGAGGCAAGATCACTGTTATGAGTATTACAGCTAATTTTCTGCCACTTTCTTGCTGTTAACATTTAGTGAGGATACCAAAACATTCCCTTAATGCCTTCTGGATCAGCCATAAATCCCATAGTCCGATAAAAATCCACAACATGGGGGTCAGCGAACAGAGTGACATTACTGATTTCTTCATTCCTCAGCTTTTTGAGCACATATTTCATCAATGCTTTGCCCAGCCCTTGACCTTGAAAGTCTGGATGAACTACTACATCCCAGATAGTAGCGTTAAAAGCATGATCTGATGTAGCACGAGCAAAACCAATTAGGCGCTTTTGGTTTCCTCTAACTTGCCACATGGAAACCACGAGAAAACTATGCTCAATGGCTTTTTTTACTTTTCTTAGAGGGCGACGTGACCAGCCAACTGAGTCACAGAGTTCTTCTAGTTCATACAGATCGATATCTCGCTCTGTACTAAAAACTATCTGATCTTTAGCTGAATTAGAGTTACCTCTAGCCTCAGCCGAATACTCTTCAAAGGCAGTTGTTTTATTTGTCGCTACAGATTCAGAAGTATTAAACCAAGTTTTCCAAAAACCCATGCCAACGTGGTTCGGGTAGTATGACTAAATTGGTATTCACTGTGTTAAAGTGATTATACATACTTTAACCCACCTTTACTATAGACCTTTTCAACATTTAAACTTAATTAAGTATAGTTGAACGTAGTAACACTAGTTGGTAGTTAGAGTATGCTGGAAACCAATCATCTTTAACTTTAGCATTTTGTCTTCATAGATTTGTATTTCTGCTGCAATTACAGTAATTTACATCTTGAGCAAGCACATTCATAATTCGTGCTGTTATCAGATATTTATTTTTGAACTATTCTACTATGCTGTAGCTACACTGATGAAAAATAGCCACATAAGTAATCAAGTAGAATAAATTACACAAATTCTTTTCCTGCACCGCACTGAGTGCAGTCGAAGTGTTCCCTATTCCCCGTTTCTTGCCTCCACGAATGAAATTAATTTTGCACCACTACTTGTAAGCAATTATGCAAAACAAATCACACAATTTCATAGAGAATAGATTAAAGAGAAATGTAGCAGTTGCACAGCTTTGAGATTGCTATCCTCTGCTAACACTAGGCGGACTAATGACATTGACATACTCCCCGCCCTAAAAGTGCGGAGATTCTGGGTTCAAACAACAAAGGACGGGGCTTTAAACCCAATTTTTTGGTAAATTTTTGGTAAATATTTTTCTCCATTTACTTATCTCAGTAAAATTGATAATTTTTGTATTAATTCTAACGATAAAGTTTATTTCAGGATTGATCAAGATATAGTTAATTTTTACTTACTGAGTTTTTATAAGTAATTAGGCAGAATTAATTACACAACTTCTTTTCCTGTTCCCTGTTCCCTGTTAAGAGTTCCCTAACTCCGCGTAGGAAATTAATTTTGCACAACTGCTTATTTCTTTATTTGCTGATCAACTAAAATCTAAATACTACATTTTAGAGGTATTCTAGTATTCCAACACCTGAGATTTTTCTGATTTTTCAGGTGGACAAGATTAAAGAGAAATTGCTCAAGTAGCTATTTAGCAGAAAAATATCAGCGTAAATCAATAGTACATAGTACAGTATTTACTTTTATTTTTAACAAGGCAGCAGGTCTTACCCCAAACAATGACTTCTGGTTTAAAAACTTCGACACTGGAACTTCTCAAACGCTTTAACCGAGCGTTTCCCCAATTTTATGAGCAATTTGTTAGCAGCGAAATTCAATTGCAAAATTTACGGCTGGCCTATCGTCTGTATAAAACTAAACGTGCTGTAATTGAGTTAAAACCGGAAGGTAGTAAAAGTGCACTGCATTTTGCCTATCGTAACCAGTCTTTTCTCCTCAGCGATATTTTTGGCGTACTAGCAGCTTATGGATTAACTATTCATGGTTTAAGCTTGTATGGACAGATTCGCTCTCCAATGTTAGTTTTTATTAAGTTACTGGTATCTCGTGGTAGCAAAGCTCTAACGGATAAAACTGCGGAAAATGTCTGTCGTGCAATTAGGGAGGCATTAGGAGGTAGATTTGAAGTAGAGGAGATGTTAGCAGTAGAGTTTAACCTTGATGCAGGTTTAGAGCAGGTACAAACCGAGTTTTATGTAGATCCTGTGTTTCATCTTCCGGCATTGGTAATTGAAGCTGATAATCAACCGGGACTATTTTATAAAGTTATGTACGCAATTTGGCAAGAAGACCTGTTAGTAGTAAATGCTAATTTGCTGGTTTGGCGTGGTCGTACAAGGTTAATACTCTATTTGCTAGGGCCAAATGAAAGCTTAATTCCTGAATACTTAGGTCACAAAATTGCTGAAGGAGTAAGACAGAGGTTATTAGGTCAATAGTTTTTAACTGTTAAAATTAATTCATCTATCTTTTGAGGTGGGTAAGGGGAAAAATGAAGTAGGGGGCGATTTGCTGTGGGATAGGAATATAATCAATAACTTTCCCCATACCCCAAACCCTATTTTGCTGGAAGGGTAAGATAGTTACAAAAAACATAGACAAATATCTCATGCCTTTCGTTTGCCGGGAATAACCCCGACGGGGCGAACTACAACGCCCCCTATCCCTAGACTAAAAGCTGTCGGGACTACTTTACGTAAAATATTCAAACTACCATTGACATCAGCATGAATCAATAAACCATTACCTGCTTTATAAAGTTTAGTTCTGATTCGGCTACCACTAAATTTAACTTTTTTCTCGTCATTCTCTCCATAAGTGGGAATGGTATCTTGATCTAAAAAAGAAGCTAAACTGGTGTAAGACTCCTCAGTAATTAACACCTTAATTCCTACTAACTGAGCTTTATAACTCAACTGCTTTATAAATCGGCTATGGGGAATACAAACAAAGTTTTGATTATTTCTGCTGCCTAAATTAGCATTCTGTTTCCACAATAGATTTTGACCTATTACTAAAGTCCCAATCCCACACTTCACTAAATGGTCAATAATTAACCGACTGGCTTTATGCAGATAATCATCTACTCGAAAATTTCGTTTTTTAGTTAAACTTTGTAGTCGTTTAGATGTCTTTTGATGACTTGGTAGTAAAGATTGTAAATTGGCTTTTCTTTGATTATAATAACGATTAATTGATTTAATAATCCGCCCTGATACCAGAACTGGTATAAATCCCGGCTGGTTTGATGTTAAGGTGGCTAGATTATCTATTCCTAAATCAATCGCGGCTATAGCATTACTGCCTAAACCATAATCCCTTTCCTCTTTTTCATAGACAACTTCTACTACATAATGGTTAATTTTGGGAACAATCCTTACCTGGTTTAGATGTATATAGTCTACTTGTGTAGGAATGTAAATCTGTGTTTGTGACAGATGAATCAACCCAGATTTCATTTTTGGTTTACTCACTGCTTGAGCTGTGTAAACTAATAAATGTCTCCCTTTTTCTTTGTGTTTATATTTGGGTAATTTCGGTCTACCTAAAAATTTTGATTTATCTTCTGCATAAGCTTTAATTGCTGCAAAAAAAGAAGACCAGTTGCGATGTAGTCCTAATAATACTTGTTGGGCAACTTTGGCTGGTAAGGCTTGGTATGGTTCTGTGGATTTTAATTGTTTTGCTAAACAATTGTAATCGAGATATTTTTGAGCAAAGATAAAACTTTGGCGAAGATGAAAGTTAGCATAATTGTAGAGGTTTTTGGCAGCAAAACATAACTGATCAATCTCCTGATAATGGGGATGATTTTTTTGAATGATATGCCGCTCGACCACTTGCATACACTAGCTAATCTCTGTGGATGTTAGTTAATATATACTAACTTATGTTCCTACTTGTGTCCAACAACATTTTTGCTCAGTTCCCTTTGCTCAAGAAAGTCTGTATAGGTGATTTTAGCTGACTTCTCTGTAATTAATAACTAGAGATGACTATATTTGCCTATAAATTGAGCGAAGTTTTACAATACTATTATGGCAACCATAGAAATTTTAGGCGTTCCACACGCATACGAACTAACAGCTCCTACATCTTGCCCAAGTGCTTTAGTATTTATTCATGGTTGGCTTAATAGCCGTGGATACTGGCAGCCTGTGATTTCGCGCTTATCTGTAGATTTTCAGTGTTTATCTTATGATTTGCGGGGTTTTGGGGAGTCTGGGTGTCATGTTACAGGTGATGTTGAGCGATCGCTTTTTTCTTATAACTTAACTACTAACTCTAATTTAGATTCTGTTTATACTCCATCTGTCTATGCTCAAGATTTGGCTGTCCTCCTCCAACAGTTAAATATTTCTAGTGCTTGGCTAATTGGTCACTCTTTGGGAGGAACTATAGCATTGTGGGCAGCTGCTAAATTACCTGAATGTATTAAAGGGGTAATTTGTATTAACGCAGGTGGAGGAATTTATCTCAAAGAGGCATTTGAGCAGTTTCGAGCCGCAGGACAAAAATTTCTACAAGTCCGTCCACGTTGGCTCTCCCAAGTGCCTTTAATTGATTTACTGTTTACTAGAGCTAGTGTAGCCCGTCCTTTAGAACGTTATTGGGCAAAACAAAGGGTAATTGATTTTGTAGTAGCTGACCTAGAAGCTGCTTTAGGTACACTACTAGACTCCACTACTGAAGAAGAGGTTAACCGCTTACCGCAGTTGGTATCACAACTCAAGCAACCAGTTTATTTTCTGGCTGGTGCTGAGGATAAAGTGATGGAGCCTAAATATGTCCGCCATTTAGCTAGTTTTCATTGGCTGTTTCAATACACTGCTGATAATGTGATTGAAATTCCCGACTGTGGTCATTTGGCCATGTTGGAACAACCGGAAATAGTAGCCAATAAGATTCGGTCATTAGTCATTAGTCAATAGTCAATAGGCAATAGGCAACAGGCAATAGGCAATAGGCAATAGGCAACAGGTAATTAGGAATTAATTCTTATTTTCCCCCTGCCCCCTGCCCCC
>DATGXB010000224.1:0-35562 GCA_035299225.1 Nostocaceae cyanobacterium | reverse complement strand
TGCCCCTCTGCCCCTCTGCCCCTCTGCCCCTCTGCCTCCTTAATCTGAATTACTCAAATAATATTAAATTGGAAACTATGCAAAAGAATTGCATCTATCTCGATAATAATGCCACTACTAAAGTAGATCCCCAAGTTGTCGAGGTAATGTTACCCTACCTTGTGCACTACTACGGCAATCCTTCTAGTATGCACACTTTTGGCGGACAACTGGCAAAAGCTGTAAATCAAGCCAGAGAACAAGTCGCCGCTTTATTAGGCGCAGAATCATCAGAAATTGTGTTTACAAGTTGCGGGACTGAAGGTGATAATGCAGCAATCCGCGCCGCACTTTTAGCTCAACCAGATAAACGCCACATCATCACTACCCAGGTAGAACACCCCGCAGTTTTAAATGTCTGCAAACAGTTAGAAACTCAAGGTTATCAAGTTACTTATCTTTCTGTTAATTCTCAGGGACAGTTAGATATAAATGAACTGGAAGCATCCTTAACAGGTAACACAGCTTTAGTTACCGTGATGTATGCCAATAACGAAACCGGCGTAATTTTCCCCATTGAGGAAATCGGGGCACGGGCTAAAGAATATGGAGCTATTTTCCACGTTGATGCTGTGCAAGCTGTGGGTAAAGTGCCTCTGAATATGCAGACCAGTACCATAGATATGTTAACTATATCTGGTCATAAAATTCACGCTCCCAAAGGTATCGGTGCTTTGTATGTGCGTCGTGGTGTGAGATTCCGTCCGTTGTTGATTGGTGGACACCAGGAAAGAGGACGCAGGGCAGGTACAGAAAACGTACCAGGGATTATTGCTTTAGGTAAAGCAGCTGAATTAGAATTCCTACATTTAAAAGAGGCTACCAAGAAAGAAAGAATATTGCGCGATCGCCTGGAAACAGCGCTTTTATCAAAAATCCCTGACTGTGTAGTTAACGGTGACACTCAACACAGATTACCCAACACCACTAATATAGGCTTTAAATATATAGAAGGTGAAGCCATACTTCTGCACTTAAATAAACACGGAATTTGCGCTTCTTCCGGTTCTGCTTGTACTTCCGGATCTTTAGAACCTTCTCACGTTTTACGGGCAATGGGTTTACCCTACACAACCTTACATGGCTCAATTCGCTTTAGTCTTTGTCGCTACACTACAGAAGCCGAAATTGACCAAGTAATCTCAGTTATGCCCGGAATTGTTGAACATTTACGCTCGATTTCACCATTTAAAAATGATGATGCAAGTTGGTTGAAACAACACGAGCAAACTTTAGTTAATCATTAAATTAGGGAACAGGGAACAGGGAACAGGGAACAGTCATTAGGCAACAGGCAATAGGCAATAGGCAACAGATAATTAATTCTTTTGTTTTTCTCCTTTGCCCCCCTGCTCCTCTGCCCCCCTGCCCACAATCCAAAATCTAAAATCAAAAACCTAAAATCAACTATGTGGGACTACTCAGAAAAAGTATTAGAACTGTTTTACAATCCCAAAAATCAGGGAGTGATTGAAGAAACGGGCGAAGCTGGTATTAAGATTGCCACTGGAGATGTAGGAAGTATTTCTTGCGGTGATGCTTTAAGATTACACCTAAAAGTAGAAGTCGCTACAGATAAAATTTTAGATGCTCGTTTTCAAACCTTTGGCTGTACCAGTGCGATCGCTTCTTCCAGCGCACTAACAGAAATGATTAAAGGTCTGACTTTAGATCAAGCCTTAAAAGTCACTAACAAAGAAATTGCTGAGTATTTAGGCGGTTTACCGGAAGCGAAAATGCACTGTTCTGTTATGGGACAGGAAGCATTAGAAGCAGCCATCTATAATTATCGGGGCATTCCTTTAGCTCACCATGATGAAGAAGACGAAGGGGCTTTAGTTTGTACCTGTTTTAGTATCAGCGAATCCAGAATTCGCCGCGTAATTGAGGAAAATGGTCTTACTGGTGCGGAACAGGTAACAAATTATGTAAAAGCTGGTGGCGGTTGCGGTTCTTGTTTAGCCAAGATTGATGATATAATAAGTTTAGTGAAGAAAGAGAAAACCACCGCTACGAAAAACAATTCTAACGCACCAGTTAAAGCAGAAATTACTAATTCTGGGGAAACTAAACAATTAACCAATGTTCAGAAAATTGCCCTAATTCAAAAAGTTCTTGATGAAGAAGTCCGACCCGTATTAATAGCAGACGGGGGAGATGTAGAACTTTACGATGTAGAAGGCGATAAGATAAAAGTCAAATTACAAGGTGCTTGTGGTTCTTGTCCCAGTAGCACCGCCACCTTAAAGATAGCGATTGAATCGAGATTGCGCGATCGCATCAGTAAAGAAATTATAGTCGTTGCAGTTTAGTCAGAAATCCTGAAAACCAAATAAACACCATGCTCAACACACCAAAATTTTGGACAGTAGAGCGATCGCCACCCTAGCGACGTTCTACCCACGCTCACTGCCGTAGATCAATAGGCGTGAGAACCAACAGACAAAAGACAGACCCATCAAACAACCAACTAATACTAGGAAAACAGAACAATGACTGACGAAAGAATTAGACAGATAGCATTCTACGGCAAGGGCGGTATCGGTAAATCCACCACCTCTCAAAACACCCTCGCAGCAATGGCTGAAATGGGTCAACGCATCATGATCGTAGGTTGCGACCCTAAAGCTGACTCCACCCGTTTGATGCTGCACTCCAAAGCTCAAACCACCGTATTACACCTAGCTGCTGAAAGAGGCGCTGTTGAAGACCTCGAACTCCACGAAGTAATGTTAACCGGTTTCCGTGGTGTTAAGTGCGTAGAGTCCGGTGGTCCAGAACCCGGTGTAGGTTGTGCAGGTCGTGGTATCATCACCGCTATCAACTTCTTAGAAGAAAACGGCGCTTACCAAGACTTAGACTTCGTATCTTACGACGTATTAGGTGACGTTGTTTGCGGTGGTTTCGCTATGCCTATCCGTGAAGTTTAAGCCCCCCTTCCCTAATTTTCTATTATTCCTATTACCCTCAGCTTTCCATTTTCCCTCACCCTATTTTTGCCCTACAATAAATCAACAAAATCCCCCATTTCTTTTATTTTTCTTCATTGAATTACCCTATTTTTTCCCTACGGTCAAGACTAATACACATTTTTTGATTTATAGATTACTAGAGTAGTAGTTGATTTAAAAAAATTATGATTTAACATATTGTTATCAAACAAAAAACATGATAAATTCAGATAAGGTTAGAAAACAAAAGTCTAGCCGCTTAAAATAACTTGTAAGAACAAATAGAGATTGAATTGCTCATAAAGAAAATATTTTTCTGAGCTTTTATTTTTACAACCTTTATACTTCTTTACAAGTAATTTTTGATGGCTATTAAGTTAAACCAAAGAAACTCAACATTCACACAAACGATTTACCATATATGTTTGCAAGAATCACTGACTCTCAAGGAAATCTAGTGACGATAGTAGATTGGCAGATAGTAACAATCAATAACGAAAAATTAGATCGCTTTGTTGATAGAAACGGCAATCTTTATTTTGAAAGACCTCACAGTAATCTACTTGTTAATAATGATACTAATACTGATATCATGAGCTGCCTTCAAGAAGAAGCTAAGAGGTTGTATAAGTTAGATGGTCTAGTAGTTGAGATTGGTCGGACTAATTAATTTTGGCTTTACTCTTCCTTTTATGCAAAACTGCATTTAGTAGGTTGAGTTTCACTTCGTTCAACCCAACAAATACCGATAAATGTTGGGTTTCGTCTAGTGCATTAGGAAAAACCAAAAATATGGGTTCTTCAGTTCTTGTTATGCTAAACATTAGTCTAAATAACTTGAAAATCTTGAGAGTAAAGGCTTTTATCAATTTTAAAGTATAAACAAGGTTTTTTAATAAAAATCTTGAAAATCCTTATCAGGTCAGGGTTTTAGAACTTGATAAGTCAATCTAGCATAATAGAAACTGAAGACCGATATGTTTGGAATGCGAAACCTTAAGTAAGTTTCTCTGCGAGACGCTACGCGAACGCTAATACCGTTTAACTTTAATAGTGATACAAACACCGGGGGAGGGTTTAGCACTGCTAAACCCCTACAAGCAATTCATTATTCTCAAGGTTTTCGTGAATTGGTATAACGCCTTTCTGATGGTTTTAACAGGAGAGTGATCGCCTTTTTGGGTGGGTGGTTTTGTTTGGGATGCGATCACACATTCAGCCGTTTTGTTGGGAATGCGATCGCACCTTCAGCCATTTTGTGTGGAATGCGATCACACATTCAGCCGTTTTGTGGGATGCGATACCTTCGGTAAGCTTCGCTAACGCCTTTTTGGGTGGGTGGTTTTGTTGGGAATGCGATCGCACTATGTTATAATATTTCTATTTTCAATCAAAAAACTCATGGAAAACCAAGAACTGAAAGCATTAATTAAAGAAAGTATCCGCGAAGTCTTGCGAGAAGAAAGAATGCTACTCTGTCAAGTTCTCATACCATATCTAAGTGATGAAGAACAAGAAGAACTAAACGCCGAGTTAGGTTCACCATCAGATTATGAAGATGAAGAAACAATTGATATGACAGATTGGGTGAAAAATGGCAATAAAATTCCGTAAGAACGCGATTAAGTTCTTAGAAAAAGCAAATATTGAAGATGTTGAAAAAATCCGGGAAAAACTTGCTCAACTCCTGACTTATGTTGAAGTACAGGGGATTATTCCATTTACAGAACTTGACATTAAGAAAATGAAAGGAGATTGGGAAGGATATTATAGATTGCGTATTGGCAAAATCCGAATTATCTTTACAATTAGTCTAGAAGATGCGGAAATTGGAATATATACAATTGGTGCAAGAGGAGATGTTTATAAATAAGAATTAGCTTGGCTTTTTATGAGCATAAATTTCAATTTTGAACAAACAATTAACGCTTGGTCATCAATTGCCGAAAACGTTTTTGTTCCTCACACTCAACAGGAATATGAACACCTAATAGAAATCCTAGATTCTCTTATTGATCAAATTGGTGAAGATGAAACTCATCCACTTGCATCACTAATGGAAGTCATTGGAGTTTTAATTGAAAACTACGAAAATGAGCACATTCCTGAATTAGAAAATGTTACTTAATCTCACCTATTTTACATGACAATAGCTTATGGACTACCAAAACATTATCACAATAGAACCCGGTAAACGAAGCGGAAAACCTTGTATTAGAGGAATGCGAATAACTGTAGATGATATTTTAGAATATTTTGCAAGTGGAATGACAGAAGCCGAAATTCTCGAAGACTTTTCGGAACTCACCCCAGAAGATATTAAAGATTGTCTTGCTTTTGCTGCTGACTGTAATAAAAGGTTAAAAGAAAAGCAACTCATAGAACTAAGAGAAAAAATAGCTGAGGGAACACAACAAATCCGTGATGGTAAAATTGTTGATGGTGAATTAGTTTTTCAACAATTACAGGAAAAATTAAATCAGTTATCCATTCTGCAACATCCAAACCAAAATACCTAAAATTTCCTCTACAGGTGGGAGAGGATAATCTAACAAATCAATAGTAACAGTATCACCTTCTAACTTTAAAAACCGCCATTGTGTACCACTACTAATCGCACCATACACAACATTAACCGGACGATTTTTTGCAGCATTAAATCTTTGTGCGGCCACCATCTCAGCAATACATTGTCCAAACCCAGTTCTTAAATCAGCTTTTTTTGCTTCCACAATTACCATTACAGGTGCTTCAATTTCCAAAACTTCCGGGGAACGACTCAACACAAAATCACAAATTCCATTTAATCCCACAGCCTCATCAACAGTAAAATCTTCCCCAGAAAATAAGCTAATTTGCCGATTTAAAATTTTTCTCACCTCTAATAAAACTGGGTAAATAATCCCCTCAGAACGCGCTTTTTCACTCGCAGAAGCAGCAATAGGTAAACTTTCTGCTAAAAAATCCTTTAATGTCTGAGAAGGTTCAATGGCTTCAACAACCGGAATAAACCGCCCCCCTTCCTGTGTTTTTAACCCAAAAGCTTCCTTAACTTTACCAATGGTGTTAAACTGACTATAAGACATAATTTTTAATTTCTTTATATTTCCATAATTGTAATCTATAAATTGCATTTTATTTGATAAAATATATCAACTTAAAAGCTTAATGTACAGGTTTTATTGAATTTTGACTTCTATATGGTATACTCCTTAACGCTTATAGTCCTGTTATCTTATAATTTTTACCCAATTTGGTAGAGATCCCTTAACCCTCGCGTTGAGTTAATGTTAGCAGGTGACAATCATGATTGAGAACAGATGCAATTATTGAATAGGCGCTCTAGCGTCTCTACTGGCTGGTTTCATCTTCTGCTATTATTGATGTGGTTTATTATTGGTTTAAGCTTACGTTTAGCTAACTTAACCGGAAAACCCCCTTGGATTGATGAATTTGCTACTTCTGTATTTAGTTTGGGAAATACTTTTTTAACAGTACCCCTGAATCAAGTAATATCTTCTAATATTTTATTGCAACCACTCCAACTAAATCCGACGGCTAGTATAGGGGATGTGATTCATACAATCATCACACAAGATACCCACCCACCATTGTATTTTGTCTTAGCTCATTTGTGGATCAAACTATTTCCCCATCCAGAAGGGTTAGTATCGTTGTTTGCAGTGCGATCGCTTCCCGCTTTCTTAGGTGCACTCTCAATACCCCTTGCTTATATTTTAGGTAAATTAGCCTTTCGTTCTCAATTAGTAGGACATCTCGCTGCTGCAATGATGGCTGTTTCACCTTATGGTATATTTATAGCCCAAGAAGCCCGTCATTATACATTAGCGATTTTGTGGGTAATAGCTTCCTTAATTTGCTTAATAATTGCCATTCGCCACCTACAAAACCATACACAATTACCCCTTTCTGTAGCAACTTCCTGGCTAGTCATCAACGCTTTAGGAATTGCAACTCATTATTTCTTCACCCTTACCCTTTGCGCTGAAGCATTTGTTTTAATTCTATTCGCTTGGTATCATCATACACAACCGCAGATTAAAAACAATTTTCCCCACATTCCTATTTTCTCTTCCCCTCCGTGGTGGCGCATCTATGCAGTTGTATTAGGTACTGGTATAGCGGGTTTAGTTTGGCTACCCAGCTTTTTACAAAATCCCTACCGCAGTTCTTTAACTGATTGGATTCAAGGTTCACGGGTTGGACTAGATTGGATTAGCCCCATTTTTCAGCTTTTTGCCGCATTGATTACAATGATATCTTTGCTACCAATAGAAGCACCGCAACTAACAATCATCATTCTTTCTGGGTTAGGAATGCTGATTTTCTTTATTTGGGTAACACCGCTTTTAGTACGTGGTTTGCAGTTACAATTACAACAACCTGGAAATAGTTTGATGATTCTGGTGTTTACTGGGATAGTTGGGAGTGCGATCGCCTTATTTTTGATCTTTACCTATATACTAGGTATTGACCTCACAAGAGGCGCTCGTTACAACTTTGTTTACTTCCCTGCTATCATCATCTTACTAGGAGCTAGTTTAGCAGTTTGCTATCAAAATCAAAATATTCATAGATGGGGAATAAGTGGTAAAAAAGCCGTAATTCTCATTTTATTCATGGGATTAATTAGCTCTATTACAGTTACCTCTAATCTCGGTTATCGTAAATACTACCGCCCTGATTTATTAGTTCCCTTAATTGAACAAAATTCACAATTTCCCATTCTCATTGCCACCACCCATAAAAGCTTAATTCAAACCGGTGAAATGATGGGAATCGCCTGGGAACTAAAATTTTCTCATGCAAAAATCAACCCTCAATTTCTCCTAGCCCATCAAAAACAAGACCCCAATACCTCTACAAAAACTCTAGAAAATACCTTAAAAACTATACCACAAACCTTTGACTTATGGCTGATTAACTTTCATGCACCCCTAGCAGAAGAAGTAAAAAAATGTATCACCAATACCCAAAATTTACCCGCAATTTATGGCTATGATTACAAAATTTACCACTGCCATAACAACAGGCAAACATCTCCATAATTAAATTAATGATAAATATTAACCCAGACAAAATAATAACATGATATTGGCTTTTACATTGATGATAATGTAGGGACACGGCATTAAACAAACTTCAATGCAAAACCAATAAATATCCAGCCGTGTCCCCTTCCTTGAGAAAAATCATCTTGAATTGTGTAAATGATTTTGCCTCAACACTGATTACAAATTCACCCCAAATTTATATTACAGGTATGTGTAGGGTGGGCATTTTTTGGTAAAACACTGAACAGAAGCAGAAAACTATAGTCAATGCCCACCTCAGTATTTTCCAAAAATCAAACAGGAATGCTATATTACTGTAAAACTTTAATTAATCATTCCCATCAACTCTTGATTACTTATCTGTAACCTCAATCTTTCATTTTCAATTCTTATCCTCTCATTTTCCCTTTCCAACTGAATCACCATCTCTTGTAACTCCTCCAACTTTGACTTTTTCTTAATAGCCTCCTCAATAGCCACCTTCCGATTTTCCAAACTAAACCACTTCTGATAAATTGAAGTGTGCATATTTACAGAATGACCCAAATTATCAGCAGCAGCCTTAATCGGAATCCCCATCAAATGCGCCCGAATTGCCCAAGCATGACGTAAATCATAAGGTTGAAAACTAATTCCTACAAATCTAAACCATCTATCCGTACCATGTCGAGCCGCATTAATTTGTTTACTGGTAATTTTATCAACAATCTTCATTTTTAATAACTTTATAGCCTCCTGGTCAGTCTTTAAATTAAAACTCTCCACCCAACGCGGATATAAAGGTAAAGCTTCCCTTGCTCCCGTCTTACATTCCTCATTTACTCGCCATGTATTCATCACATTTTCTGAACATAACCACCAATCTAAATCAGGATTAACAAAAATTTCTCTAGGTCTTAATCCATAAGTCGCCAACATCCCATAAACCCAGCGCCAAAGTTGCCAATTATTTCTATCTTCCCTACTAATCAACTTACTCTGACGACTTAAAGCATAGACTTCAAACTTTAAATATTCCTGTTCAATTTCCCTATCAGTTGGTATATCCCGTTGCCGTTTAGCACTAAGTTTAATCTTTAAATTATTTAACTCTGGAATTTCCAACCCCGAACACTTACACAACACCCGAATCACCTTGATTAATTCATTTTTCACACTATCAGAAGAACTACAACATTGCACAGCCTCAATAAAATTAGCATTTATCGCTGGTTTATCCTTCGGTAAATGCTTTTGGGCGATATAAAGATAGTTATTAAAAGTATTTTCACTTTTCAGAGTGCGTTTTCTAGTTGCAAAATAATTATTTTCAAAATCAGTAATTAACTCACCAATACTTTTTGACTTAGCTTTAATTCTGGTTTTACCTAAATATTTATCAGTCCATTGAAATTGTTTTCTAACAATAATTTTGCCTAACTCTTGCGCTTCTTCCTCCGCAGTCTTTAAACCATCAAAATTAAAAGGTATACCCAAAGAAATATCATATTGCTTTGTTCCCATACCATTTTTATCAATATCCCCCGGTTTAATAGGTAAGGTACTTCTCAACTGTAAACAATTACCAGATTGTCGGACAGAAACACAAACCCTAGCCGCTTTCAGTCTAAAATTTACCGCTTTTAATTCCGCCTCTAACTGAGTTTTGATATTAATTATTTGCTCATTTACCAGTTGCATTCTACCTAAATATTCTCCATCTGTGAGGGTTTTTGGTTTAAAATCGGCAAATGCTTCCTGTATTTTTATTACCCTAGATTTACCCTCATAAAAAAACTGTCCTTTTCCTCACAATGATTACCGTAAACATTGTTAAAAATAAACATTTATTAGCTTTTTAAATAAAATTATTCATCTTTCCCGTGAAGGTAAAGCACAAGAAATCTACATCGTTACCTCCGGTGAAATGATGGCGATGTATGCTGCTAACAACATCGCTCGCGGTATTTTGAAATATGCTCACTCTGGTGGTGTGCGCTTAGGTGGTTTGATCTGTAACAGCCGTAAGGTTGACCGTGAAGACGAGTTAATCATGAACTTGGCTGAACGTTTGAACACCCAAATGATTCACTTCGTACCTCGTGACAACATCGTTCAACACGCAGAATTGCGTCGTATGACCGTTAACGAGTACGCTCCTGACAGCAACCAAGGTCAAGAGTACCGTGCATTAGCTAAGAAGATCATCAACAACGACAAACTCACCATTCCTACACCAATGGAAATGGATGAATTAGAAGCTCTGTTGATCGAATACGGTCTATTAGACGATGACACCAAGCACCAAGAAATCATCGGTAAGCCCGCAGGTGCTACTAAGTAGTATTTAGTAATTGAGGAATAGGAAAAAGGAAAACTCTACATAATTTCCTTTTACCTTCCTTTCCTTCTACCCCCACTGGGGACATGAGTCCCCAACCCCTTCCCCATCCGAGATCCTTAGGAGCAAGAGAGGCTAGATATGACTCCTCCAGAAAAGAAGAATATTGTTGAAGAAAGAAAAGAACTAATTAAAGAAGTTCTCAAAGCTTACCCCGAAAAATCTGCTAAAAAGCGGGAAAAGCATTTAAACGTATACGAAGAAGGTAAGAGCGATTGCGGCGTTAAGTCTAACATCAAATCTCTTCCTGGTGTAATGACTGCTCGTGGTTGTGCTTATGCAGGTTCTAAAGGTGTGGTTTGGGGTCCTATTAAGGACATGATCCACATCAGCCACGGTCCTGTAGGTTGCGGTTACTGGTCTTGGTCTGGTCGTCGTAACTACTACTTAGGTACAACTGGTGTTGACACCTTCGGTACCATGCACTTCACCTCCGACTTCCAAGAACGCGACATCGTGTTCGGTGGTGACAAGAAACTGTTAAAGTTAATCGAAGAATTAGAAGTATTATTCCCCTTAAACCGTGGTGTTTCTATTCAATCTGAATGTCCCATCGGTCTAATCGGGGATGACATCGAAGCAGTTGCTAAGAAAGCTGCTAAAGAAATCAACAAGCCTGTTATTCCTGTACGTTGCGAAGGTTTCCGTGGTGTGTCTCAGTCTTTAGGACACCACATCGCTAACGACCAAATCCGTGACTGGGTATTCCCCAGAGCTGACAAAGCTAAGAAAGACGGTACTCTCAAGTTTGAGTCTACCCCTTACGACGTAGCAATCATCGGTGACTATAACATCGGTGGTGACGCTTGGGCCAGCCGGATCTTATTAGAAGAAATCGGTTTGCGCGTTGTTGCTCAGTGGTCTGGTGACGGTACCATCAACGAGATGTTGTTGACTCCCAACGTGAAGATCAACCTCATCCACTGCTACCGTTCCATGAACTACATCAGCCGTCACATGGAAGAAGCCTACGGTATACCCTGGATGGAGTATAACTTCTTCGGTCCTACCAAGATTGCTGCTTCTTTACGTGAAATCGCTGCTAAGTTTGACTCTAAGATCCAAGAAAACGCTGAGAAAGTTATCGCTAAGTATCAGCCTGCAATGGATGCGATCCTTGCTAAGTACCGTCCTCGTTTGGAAGGTAAGACTGTAGCAATGATGGTTGGTGGTCTGCGTCCCCGTCACGTTGTACCCGCTTTCCAAGATTTGGGTATGAAGTTGGTAGGTACTGGTTATGAGTTCGCTCATAATGACGACTACAAACGTACCACTCACTACATTGAAAATGGTACCATCGTTTACGATGACGTAACTGCATTTGAATTTGAAGAATTTGTAAAAGCTCTGAAACCAGATTTAATCGCTTCTGGTGTGAAAGAGAAGTATGTCTTCCAAAAGATGGGCTTACCTTTCCGTCAAATGCACTCTTGGGATTACTCCGAACCTGATAATATTGGTGGAAATGTGAGTTAATCTGAGGTTTTTTAATTGTAGAATCAAGAGGAGTTAATTTTTAGCCTAAATGTATTTAATTATGTTCTATAATAACATTGTTAGATGGTAACTGCAAACAACCAAATCCTGATTTTATATAGATTGGAGATAGTTGTGCAATTTTGATTATTAGCAAATCTGTTAAATAAGAAACTTTTTTATGATAAATTTTTTTAGACCAAATTGATCAAGGTGGAAAAAGCAGCAGTAGGTTTTATGTCAATCATGACTATTAAAGATGTAGAAAAAGTCTAAACCGCATTACCACCCACCAACCCCCAAACAATCCATACTTGCAAAAGAAAAAGGGAGAAATACCTCTCCCCTAATTTTAAATCGGCGTTGCTGATTTTGAGGATGAAAACAATTTTGCATACATTCAAAATCCTTGTATGAACGTCAAGGAACGTCTCTACACTCAAAATCATCCCGCAATTATGCAACGCCAATCAAATGTTTAGTAGCCATAATCGCAGACTTGCGGAGGTACTTGGCCAGATAAGAGTCCGGTGATTTTGAAGGGTTGATCGGAACTGGTGGGATCAAATGATACTAAAGAAGCATCAATCACTTTATAGTCACCTGGTGCATTCAGTCGCCAGAGTTTTGGGGCTATGGCTGTAGAAAAAGGTTGATCGAAACAATAGGCGTTAGTATCACCATGCACTAGCAATACTGGTTTATCTAATTCAGATGCGAGGGTTTGCAAATGCACACAAAAATCTCTATAAGCAGGGTTATTTAAGCATCGTGTGAGTGTGTCATCAATTCCGTTAGGAGGCCCGAAGGGATCTAACTGGGTTGCTACAACGACGGCTGCTGTATCAGAACTTTTCGCCAGATTGAAGGCATGATCCAACCATATCTGATTCTGTTGATCTCGCTCGTCTACGAGTTTCAAAGCTGTCTGTGGATCATCTAGCAGGATTTCTTCCCGACCGTTGTTTGTACTAATATAATGTTGACTAACAAACAGTACATCTTTATACCGCCAAAGTTCATTTTCTGGTAATGTAGATTGTTGTTCATATTGCCATTCAAGAGGGAGGGTTTTTGGTTGGCTGAATAAGATGCGGCGAAGAGCATCAAGTCTGGCGAGTTCGCTTTGTCTGACAGTGAGATTTGTGCGATCGCAATCAGTCCAATCGTTATCCCCTGGTGTAAAAAATACGGGTTTAACTATTTGATTTTCCCAAAGAGCCTTGCTTTCTTCCAACCAACTATCAAAACAGGCATCTTGTGGACGACCTAAATCTCCAACATGAATCGCAAAAGGTATATCAGCACGTTGGCGAATTTGTGGTGCTATATCTTGCTCTAATACTTCTTTATCAGTCCTACCATCTGCTAACTTGACCATGTAAGGTATATCACCATAAACAACAAAGGTAGTTGCTGTTGGTAATGTGAGAGTTTCTGCTTTGACATCAGTAATAAAGACAACGGAAACAATTAGCACAAAACTCACAAATAGCTGAAATAGCTTGTTAAAATTATATTTCAAGTTTTCACTCCTGAATTAAGTATTCTAAATGCCTGTTCGAGATTTTACGTAAACTGCCCTGTAATAGTCAAGATAACTACATAACATATTTTACAAAATTTTACCTTCTGCCATTCGCAACGGCAGGGAAGTTACAGCACTCTTTAACAAGTTGACGATTTATAAATATTATTTTTATACTAGAAAATTGGACAAAATAATTTTTGATTGATGATGAAAAAATTGCCGTTAATAGTTGTGGGAACAAGTTTGTTAGCTTTGTCTATCGGATTAAGTCTGTTTACTTATTCATTAGTTTCTCAAGCCAATCAAGAAGTACAGTTAAAAGCCCAAATTACCTGCAAAGATTTTTTACTAGAATTTGGTGATAAACCACAAGAATTAGAATTTTTAGAATGTAAAAACTCTAAAAATGTAGGTTTAGATGCTTTAGAAGCTCGTTATCGAGTTTCCGGGAAAGATGCTGCAAAAGTAGAAAGTTTATTACAGCAAAAGTTTCAGATGTCTAAACTTAAGTTTTTGTGCTGTGGTTGGGAGTCAATATTCGTGACAAAAAATGGTAGTAATACACCAGGAAAAGGATATTATACAGATAATTATGGCTATAGATACACAATAGATATGCACTCTGAAGAAACTTTGGTTAATGAGCGTGAGAATTGGCAAAATATCCCTTATTTTTATATAACAGTTACGGCGTTTTTGGAAGATTTTTAATTGTTAATGCAGTCATTGTTTTGTAAAAAGCTAATTTTGCACTAAATAATCTCAGAAAATATACTTTTGTTAAATTTAGTTGACTCAAAATCTAAGTGGATCTATACCTCTGTAGAGGTGTCTTTAGGTGATAAAAATGCAGTCTTGGTTTCGCTATTGCTTATTTACTACTGCAATCATGAACTTGCTGGGAGCAGTTGTATTTGCATTGCCTATATTTGGTCAAGGAGACATTTTTAAATTACCTGGGAATACTCATCCTTTCTACTTGTCAATCATCTCTGCATGGATTCTGATTTTTGGCATATCATACTTTTGGCTGGCGCTGAGTGCAAAACCTGAGCGTTTCTATATTGCTATTGTTGCGGCTTGTAAGTTGGCAATTTCTTTGATCTTCTTAACATTCTGGTTAACTGGTGATTTACCATTACTAACCGCATCGGCTGGAGTTGGGGATCTGTTTTTTGCGCTGATTTTCATGTATTGGCTATTCTTGAAGTAGTAATAAACTTGCTTGTTGTTTAGATCCGAATCTCTGACAATTTGCTAGTATAGGCAAAGCAATAAAAGAGCGGATTTACAAAAATTACTATGGCAAAACGTAAAAAAAATGACCTCCAATGGATTAAACAAACGCTAGAATTAAAGCCGGATCATCATTGGGAAGCTCCATCTGGCTATAAAATTTTTGTGGCTAATAGGGGTGCTGTTCGCTTCAATGTTCCTAGTGATTGGGTGTTTGAACCAAAAGAAAAATCTTTTAAGTTCTTGGATAAACAACCACCTGATGATGATTGCTGTTTAGAGGTGTCGTTTAATCAGCTACCTCCCCATGACTGGAGCTTATTTCCGCTAAAAGCCACTTTGAAGAAAGTGATGGAAGAAGACAGCCGGAATATTATTGAAAGGGGGGAAGTGATTACTGTTAAGCGGCAAACTGCTCGAATTGTCTGGTGCGAAATTAAGTTTATTGATACCCAAGCAGAACCAAGAGAAGCTTTTTCCAGAACTTGTATTGGTATAGGTTCAAATATTCAGTGCTTGATTACTTTTGATTATTGGGCAGATCAAGCGGAACAATTAACACCGATTTGGGATGAGGTGATGCGATCGCTTACACTAGGTTTGTATATCCGCGATCCTATGACTGGTGTTGCTTTCCCTGATTAAAGACTAAAGAAATCACAAAAATAACTCTTGTCTATTAGCGCAATGGTTAAAATGATCCTAGTTTTTAGGGTCAATTAGCTATGACAGAGTTTATTCTTTATATAGCAACAAGTTTAGATGGATACATTGCCAGGTTAGACGGGAGTATTGATTGGCTACCACAACCTGGGGAGGATGGTGAAGATAATAGCTACATCAAATTTTACGATTCCATTGATGCTTTAATCATGGGTTCTAACACTTATGAACAAGTTTTGACCTTTGGAGATTGGGTTTATACGGGCAAAGTTTCTTATATTTTAACAAGTCAAGATTTATCAACAGACCGCACCGATATCTGTTTTGTTAAAGGTGGTGTTGAGGAAGTTGTGAAAAATGTGAATAAACAAGGTTATCAACGAATTTGGTTAGTGGGAGGAGGAAAAATTGTCTCTTCATTTATCAACCAGGGTTTAGTTGATGAATACATCATTACAGTGATTCCAACTATTTTAGGTTCTGGTATTTCTCTTTACCAATCTTTACCAGAAATAAAGCTCGATTTGATATCTGTACAAACTTACTCATCTGGTCTTGTGGAACTGAAATACAGGAAGAAATAATCACTAAAATTTAGAGCAGGCATCACAGGGAACAGGGTTAAAACTCCTTTGGTATGTAGTTTTATTACTAACATTTGTACTTCATTTACCAGCAATTTGCTGTAATAAGTAGAATTAAAAAGTTGTAGATACTTTTATTGCCATAACTTAGGGTGGGAGTTTCACCATCAACGCAGAATGTTTACGAATGTATTGCATAAATTAGAAGAATGCAATAGTATCATAATGAACTAATTATCCTCCTTTTTACACTAATTGAATTTGTGTAGCAGTATAATTGACTAGCTATCTGTTCCAATAGTTTAGAAAGCAGTTAAAAACGTAACAGTAGATAATCACATTTAATTATGAACAACTTGTTTCAGATCAATTACACACTTAAATCAGGTATTTTTAGGGCAACTAAAATCAGTTCTGCCAAAATAATGTTAGGCTTAATTATGGCTTTAGGATTTGGCATTGTTAGCTGTGACTCAAACCCTAATACCAATAATTCCAGCACTACTTCTACCACAACACCAACTACAACACCCGAAGCTGCTACTACACCAAGTACAGTAGTAGATCCCCTACTCGATCAAGCAAAAAAAGCTAAGGAGTCAGAAGGTAAACTTTACCTTGGTTCTATGGAACGAGCACAACAGGCATATTTTCTGGAGAAGGGGAAATTTGCCACATCTGTTGATGAATTACAACTAGGAATCAAAGCAGATACTCCTAACTATACCTATAAAATTGAATCAAATGATGCTAACCAAGTCATCATGACAGCAACATCTAAACAACCAGAGTTGAAGAGCTTTACTGGAGTTGTAGTTGTTGAAAAACCAGGTACTCCTGAAGCTATGACAATGAGAATTTCCTGTGCTACAGACTCAGCTTCTAGTACCCCACCTGCCGTTACTGAAAAGATAGCATCTGCCGCAGCATTTAAGTGTCCAAGTGGTTCAACACAATTGTAGGTAAATAAAATTTAACCAAGAGGATCTTGCTGAATTAGTGTATGATTTTTGAGTAGAGGTGTTCCAGTGGAATATCTCTACATTTGATAGAAAGAATGTTTGTAATTTATTTACCGGAAACTTGCTGTATAACATAAGATATTAAATTGTAGCAACTATGCGTTTTCCTCTTGAAGACAACTATTGGATGGAAATTCGTTTGTTCTTGGAACGTTTTGCTAATCCTCTAGATGCCATATTAGCTCCTCACGAATTTATGGAGTTTTTCCCAGGTAATTATCATTATCATGTTGCTTACTGTTTACCAGTTAAGCAGTTTGAATTTGTTGTAATTCATAAGGGAATGGTAGAAGATATTGGACTGGCTTTTATACTAGATGTACTCAAGGAATTGCATCCAGTTTTTGCCAACCCAGTATTTGTGGTTTACGCTAGAAATCAATTTCTGCAATTACCTGAAGATATGGCAATCCATCTTCCCGCATTATTTGAGGAGATGAGATTGTTGGAGGCTAAAAATAGAGAATTAGCCCAGCAGGATCAAGATGCGATCGCCACATTCCCACCTACCGCGATCACCGTAACAACCTATAATCGTCCTCATTGTTTAAAGCGATCGCTACCTCAATTCTTAGCCTTGGGAGTACCTGTGGTAGTAGTGGATGATGCGTCTACACCAGAAAACTACCGTGAAAACCAGTTAATCACAGACCACTATCAAGTTCCTCTGATTCGTATTCCTGAGAACCGGGGTTTACCCAATGCCATTAATGTAGGTATTAGCTATTGGCTGGCAGACTCAAGTATTACCTGGATTTCCTATTTACAGGATGATGTAGATGTGAATCCCGACATACTGAAAATTATGGCCAAGATTCAAGATCCCCAACAACGTCCTTTATTAAGCGGATGGGATGCACCCCAACATCCGACTATTGAAGTAGGAGAAATTGCAGGTAACACCCTTTTATACAAACGATCTACAAGTGGCCAACATCTTCACGCTCACCGCAATTACTGGATGAGTGTTTTACCCATTCCTACACCTTATCTGGGAGCTCCTAAAGCTGACAAAGGCAAACCTGGTCAGGGAGCTGATGAAGATTGGTGGATTACCACCTGGTCTCCCAACTCGATTACTAAACAGGGTGGTTATGTGATCTGTGTTCCCGGTCTAGTGAAAATCTTTATGTTTTCGGCTGAAGAATCCACTTGGGGAAATGCTGAAAATGAAATTAAATTAGGAGTTTGAGATCATCATTTCCACTCTTCCCAAATTCCACAACCGATTTTTTGCATACTATGATCCATACTTGGAACAGGTGACAAAATTTAAGAGGATGTTATGCAAGCTTTTTTTCAAAAATTGCTGAAGTTACAATCTGGTGAGTGGAATCAAGCTCAAAAAGAAGCCCTAGTAGATTTATGTTTATTGGGGATGTATTCAGATGATTTGATTTCCTTAGCTGAACAAGATTTTATCGCGGATGAATCTGCACAACTAAAATGGGAATCAGGAATTTCCTTGAGTGGATATCTGCAAAGAACCATTCCTAAAGTGAGAGCAGTAAAAAATGATGCCCAGAAAACCAGACAGCTACTTCAGGATATTGCTGACAGATTGAAAGATCAGGAATTAAAAAGCAAGGCTGTGGAAGAACTGGAAAAGCTGTTGGTAGTTGATGGGTTAGTGAAATTGGAAGAAGAATTTTTAGGAGAAGTGAAACAAGTTATGGGTGTTTAATTCCATAGTAGCTATATCTAAGTTGCATTTTACAATTTCATCCCGCAATTATGCAACACCTGAGTTAAAAATCAGCGAGTAGGGGAGAGGTATTTCTCCCTTTTTCTTTTGCAAGTATTGGGGGTTGGGGGATGGCGAAACGCAATGGCGTAGCTGATCGCTTGTTGGGGGTGCGATCGTTATTTACAACTTACAAAAATGCCAGCGTCTAATGAACAATTGCAACTAAAGCAACAGGAATAGGTACAAAATAACTTGACTCATCATCAAGAAAATCATCACCACCCATAATGAAATAATCTTCCACCCATTTAGAAATTTCCTTTCCTGCTGATTTGGCTTGTTCAATTTCTTCTGATGATAGAGAGACTGCACCTTTTTGAGTAATTTCTTTTTCTAAGAATGTAATCATGTCATTTACTTCCTTAGCAGAAGCACCATCAGGATTTATAGGTTGACTTAAATCAGTTGTAGTAAAACAATAATAAGTCAGATATTTAGCAGAATCTGATGATTTCTTTTGTTCCAGTTCTCGTAATGGATGAGTTGCAAACAGTATGTAAGAACAATTTGGACAATCAGAAACATCTTGGGATAGGTTGTTTGCAGAAACAGCTATAAAATCTGCTTGTCTTAGTCTAGCCAAAGATTGAGTTAAACTTCCTATAGGGTCAGATCCAATCATAGGCTGATGCTGTTTTATACCAGCCTCATTTTCATCTGTAAACCAAGGCATTAAACCTGCTAATTTATTGAGATTTTTTTCTTGACTAAAAAGACCAAATTCTGGATCAAAGTTAAATCTATCTTTCTTATTTTTAACGTGCTGAATTGCCAAAACTTCAGCAATTGCTGATTCCATCTCTGTTTTCTCTTCTCCAAAAACAGGACGTTGCCATTCTTTAGCTTCAAAAGCAAGTTTATGTTTGTAAGGATCATATTCAGTAACATTCAAATCATGCCAAACTTTGAGCCGTTCCAGTAGCTTATATCGATCAAGCACATCTTGAGGTTGCAGTTGCTCATTTAACTTACGAAGTTCTTTCTCCATCAGATCGCTATATTGCTGTGCTGCTTTCAGAATTTGATCTACATTACCCTGATCGCTATCTTCATCAACTGCATTGATAATCTTTTCTTGTTCCTTATTATCAAGCTGTCCTAAAATTTTCAGCTGCATACGGTGATCTTTAACTCCTGCTTTTATTAGACGTTTAAGTAAAGCAGTATCTCTCTTTTCTGCTAGTGTACCTTCTAAAATCAAGTAGTAAGCAGTGACATCTGAAATTTGACCTAAACGAGCAACTCTACCATTACGTTGCATCAAAATTGCTGGATCAGGACTGATATCCCAATGCACAACTTTATTTGCTACTTGAAAATCTAATCCTTCATCAGCAGCAGAAGTGGCTACGAGGATGCGGTAATTTTTATTGCGATCATAAAATTTCTTAACTACTTCTTTTCGATCATCAGAACTCATTCCACCAGTAAGAGCTAAACTCTGTTTTGGGAAAGTTGCCGTAATAATAGCAGTAGTTTGTAGAACTTCCGTAAAAACAAGAAAACGAGAATCTGGATATGTTTCTAACATAGCTCTTAGCCAGTTGAGCTTGGCATTTTCCACACTTCTACCTGATCTTAATAGATTTAAAGCTAGTTCTGTTATTTCTAATAACTCATCTGATGTGGCTTCTAAATCTCCGTCTTCGTCATCAGGATCGTTATCATCTTTATTATTTTTTTGATTTACATTTTCCAGCAACTTTTTCTGGAATTTATAAATAGCAGGTATATTGCCATCTTTCAAATTACTAGATTTAAATGCAAAATTACCATCAGAAGGAAATATGACTTCTTTTGCATATCCTGTAATTGTATCTCTCTCAATATCAAATTCTGATAAATTCTTAGATATTTCACGAATTAAAGTCCTCAGAATTTCAGTAGTAGCTGAATTATCAGAATTATATGCTTTCTCACTTGACCATTTAGAATGATGACGAACACACCAACGAAATAGCCAACAAGCTCCAGCCAAAGAACTACTTGTCAAGCGTGTTTCAAGATGTGCAGTAGCAAAGCCTCCAAAACTATCATTATGATCTCGATAAATTTTCTGTACAGTTCTTTTAATTTTTTCTAATGTTGCTAGATATTCTTCATTTGTTTTTTCCAGAATTGGTGATCCTTCACGATGTGGACGAACTATCTTTAATTGGGGAAATAATCGTTTATCCGACCAATTACGAATCTCATCCTGTTGTCTCCAGATAACTGTTACAGGTGAATCTTCTTCTGATATTGCTGCTAGAAGTTCTTTTTTACCAATATCTTTTCCATAGGCATTTGGTACTGCTATTTGATGTGTTAGGAGTCGTAATAGATTTGTAAATTGATGAGCAGAACGAAAAGGTGTAGCACTCATCAAAATTACTAATTCTGGTGTTTCAGAGTCTTTCCAAAATTTACCTGCTATCATTTGATAGGCAGTTTTATATGCTTGTGTTGTATCACTTGCAGATTCTACAGACTGACCATTTAAAGAAGCATTACTCGCACAATGATGACATTCATCAATAATGATAATATTAGGTTTAACTCCTGCTGGTAATTGTTTTTTACTTCTATCTTCAAGGTATCTTCTAGCAGCGTGCATACTAGCAATACGAATACCTTTTTGGCTAATAGAATCTCCATATTGTCTAAAAGAATCTACAACACTAATGATGCTTTCATTACCAGAATCTTTAATAACACTACGCAATTTTTCTTTAACATCTTCTGTCAAACCACCAGATGTTAAATAAAGACAACGAAAATCATCGTTTTGTGTAATTAGCTTATCTCTTAGAATTAAACCTACTTCAATAGTCTTACCTAGTCCTACTTCATCAGCAATTAAGATACGCTTAATACGAGATTCATTAGTTTTCACATACTGTTGCAATGCTAATTGATGAGGAAAAGGATCTTTGTCACTAGCAGTAATACGACCAGAATAAATATTTGCTAATAGCTCTAATGCACCAAGCCTCAAAACTGTTTTAATATAATGATGAGGTTTTAGCTCGTTGTCTTCAAGTACACTTTCACCTACATAATATGTATCATTTTCTTTGATGCGTGATCGCACATCAGGGAATTTTTCATTAATTGTTTTCCACTGACGCAAATTTCTGAAACGGATACCCCGTCTATCAATTACATTATTTTCACTATCAGTTGTTTCAATTGCATAGGCTATGTGAGTGTAAGCGTTGCGATCGCCACTACCAGGATCAGCCCAAACAATATCCGCATGACTACCACTTTCGGATGGGATTTCAAACAGTCTATATGTCATATCTATTTCCTTTGTCAATTTTTATAATAGCTAAAGCGTTATGTCTTAAAGCTTAACAATAAATTAAACTCAGTAAATATGACAATTATACTTAATAGTTTTAAATAGATTATACAAGTATTAAAATAAATCAGCCTACAAATTCGTGGATATTGTGAGTAACGAGTGTGAGATCATTTCCTAAAGCGGGCGCAGCAATTAACAAATCATTAGTTGAGTTAAAGTAGGTTGAGTTGAGGAACGAAACCCAACACACCCTTAGCATCCTAAGTTAATGTTGGGGTTCATTTTGTTCTATCCAACCTACAGATTATTAATCTTCTTCTTGACTTGGCTGTAATAGCTGTTCAAAATCCTCTAATGAAGCAACGGTAACTGTTTGTTTATGTAGACTTTTTAGGAGTTGCAAATCATTGAGAGCATTAATTTTGTTTTTCAATTCTTCTGATAAATTACCAAATCGCATTTCTAGAATATCAATGATATTTTCACGATTGGTTTGTAAAAGCTGGTCAGAAAAAGCATACGTTTTCCCTCCTCATAATGATTTAATTCTGTCTTGAACTCAGATTGCAGTATTTCCGGTAATGTCGTCATTCACTTAATAAACCGGAATAATTGGCTAATATTTAAGGTTGGGTTTTGTTCACCCAACCCTGTATATTAATTTTCTTCTTGACTTGGCTGTAATAGCTGTTCAAAATCCTCTAATGAAGCAACGGTAACTGTTTGTTTATGTAGACTTTTTAGGAGTTGCAAATCATTAAGAACATTAATTTCGTTTTTCAATTCTTCTGATAAATCGCCAAATCTCGTTTCTAGAATATCAATGATATTTTCACGAGAATTTTCTAGTTTACCTTGCATAATTCCATCGCGTTCAAAGCTAGTCAGAAAAGGCATACGTTTTCCCTCCTCATAACGTTTTAATTCTGTTTTGAAATCAGATTGCAGTACTTCCGGTAACGTCATCATCCACTCAATAAACCGGAATAATTGACGAATCATTTCTCCGGTATAACCCAAGTCATAAAGCCGTCTCACTAGATTTAATTTTAACTGAAATCTTTGTTGTGAATTACCTTGAGTGGCTTGGGTTTGTAAATGCGCCATAATAATGATAGCAAAAGGATTATTGCTTTGTTCTAGGATGTCAGTGCTATAATCTAATAGTTTGACGCTGGGAAATTTGAGGTGAGTTTCAAACCCCCACTGACTATAACCATAAGATGTTGGTCGCCAATTTGGGTTATCATCTCCTAAGACTGCAAAACTAAATACTTTGAGCCAGTAGCGGTCAAATAAGCGATGATTATAAATATACATCCTTTCTGCAAAGTCGTCTTGTTCCTGTCCTTGTATTTCTATGTGAATGAGAACTAAAGCATTTTCTCCATTACGCAGGGTGACTTTAAGCAGTTTGTCCGCTAAACGTCTCCCTGTTTCTGCATCGCGGATGAGTTCTTGTAGTTCCGTATCTAGGGTTTCATATCCTTTTTCCCAATCAATATCTTGATAAACTTCTGGAAAACAGTATTCTATGAATGGTTCAAGATAAACGGTTATCGCTTCTTTCCATGCACTGTCATAGTCTGAGTTGGGTTGGTTGGTCATTGCTGGAAATGTGATTTTTGATAATATTTTTATAATATATGATTCCGATTTTATTTTTACAAAATACGTAGGTGGGCATTTTTTATAATTTTTCGCTTTTATTCATGATTTTAGCCAAAATGCTCACCCTACACATACTCAAATCAATCCTTAACTTGTTTTATAAACCATTTCCATTCTTAACTTTTCCAATTCCATCTTTAATCTTTCATTCTCCATTTTTAACAATAAATTTTCATCCTTCATAGCCTCAATTTCATTCCGTTTATTCAAAGCTTGATTGATTGCTGATTTTCGCATATCTAAGGAAAACCAACGCTGATAAGTTTGGGTGTGAATTTGGACGCTATGGCCTAAATTATCGGCGGCGGCTTTAATTGGTATGCCTAAAATGTGCGCTCTAATTGCCCAAGCATGACGTAAATCATAAGGTTTAAAATCTAAGCCAATTTTCCGAAACCACCAACTAACTCGCTGAGTTAAAGCTGTTAGCTCTGCATGATGCTTTTGATTTTTTTTATTAACTGTTTCTGCTAACATTTCTAAATATTTGGCATTCCTTAAATCAAATTCATTAATCCAATCTTTATATAAAGGTAAAGCTTCCCTTTCTCCTGTTTTACAATCTTTATGCACCTTCCAAGTTAAATCAAGATTTTCTGAACTTAACCACCAATCAATATTAGGATTAATAAATAGTTCTCTGGGACGTAAACCAAAAACCGCTAACATTCCATAAGTCCAGCGCCAAAGCTGCCAGCTATCTTTCACGCCCTCATTAACTTGATTTCCTCGATGATCGAGATAATCTGCAAACTTGAAAAAACCTGCAACTATGTCTGCATCTGTGGGAATATTGCGAGAAGTGCGAGTTGGCATTTTTGCATATTTTGATAAATCAATCTCAATTTTGAAAGTTTGACAAAAAGCCGCAATAGCCCTTACCCCATTATATCTAGCCCATTCTTGATCAATTTTTTCAATTGCATTGATGAAATTTTCCGCAGTAGCTAAATCTTTGGGGTTAGTGTATCGCTTAGTGCGGGAAAAGTAATAAAAAAATGTATGTTCGCTTTTGGTATTGCGTGGATGAGTTTTAAAATATTCCGTTTCAAATTGTTCTAGTAATTCTCCTATAGTTTTAATATCCTGTTTACTTGCTTGATTTCCTAAATATTTATCGTTCCAGATAAAGGTTTTTCTGGCAATTAATTTTCCTAATTCATAGGCTTCTTCTTCCGCAGTTTTCAATCCTTGCAGATTTGCGGGAATGTTTAAACTGATATTATATTGTTTTCTACCAGTGCCGTTAGTGTCCTTGTCCCCTGGTTTAATGGGTAAAGTAGCCCGTAATTGCAGACTTCCATTTGATGCTCTAATCGTTACTTTGGTTTTTGCAGACTTCAAACGCAGATTTACTTGCTCTAATTCTTGTACTAAAGTTGTTTTCATATTCTCACTATAGTCCGTCCAGTAAATTTACATCCTTTTCCGTTAAGATGCACTGTATTGAGCTAACATAGTTTTACTTTCCTGTTAACGGTTGGTGTTCCGAACACGAAAGGCCGAGATCAGAACACGGAAACTTCACCTCAAAGGTCGAAACTTGCACCCTCAAGGTTCAATTTTAGAGGCAGAACCTCTATAGATTGCATTCCCAGTCGGAGACTGAGAACGAGAGATGAGAGATTATTAGGCTATATTTAGACTAAAAATAATTTTGTGATTTACAAACAATGTTTATTATTTACATTGTTAAACGTAAACATTTCCTGATTTAAAAACATTAAACCATCAAAAGAATTACTCCGGCCCTTATCACGGTTACGACGGATTTGCTATTTTCGCTCGTGACATGGATTTGGCACTCAACAACCCAACTTGGGGATTAATCGGCGCTCCTTGGAACAAGGAAGCTAAAACCAAAGCTAAAGCTAAAGCTGCTGTTTAATCACCAGAGCAATAAGTAGAGACATAAATAGTCAGTGAGGAGTGGGGAATGCAAAATTCAAAATTTAAAATTCTAAGTTCTGAATTTTGCATTCTGAATTTTGAGCCACATTTCTCACCCTCTAGACAAGACGCGATATAGCAAAAAAGTATCGCGTCTCTACTTAAACCCTCTGAGTTAGAACAGCTAATACTCAATCCCTCAACTAGAACACACAGCAAGCTTGGAGATCCAGAAATGCCTCAGAATCCAGAACAAATTAAAGACCACGTTGAGTTATTCCACCAGCCAGAATACCAACAATTATTCCAAAACAAAAAGGAATTCGAGAACGGTCACACTGCTGAAGAAGTAGAACGTGTAGCAGAATGGACTAAAAGTTGGGAATACCGGGAAAAGAACTTTGCTCGTGAAGCTTTAACCGTTAACCCCGCTAAAGGTTGCCAACCTCTAGGCGCTATGTTTGCGGCTGTAGGTTTTGAAGGTACTCTTCCCTTCGTTCAAGGTTCTCAAGGTTGCGTTGCTTACTTCCGTACCCACTTAACCCGTCACTATAAAGAACCATTCTCCGGCGTTTCTTCTTCCATGACTGAAGACGCTGCTGTGTTCGGTGGTCTGCAAAACATGATCGACGGTTTGGCTAACTCTTACAGCCTCTATAAGCCCAAAATGATCGCTGTTTGCACCACCTGTATGGCTGAGGTTATCGGTGACAATTACCTTTATTATTCCCAAGTTTGATAGATTCAACTTTTGGAATTTTTAGTTAATAAAATTGATTATATTTTGATTACATAGCAAGAAATTAATCTATATATATCAAGTGATAGGAGCAAAAGTTATTGATTGTTTTTTACTTAAATAAGTACAATGTCCTAATGAATTATATGCTTTTAATTTAATTATTTTATCTTAACATTTTTAGGGAAAGTTTTTTGTATTTTTTTTGTTTATAAGGAACAAGATTTATTCTTGTCCTTATCAAATTTGGTAATTTTAAAAACCGAAATTTAAAAATATTTATGCTTGGTTATGGTTTGTTTAATACTTCTGCCATTTGATATTTAGCCAATGCTTGTTTTAGCTGCTCATTTTCTGCTTTTAGTTTCAATATTTCCTCTCTGAGTTCGTCCATTTCATCTTTTTTGTCTACTGCTTGTTTAATAGCTTTTTTGCGATTTTCTAGACCAAACCATCTTTGATATGTATCTGTGTGTTGTTGTACAGAATGACCAAGATTATCTGCTGCTGCTTTAATGGGTATTCCCATTAAGTGTGCTCTAATTGCCCAAGCATGACGTAAATCATAAGGTGAAAATCCTAATTCTACCTTTTGAAACCAGTCAGATAAAGCAGCACCAAGAGTATGCATTCCTTTAGTGTTATCACGACCATTGATATAATTCTGCACTAATTTGATGATTTCTGGATTTTTTAGATCAAATAATTCTACCCATTTATCATATAATGGTAATGCTTCTCTTTGTCCAGTTTTGCATAATTCATGAACTTTCCAAGTTCTATTATCTAATAACCAGTGACTAAAATCAGGATGCAGAAAAAGCTCTCTAGGGCGACAACCATAAGTTGCTAACATTCCATAGAACCATCTAAATACTAACCAATAATCTGCTTGTTCTTGTCTCTTATTACGTCTATTTTTAGCGTATTCTTCCCATTTCAGAAAGCTATTTTCAATTAGCAAATCATCCGGTATATTACGGGGCTTAGGTTTAGGACGTTTAAACTTTATCGTTAAAGGTATATTAAACTCTTTACAAAATAGATTCAAGGCTATAGATGTGCGATGCTTCCAACTGGGAATATTATTAGGTATAGAATCAAATTGCCTTTTGAGATTTTCCGGTATCGCTAAAATATCTCTATCAAATTGTCTTAAAACCCCCATATAATTTAAAAAAGTTCCTTCAGATTTAATATTTCTTTCTCTAGAACTAAAATAAATATTTTCATAACTGTCTAATAAATCTCCGAAATTTCTTTCTTTTTTTTCTTGTTTATTACCTAAATATTTTTGATTCCATTCAAACTGTTGTCTTGCTATTAGTCTTGCTAATTCGTTTGCTTCCTCTTCTGCTGTTTTTAAACCAAAAAAATTAGCAGGTATTCCTAATGAAATTTTATATTGTTTAGTGCCTTTACCTTTAATATCTAAATCATTTGGTTTTAGAGGTAACGTTGCTTGCAGATATAAACTACCAGCTACTTTAACTATAGATACTCGTGTCTTTGCTGATTTGAGACGTGCATTAACTTCTTTGATTGCAACCTCAAGTTGTAGGTCAGTATTAACAGCTTGCTTTTCTAAATGTTTCATAGTTCCGAGGTATGTCCCGTCTGTAGTGGCAGTTTTGACGGTAGACGCTGGAAAACCCTTGTTTAGCTTGGTTTTTGACATTGCTTATTTTTTGCTTAAATATCATGAAACTCTGCAAGCAAAAATACTGCTGTTTACCATAAACTTTTTTAGAGTAATTGCGGTCACAACAGTATTTCCGTAAGTTCAGAATACTATAAATTAACCCGTATAGATGATATTTTCGGTGATGACCTTGGTGCGTTTATCACTAACGCTAAGAACGCTGGTTCTGTTCCTCAAGATTTCCCCGTACCTTTTGCTCATACTCCTAGCTTCGTTGGTTCCCACATCACTGGTTACGACAACATGATGAAGGGGATTCTTTCTTGCCTGACCGCAGGTAAGAAGAAGGCTACCAGCAATGGCAAAATCAATTTTATCCCTGGTTTTGACACCTATGTAGAAAACAACCGGGAAGTTAAGCGGATTGCAGATTTGTTCGGTTTTGACTACACTCTGTTGTCTGACAACAGTGATTATGTAGATGCACCTAACGATGGTGAGTTCAATATGTACCCCGGTGGTACTAAGTTAGAAGATGCAGCAGATTCTATCAACGCTAAGGCTACTGTTGCTCTTCAAGCTTACTCCTTGAGCAAAACCCGTGAGTACATTGCTAAGGAATGGAAGCAAGAGGTTGTTGTTTCTCGTCCTTGGGGTATCAAGGGTACTGACGAGTTCTTGATGAAACTCAGTGAGTTGACTGGTAAAGCTATTCCTGCTGAACTAGAAGTTGAGCGTGGTCGTGCAGTTGATGCTATGACTGACTCTCATGCTTGGATTCACGGTAAGCGCTTTGCTATCTACGGTGATCCTGATTTGGTTTACGGTGTAGTTAGCTTCATGTTGGAAATGGGTGCTGAACCTGTACACATTTTGGTTCACAACTCCAACGATGTATTTGAAAAAGAATTGCAAGCTCTGTTAGATTCTAGCGAGTTCGGTAAGGACGCTAAAATCTGGGGTGGTAAGGACTTGTGGCACTTACGTTCCTTGTTGTTCACTGAACCCGTAGACTTATTAATCGGTAACTCCTACGGTAAGTACCTGTGGCGCGACACCAAGACTCCTTTAGTCAGAATTGGTTATCCTATCATGGATCGTCACCACTACCACCGTTACGCTACCATCGGTTATAAAGGTGCTATCAACCTGTTAAGCTGGATTGTTAACACCATCTTTGAAGAAATCGATCGCAACACCAACATCGCTGGTAAGACCGATATTTCTTACGACTTGGTTCGCTAATCGCTACAACTGCGAATCACTCAAGGAACAGGTAGAAATAACTTAATTATCCTTCAAGTTCTGAGTAGCTAAGGCTGCTCAGACTTTCCTAAGATTTAGCCGAAAGGAGTATAGAGTGCGGAGTGCTGAGTGCGAGGTGCTGAGTGCGAGGTGCGAATTGATCAACAGTTAATTCCTTTTCCCCTGCCCCCTGCTCCCCTGCCCCCTTACCTCCTGCCTCCTGGTTCAAGTTTCACTACTGGCATTTACCGGAGTTTCTATTATGGAATCCGTTCCACATACACACTCCCATACTTACCAAGCACCTACTAAGTATAAACATCCAGGTACTTTTGACCTTTTTCATCTTCTACGGTGCTGGTTGAATGGTATTCAAGTTAAAAATCAGCGTTTCGCTCATTTTCTTTGTCAATTAATTCCCTGTTGCTGTCCTTTTGAGCGAGATGTTCTTATGTTTGGGCGTACTTTTCACATTCCGGCTTTGTGCAAAATTAACCCTGTGTATGATGAAGTGGTAGCTTTGCGTTTTCGTGCTTTATCTTATCTTGCTGATGAATGTCACGAAGATATTAGGAAATATATTTGCTAGGAATTAGCAATTATTTAATTCATTACTCATTACTTTTTATCCCATTTAGAACCTATTTCCTCAATATGTTAGCTTTGGTTTTGTCATAAAATCTTTAATTTGATGACAATAAATTAAGTAATCATCACCTTAAATTTGAAACTAAATGAGAATTGATATTAAAAGCTCACTAAATAAAATAAAAAAATTTAATCTTGGGTAAATAAATAGCCATTTATTAAAGATATTTGTGTAAATATAGGATTAGTCATTAGGGAACAGGCAATAGGCAATAGGCAACAGAGAATTAATTCTTTTTTCTTTCCCCCCTGCACCCTGCCCCGGACGATTTCGCTCACGGAACGCCTGCCTCCCTGCCTCTTCACTCCGCACTCTGCACTCTGTTAATAACTGCCATCTAGTAAGAGAAAAGAAATGAAAAGCACTCAAAGTAAAATAAATGAATTGCTCAATGAATCAGGATGTGAGCATAATCAAAATAAGGGAGAAAAGAAAAATAAATCTTGTTCACAACAAGCCCAACCAGGTGCAGCCCAAGGTGGTTGTGCTTTTGATGGGGCGATGATTGCTTTAGTTCCCATTACTGATGCTGCTCATTTGGTACATGGGCCTATTGCTTGTGCTGGTAATTCTTGGGGCAGTCGTGGAAGTTTATCTTCTGGTCCGATGCTTTATAAAACTGGTTTTACTACTGATTTAACGGAAAATGATGTTATTTTCGGCGGTGAGAAGAAGCTTTATCAAGCTATTCTACAAATCCATAAACGCTATCAACCTAAAGCTATTTTTGTTTATGCTACTTGTGTTACTGCTTTAATTGGCGATGATATGGAAGCGGTTTGCAAAGTGGCAGCCGCAAAGCTGAATATTCCTGTTGTGCCTGTGATTGCTCCTGGTTTTATTGGTAGTAAAAATTTAGGTAATCGGTTCGGTGGTGAGGCTTTATTAGATTATGTTGTGGGTACGGTTGAACCGGAATATACTACACCTTTTGATATTAATTTGATTGGTGAGTACAATATTGCTGGGGAAATGTGGGGGGTGTTACCATTATTTAAAAAGTTAGGGATTCGGGTATTATCAAAAATTACTGGTGATGCTCGTTATGAGGAAATTTGTTACGCTCATCGGGCTAAGTTAAATGTAATGATTTGCTCACGCGCTTTGTTAAATATGGCGCGGAAAATGCAGGAGCGTTATGATATTCCTTACATTGAGGAATCTTTTTATGGCATTGATGATATGAATCGGTGCTTGCGAAATATCGCTGCTAAATTAGGTGATGCTGATTTACGAGTACGCACAGAAAAGTTAATTGCTGAAGAAACTGCTGCTTTGGATATTGCTTTGGCTCCTTATCGGGAAAAGCTAAAGGGTAAAAAGGTGGTTTTGTATACTGGGGGTGTGAAAAGTTGGTCTATTATTTCTGCTGCTAAAGATTTAGGAATTGAAGTTGTCGCTACCAGTACCCGGAAAAGTACAGAAGAAGATAAAGCCAAAATTAAGCGGCTGTTGGGAACTGAGGGGATGATGTTAGAGAAGGGTAGTGCTAAGGAATTGCTAAAATTAATTGAAGATACTAATGCTGATATGTTGATTGCGGGGGGACGTAACCAATATACGGCTTTAAAGGCGAGGATTCCTTTTTTAGATATTAATCAAGAACGTCATCATCCTTATGCTGGTTATATGGGGATGGTGGAAATGGCGCGAGAATTAACTGAGGCTTTATATAGTCCGGTGTGGGAACAGATTCGTAAACCAGCACCTTGGGAGTAATTAAAAATTTCCAAATTCAAAATTAAAAATGGTGGTTGGGTAAAAGGGGAAATATCAGAATTTTATCCCCCCTGCCCCTTGCTTGATATTCGTAATATTTTTGAGAATAACGTTATGGCGATCGCACATTTTTCGGAAAAAACTGTTTCTGTTAATCCGCTTAAACAAAGTCAACCTCTGGGCGCTGCTTTGGCTTTTTTGGGTTTAAAGGGAACTATGCCTTTATTTCATGGTTCTCAAGGTTGTACGGCTTTTGCTAAGGTGGTGTTAGTCCGCCACTTCCGAGAAGCGATTCCTCTGGCTACTACCGCAATGACGGAAGTGACTACGATTTTGGGTGGTGAGGAGAATTTAGAACAAGGGATTCTCACTTTGGTGGAAAAGGTAAAACCGGAAATCATTGGTATATGTAGTACCGGACTGACGGAAACCAGAGGGGATGATATTGAGAGATTTATCAAAGATATCCGCAAACGTCACCCAGAATTAGATCATTTAGCCATTACTTTTGCTCCTACTCCTGACTTTAAAGGTGCGTTGCAAGATGGTTTTGCTTCGGCGGTAGAAAGTATAGTTGAGGAAATTCCCAAAGCTGGGGGAATCATCCCGGAACAAGTCACTGTGTTAGCTGGTTCGGCTTTCACTCCCGGAGATGTACAGGAAATTAGAGAAATTATCACCGCTTTTGGACTTGAACCGATTTTCGTTCCTGATTTGGGGGCTTCCCTGGATGGACATTTAGAAGATGGTTTTAGCCCGATTACTGCTAGTGGTACAACCTTAAAACAATTAAAATCTTTGGGTAGTTCCTCCTTCACCATCGCTTTAGGTGAAAGTATGCGGGGTGCGGCGAAAATTCTCGCGGAACGGTTTGGAACAGCTTACGAAGTATTTACCAACCTCACAGGATTAGAACCTGTGGACGAATTTTTACAGAAATTATCCTTATTAAGTGGAAACCCTGTTCCTGAAAAATATCGCCGTCAACGCCGACAATTACAAGACGCGATGTTAGACACACACTTTTATTTTGGGGCAAAACAAGTATCTTTAGCATTAGAGCCGGATTTACTCTGGTCTATAGTACACTTGCTGCATTCTATGGGGGCGCAAGTACATACAGCCATCACCACAACGCGATCGCCACTTTTAGAAAAACTGCCCATCAATAGCGTCACCATTGGGGACTTAGAAGACTTGGAAGATTTAGCTGTAGGTAGTGATTTGCTGGTGGGTAATTCTAATATAAAGGCGATCGCTCATCGTCTTTCCATCCCCCTGTATCGTTTAGGTATTCCCATTTATGACCGATTGGGTAACGGCTTATTTACCAAAGTCGGTTATCGTGGCACCATCGAACTTTTATTTGGTATGGGTAATCTCTTCATCGAAAGAGAAGAAGAATTAATGCACAAACATTGGGCAATTGTTAATAGTCATTAGGAGGCAGGAGGCAGGAGGCAGGAGGCAGGAGGAATTAATTCTTTTTACTCAGCACCCAGCACTCCGCACTCCGCACCTCTGCTTGCTCAAATCAACAATTACTTATTCACGGACATCTGAACATGAAAATAGCATTTACTACGAGTGATAGAGAACATATTAACGCTCATTTTGGCTGGGCAAAAGAAATTGATGTTTATGAAATTTCCGACCAAGGATATCAATTTCTGGAAACACTAACCTTTAGCGGTGATTTGAAAGAAGACGGAAACGAAGATAAAATTACACCCAAACTAGAAGCATTACATGATTGTACAATCGTTTATGTCACTGCTATTGGTGGTAGTGCCGCAGCCAGATTAATTAAACAGGGTGTAACCCCAGTTAAAGCTAAATCCGAAGAGGAAAAAATCCAAGAAGTCCTCAATAAATTAGTGCAAACCCTCAAAGGTAATCCTCCCCCTTGGTTGCGGAAAGCATTACGCCCCAAAACCTCCAGCTTTGCCGATGAATTAGCAGAATAAACAATAGTATGAGTACAAATAACGTCAACAGTTCCAATCCCCAATTACAGTTAACCCCATTTCTCAAAACCATAGTCCAACAAATTCGCGGACAAGATACTTATGGTTTTTATCGTAATTGGTCAGATGAATTAATCCTTAAACCCTTTATCGTCACCAAACAAAAGAAACGGGAAATACCTGTAGATGGTGAAGTTGACCCAGCCACATTATCTAGAATTAACGCCTTTTTCCGTGCTATAGCTGTTTGTGTGGAAAAAGAAACAGGATTAATGTCTAATGTGATTGTCAACATAAATCATGAAGGATTTGGCTGGGCTGTAGTATTTTCTGGTCGGCTATTATTAGTAGTAAAAACCCTCCGTGATGCTCATCGCTTCGGCTTTGAATCCTTAGAAAAACTCAACGAAGAGGGCGAAGCATACATTAAAAAAGCCCTAGACTTAGCCCAACGTTTCCCCGAAGTTGGCAAATTGTAAATAAAGGGAACAGGGAACAGGGAACAGGGAAGATGAGAGAGATGAGGATGATGAGGAAATAATAAATCTAAAAATCCAAAATCCAAAATTTAAAATCTTCTTGCCTCCTGCCTCCTGCCTCCTGCCTCCTGCCTCCTAACGAATGACCAATGACTAATAGCATTGAAGAACTACAGACCAAAATCAAAAAGCTAAATAGTAAAGCAGGTCAAATGAAAATGGACTTGCATGATTTAGCAGAAGGGTTGCCTACAGATTATCAAAAACTGATGGAAGTCGCCGCCGCAACGTATGAGATTTTTCATCAATTGGATGAACTTAAACAGCAACTAAAAAAAATGGAGAAATCTAAATGAGCCGTCTAATAGAATTTAAAAAACTCGTAGATGCAGAAGAATTTTTGAAATTTTTTAACCTGCCCTACGACCAACATTTTGTTAATGTTAACCGTCTGCATATCTTAAAGAAGTTTTCCCAGTTCATGAGCGAAGTTGATGAAGCTTATCCTGGGTTAAACGACGAAGAAAAACTAAATAAATATTGTGAAGCTTTCCAAAAAGCCTATCAAGTATTTGAAGAGTCAACACCCCACGAACAAAAATTGTTCAAAGTGTTTAATGACAAACCCAAAAATGTAGTTACGCTGACAGAAATCACATCTGATTAGGAGCTAGAAGTGATAGACCTAACGCCGAAAGAAATAGAACGTTATAGTCGCCAAATGATGCTTCCTAACTTTGGTGAATTAGCGCAAAAGCGCCTGAAGTCAGCAACAGTTTTGGTTACAGGTGTGGGGGGATTAGGAGGAACGGCGGCGCTTTACTTAGCAGTAGCAGGCGTTGGGCGGCTCATCCTTGTCCGGGGTGGTGATTTACGTCTTGATGATATGAATCGTCAAATTTTAATGACGGATGACTGGGTAGGTAAACCGAGAGTTTTCAAAGCCAAAGAAACTCTTAGTGCTATTAATCCAGATATTGAAATTGAAGTTGTACATGATTATATCACCCCGGAAAATGTAGACTCCTTGGTGCAGTCTGCTGATATGGCTTTAGATTGTGCCCATAACTTTACTGAGCGCAATTTATTAAATGAGGCTTGTGTGCGTTGGCGCAAGCCGATGGTAGAAGCGGCTATGGACGGGATGGATGCTTATCTAACTACCATTATTCCCGGTGTCACTCCTTGTTTATCCTGTTTATTTCCTGAAAAACCAGATTGGGATCGTCGGGGTTTTTCCGTGCTGGGGGCTGTGTCTGGGACTTTGGCTTGTTTAACAGCATTAGAAGCAGTCAAATTAATTACCGGTTTTAGTCAACCGTTATTGTCGCAACTATTGACAATTGATTTTAACCGCATGGAGTTTGCCAAACGTCGTTCCCAGCGCGATCGCTCTTGTCCCGTTTGTGGCAATACCGCACCCTGGCGTTACTCTCAAGCACAATCTTTAATAGTTTAATACTTTCTAAAATTAGGGAACAGGGAACAGGGAATAGGGAACAGTAATTAGTTATTATTTTTGACCTTTGACTTTTGACTTTCTCCCCTGCCCCTCTGCCCCCCTGCCC
>DATGXB010000223.1:0-35308 GCA_035299225.1 Nostocaceae cyanobacterium | reverse complement strand
CCTGCCCCCCTGCCCCCTTACCCCCTACCCTTTGTTTGGTAAAGTCTGCCTTGATCTGGGTTATAGGTTTGCAAGGCTCGCATATATTGGGCGCGTTCAAAGGCGCTAGGATTAGCACAGTTTTTCTGGCTCATGCTGCCTTGCATTTGGCGTACAGATTCATATTCATGTTGTTCCATCCATTCTTGCATTCCTTTTTCGATGCAATGGATGTGTTCAATACCTTGCCGCAATAGTACCGAACACAACATAGTGACATTTGCCCCAACCATTAACATTTTGATGACATCTTGAGCGTAGTGAATGCCACTGGTTGCTGCTAAATCAGCTTGCAGATGACCGTAGAGAATGGCTATCCAGCGCAAAGGTAAACGCATGGCTTGGGGGGTACTTAATAAGACATGGGGTTCTACTTCTAGGTTATCTAAGTTAATATCTGGTTGATAAAATCGGTTAAACAATACCAAACCATCTGCACCAGCCTGATCTAAACGCCTAGCCATACTAGCTAAATTGGTAAAGTAGGGGCTAATTTTTACTGCTACGGGGATAGTTATGGCGGCTTTGACGGCGCGGAGAATGTTTAAATAAGTTTGTTCGATTTCCTCCCCTGTTAAATTAGGGTCAGTGGGGACATAGTAAATATTTAATTCTAAAGCATCGGCTCCGGCTTGTTCAATTTGCCGAGCGTAGTTAGTCCAACCGCCGACGGTAGAACCATTTAAACTGGCGATAATGGGAATTTTGACTCGTTCCTTAGCTTGGCGAATATGGTTTAAATATTCTTCGGGACCGACACGGAAATTTTCTACTTCAGGAAAATAGGTAAGTGCTTCAGGAAAACTCTCTGTCCCGTAATTTAGATGATGATGCAACTCAAAAAGTTCTAGTCTTAACTGTTCCTCGAATAGAGAGTGCATGACAACGGCACCAGCCCCAGAGTCTTCCATTAAACAGATGTTGTCAATTTCTACGGATAAAGGTGATGCGGAAGGAACAAGAGGCGATCGCAATTCTAACCCTAAATATGTTGTAGTCAAATCCATTTTTGTATACTCCTTGGGAAATAGGGAACAGGGAACAGGGAACAGGGAACAGGGAACAGGGAACAGGGAAGGATAAGGGGGATGAGGAAGTAATTATTTATTCCTCTTCCCTCCTGCCTTCTACCTCCTGCCTTCTACCTCCTGCCTCCTGCCTTCTGCCTCCTGCCTCCTACCTTCTGCCTCCTGCCTCCTGCCTTCTGCCTCCTGCCCCCTGCCTATTGCCTCTTCCCTCCTGCCTTCTGCCTCCTGCCTCCTGCCTCCTGTTGGTTTAGGTTGTACTTCCTGTAGTTGTCTAGCGGCTAAATATTGGTACATTTGCCAGCGAGTGTTAATGTCGGCTTGGGCTTGGGCTAAGAGTTCTTTTGCGGCTTCTGGTTTTGTTTTGGTTAACATCTTGAAACGGTTTTCCAGATACATAGATTCTTCTACTGGTAATCTGGGATTGCGGGAGTCAAGCTGTAGGGGGTTTTCTCCGCGTTGGGTGCGTTCTGGGTGGTAGCGATACAATAACCATCTTCCCGACTCAACCGCCGCTTTTTGGTTTTGCATGGCTGTGGTCATGTTGATGCCATGAGCAATACAATGGCTATAGGCAATAATTAATGAAGGTCCGGGATAAGCTTCTGCTTCCAAAAATGCTTTCAGGGTGTGTTCATCCCTTGCACCCATAGCCACACTAGCAACGTAAACGTTACCGTAAGTCATGGCGATTAAACCTAAGTCTTTTTTGGGTGAGGGTTTACCACCTGCGGCAAATTTAGCTACTGCACCTCTGGGGGTAGATTTGGACATTTGCCCACCAGTGTTAGAATAGACTTCTGTATCGAGAACGAGAATGTTGACGTTGCGACCACTGGCGATAACGTGATCTAAACCACCGTAACCGATATCATAAGCCCAGCCATCACCACCGATTAACCAGACACTTTTCCTAACTAAATAATCTGCCAAAGATTGGAGATTTTGAATTTGGATTCTAACCTCTGGTTCTGGTGTGCATTCTAGGAGTTGAGCTAATCTTTGTTTGAGAATGGCAATGCGATCGCGTTGTTCCCAAATGTCAGCTTCGTCTTTTTGTGCCGATGTTAAAATCTCTGTGGCTAAAGTTTCACCTACTTGGGGCGCTAGTTGTTGTAGCAGTTGGGTGGCAAAATCTGCCTGTTTATCAATGGAGATGCGGAAACCTAACCCAAATTCGGCGTTATCCTCAAATAAGCTATTTGCCCAAGCTGGCCCCCGTCCTTCAGCGTTGTGTGTCCAGGGAGTAGTGGGTAAGTTACCACCATAGATAGAAGAACAACCGGTGGCATTGGCCACGATCATGCGATCGCCAAATAATTGCGTTACTAATTTAATATAAGGTGTTTCCCCACAACCCCCACAAGCACCGGAAAACTCAAATAGCGGTTCTTGCATTTGTTGTTGATTAATATGGGTTAACTTCAAATTCCGGCGATCTGGATTAGGTAAACTTAAGAAGAAATCCCAATTTTCCCTTTCTTGTTCCCGCAATGGTCTTTGTTCTTCCATATTAATTGCTTTCTTGCGGGGTTCGGATTTATTCTTCGCGGGACAAACATCCACACACACACCGCAACCAGTACAATCTTCTGCCGCTACCTGAATTGTATACTTTAACCCAGCCCAATCATGATCCTTTGCATTTACACTCTTGAACGTACTCGGAGCATTTTCTAACTCCTGTGGTTCATACACTTTACTCCGAATCACACTATGCGGGCAGACCATCACACATTTACCGCATTGGATACACACATCTGTATCCCAAACCGGTATTTCCTGGGCAATATTGCGTTTTTCCCACTTTGCTGTACCCGTCGGATAAGTCCCATCAACAGGTAAAGCACTCACCGGCAATGTATCCCCCTGCCTAGCAATCATTTTACCCAAAACATCCCGCACAAACGCAGGTGCAGCATCAGGGATAGCGGTTTTTTGTGCTAATTGTTCCCCAATATTTCCAGGTTTTACTACAAATAAATTATCTAAAGTTGCATCAACCGCTTGAATATTTCTTTGAACAATCTCTTCACCCTTTTTACCGTAACTCTTACGAATAGATTTTTTAATTTCTTCAATAGCTGCTTCCCTTGGTAACACACCCGACAACGCAAAGAAACAAACCTGCATTACTGTATTAATATGTCCACCCATCCCCGCTTCACGGGCTACCTGATAGGCATTTATTACATAGAATTTCAGGTTTTTCTCAATAATTTCTGTTTGTACAGATGGGGGTAAATATTGCCAAACTTCCTCTTGAGAATAGGGTGAATTTAACAAGAACGTCCCACCAGGAATAATCTCTTTTAAAATCGGGAACTTTTCGACAAACTCCCACTGATGACAAGCCACAAAACTGGCTTTATTGATTAAATAGGTAGAATGAATTGGTTGAGAACCAAACCGCAAATGAGAAACAGTTACAGAACCAGATTTTTTTGAGTCATACACAAAATAACCTTGAGCGTAATTATCCGTTTCCTCACCAATAATTTTAATAGAATTTTTATTCGCTCCTACCGTCCCATCTGCACCCAAACCATAAAAAATCGCCCTAACTGTATCATCAGGTTCAATACAAAAATCTGGATCATAATCTAAACTGGTATGGGTAACATCGTCATCAATACCCACTGTAAAATGATTTTTCGGTACTTCTCCAGCTAAATTATCAAATATGGCCTTAATCATCCCTGGTGTAAATTCTTTGGATGATAAACCATAGCGACCACCTACTACTTGAATATAATTAAGAGAATTTTCAGCTAAAGCAGTAACAACATCTACATATAAAGGTTCACCAGCTGCTCCTGGTTCTTTAGTCCGGTCTAAAACGGCAATTTTGCGAGTAGTTGAGGGTAAAGCCGCAATCAATTTTGTAGTATCAAAGGGACGATACAAACGCACTTTGATTAAACCAACTTTTTGATGATGAGCATTGAGATAATCTACAGTTTCTTGTACCGCTTCACAACCAGAACCCATGAGAATAATGATTCTTTCTGCGGCTGGATGTCCATGATACTCAAATAAATTATATTTGCGTCCGGTCATGGCAGCAAATTCATCCATGACTTTTTGAGTAATATTAGGACAAGCCGAATAAAAAGGATTAACTGTTTCTCTTGCTTGAAAATAAACATCAGGATTTTGGGCTGTACCCCGCAAAACTGGATGATCTGGAGTTAAAGCTCGTGACCGATGAGCTAATACTAATTCTAGGGGAATGAAATTTTTTAATTCTGTTTCTGTTAAGAGTTCTACTTTATCAAGTTCGTGAGAAGTGCGAAAACCATCAAAAAAATGTAAAAAAGGAATACGAGATTCTAAACTAGCTCTAGTAGAAATCAGGGCAAAATCATGAGCTTCTTGCACAGAAGCAGCACACAACAAGCCAAAACCCGTGCTTCTGGCAGCCATGACATCACTATGATCACCAAAAATAGATAAAGCTTGAGCCGCAAGCGATCGCGCCGCAATATGAAATACTGTAGGTGTTAGTTCCCCAGCAATTTTATACATATTCGGCAACATCAACAATAAACCCTGAGACGCTGTAAATGTCGTAGTCAGTGAACCCGTTTGTAAAGACCCATGTACCGCACCAGCCACCCCACCTTCACTTTGTAGCTGCACCACCGAAGGCACGGAACCCCAAATATTCGGTTTTCCTTCACTAGACCACGCATCAGCCCACTCAGCCATCGGAGAAGAGGGAGTAATAGGATAAATAGCGATAACCTCATTTAATCGGTACACCACCCTAGATACCGCTTCGTTACCGTCTATAGTTGCAAAGATTCTTTCTTTCATTGTTCTTGACCCTTAGAGAAGTTCTAAACTTTGCCCCTGAACATGATGCCCTAGAGCTCATGTAGGACTTTTTACCAGTTGGGTAACTTAGTTTGTAGATCCGCATCCTTCGTCACCACTAGTTATGCTCTAACTCGAAACTACGGCGAAAAGTTGAGGAAGTTGTGAGGAATACAGAAGGCTTTATGAAAATTGACAACTAAAATTTCCTCAGCACTTAAACAACACCTAAATTCTCTGTTTTAACCAATGTCGTAAAACTCAAGAAATAAAGAGAATCACCCTCACAAGATCCTCAACTTTGTTTTCTAAATTGAAAGTAGAGCTAAATCTATACGTTGAGGTCAAGTTCTTCTCTGTCTTTAGATATATCCCTATTTCTGACTCATGGCTAGTTTATTTCCATCCAGTCCATATCAACATCAATCCGACAAACTGAAAAATTCAGTACAATCTGATTCTAGACCAATTTGAAAATCTCATTGAAAATCTCAAAATTTAGGTTAGGACAGATAACAACAACAATTTAACTATTTTTCCACAACCAATGAGGTCAATTTTATGTCTACTTCCCCCAAAAGAAAAAACATTTTAGAATCAATTGCCACAGCACCACAAAGAACTATTAACTATATTTATGGTGCAGCAAGTAGGCTTTTTTCTCCTAGAGATGATAATTATCCAGAAATAGGAGTTCAACCTTTTGAAGGTGAACCTGCTGATAAAAAACATTTTTGATTTAGTTATTAACTTAATTATAGTATGTGTAGGGTGGGCATTTTTGGGTAAAATCCTCAATAAAAGCGAAAGATTTTAGAAAATGCCCACCTACGTATTTTTCAAAAATCAACTCGTAATCCTATAAGTTTGTAGGATAGATACAAACATTAATTGATTTATTTATCATGGTTAAGGGACAAAAAATGGATATTAGAAAAATTAATCAGGAGTTAGCTATTACAGGACAGATTACTGCTGAACAACTACAGCAAATTGCTCTTGAAGGTTATAAATCTGTTCTCAATCTCTGTTTATCAACAGAAACATATTTTTGGAATTACGAACAAGAAAGGACAGAACTTTTAGGATTAAAATATGTCAATCTTCCCACCAAAATTGAAGAAGTGAATCACCAAAACTCACTGAGAATATTCAAAACCATCAGTGATTTACCCAAACCAACCTTGATTCACTGTGATAACTCCATGCGTGCCGCAGCTATAGTATTACTTTACATTGCTACTAAACAGGGAATTGCATTTGATACGGCATGGCAACAAACTGTTAAACTAGGATTACACCCTTTAGAAACAACTTGATTAGCTAAAATAATCATGATCACACAGTAAATAAAAAGGAGGTGTTTAGTCATGACTGAAAACACAATCAATCTAATTATACCTTTAATTAACAAAGAAATTGAGGAAATTTTAGCAACCTATCCTCAATCTCCATATCAAGACGTTTTTGCCCATCCCAATTATAAGCAAATGTTACTGGCTTATGTATTGAATCAAGTTCCCAGAGAATATATTACCATGATTGAGCAAAAACAAAAAAGGGATATTCAAGAAAACAAACTCACATATTTACCAATGGAACATCTATTACATTTAGAATCGCTAGTTCACCAAGGAATTGAACAAATTTTAAGTGAACAAGCCCAAGATTTACATCAAATTTTTGGTGGTAAAGTAGTTGATCCCGCCTATTTACATTCTAATTGGCTGGGATAAACCAAAAAATCCTCATCCCCCATTCAAAATTTCTTAAAGAATTGGGATCTGGGAAAGATTGAAACCTAACATTCAAAAGGTTGAGAATTAGAAATAGTATTTTAAAATTGAAGAGTGTAATCGGAGTAGAGCTAAATGATCATCTGGAAAAAATAGTAAGCAATCTAGAGAATGTAGGTTTCAATCAATAAAATTATTCACAATAAAATATCCTTTAATACTCAAAATTAATCACTTAATTTTTGATTAATTTTTCCAATTTAATTAACTGATATCTAAAATCTTCAATCTCCATTAATAATTCTACTTCTTTGCTACCTTCTAAATTATCAGTGGGTAGTTTTTGCAACCGAGTATTGATACTCCAAAATAAATTTTCTAGCTCTGCTATAGCTGTTTTATTTTCTTCATAACTACTCAAATTTTGTAACACTAACTTGGTATCATGAGCCAGTCCTGAATATCTTTGAATTAATTTGAGATTTTTAATAACTATTTTTACTTCACTAAAAAAAGTATGTGCTTGATTAAATATTTCTTCCCCTGCTTCTCCTAACCTAGTATTAATTTCTTGTTTGAGTTTTGCAATTATCTCTTCAGCTTGTCTACGACGGGAACGAGGTAATACCTGTAAAGCTTCATGAAACTTACCGATTTCCTCCCGTGTTAAAATTGTTAGTATATGTTCTTCGTTTTCAGGTATTGTTTCTTCTTGCTGCACATCAGATTGAAAAGATAAATTTAATGCTAATTCCTCAACTTTATTAGCATAAGAAATATCTAAAGGTCGTTCAAATTCATCTGATACTTGATTAACTTCTTGATTTTGTTCTATTTGATTAATAGCAGACTCCGCAGAAACATCACCATTAATTATAGATATAATACCTGGCAAGTATTGATCCATCATCACAATATTAGTGTAAACTAAATCTTTGATACAAGTAAAACTTAAGTTACCATTTTCAACATTTGTACTGGTTTTATAGCGAATTTCTCCATTGCTAAAATCTAACTCAAAATTACCAATAATCACATCATAATTAGCCCTAGCAATAAATTCTGAAATAATTAAACGTTTAGATTCTGGTGCTAAAATCGGAGAAATAGAGTAAAAGACAAATTGCGGTGGATCTTCTCTAGTCTTAGCAGAACAATACCATTGTCCATTATTTCCTTGAATATTCATATATATTGCCATTTCTTCTGGAACTACAATAAATCGCCACTTCTCTTGAGTAAAAAAGTCAACTATAGTTGTAAAAATTGATTGATTAAAATCAACTTCTTCTGTTAAAGTTGCTATATCTTCAGCTAAACTTTCAAAAACATCATTTAATTCTTCTACTGCTTCAGCAATAATTTTTTCCGTTATTTCTGAAATATCCTCAGTAGCCTTTTCAAAAACCTTAGTTATTTGTTCAACAGTTTGAGTAATATTTTCTTCGGAAAATCCTGAAATACTACTATTAGTCAACTCTTGAGCAAATTGAGTTATAGCTTGAGAAATTTGTTCATTAGAAATCCCATCTTGAGCAATTACAGAAGGTTGTAAATACAGCCATAAAGTTCTATAGCCTGTTTCACCTGTTGCTCTTTTTTGTTTTACTTCTAAGCCATACCAACTATAAATTGAAAATAAAGGATGATTAGGTTCTTCTTGATTTAACCTCTGTAAATAGGCAGATGCTTGGGTTGCATCTGTAGTATATTCAGCTAAATTTGGTAATAAATCAGGGTCTAAACTGGCTTCAATTTGGATATCAGTTGAAGAATCAAAAACTCCAGCAGAAAAAGGGCTGCGGACTTCAGGTTTCAGGTTAAATAAAGCTTGAGTGTCTATATTTTGATATATATTTGGAGTAACACAGAAGGTTAGACGGCATTCTTGCAAAATTTCTTTTTGCTTAGTAAAAGATAAAGAAACTGCATAAACAGTAACAGATGAATCTGAAGAAATATACAGATTTATTTCATTATTTAGGTAGTAAGATTCGGTGATAGTTTGACTCATGTTACTGAAGTCTAATAGGGTTGTTTGTTGATTTGAACACAGCCAGTCATAAATACTAGCTTGTCAATGGTTAAAAAGTTAGATGGTTTTCTTAATATGTTTTACACACAAATTGTCAACTAAAACTGGTTCATTTCGGACAAAATCATCATCTAAAGGCTATCCTGTACTTTTGGGGAATAACTTTTTTGTTGATAGTTTTTTCAAACCTTGTTCTAAAAGGCCTACACAATAAGGAATTCGTCGGACATAAGCCAGAGTTATCACCCTATATCCAAGAGAGCCATCCTGTTTATTGTTGTGGTTGATCCAATTTCTTAATTGGAATCTTTACAAGCTTCACCTCAGAAGAAGCAACTGGATCAATAGGAGGTGTATTTGACCATATTTTCTGATAAGCATAGCGAATTATCTCACATATTTCAGCATCATCCCAAGGATAATCACTATCAGCAAGAGATTCCGTATTAATCTTAGAATTAGCCAAAATGTGATCAAAAGCCAGCTTTAGAGTATCTAACTCATCCTTACGTATTGCATTCATCTTCATGTTTTCAATATACTCATCATATTCAGAAAGCTCATCTGCTGGCAAATCATGTTCGATAATCCAAAAACCTAATATATACCAGAGGTAATCTCGAACCATAAACTCGCTTATTTCCACGTTTCCTACCCAATATTTAAATTTAGGGAATTGGGCAATATTACCTTATTGGGTCTGGTTTTGTCTCATTTATACTTCAAGAGAAAATGAAACACTTTCAATTTCCCACTTAACCCAAGATGGAGGGTTTTCTAGAGTACCTTCTAAAACAAATAATTCTGTCAATTCATTTATCTGTGGAAATGAACCATCACTGATTATATATGATGGTTTAAAACCTTTATAATTTTCTGGATCTAAGTATTCAGAAACAAGGCGAACAGAACTCTTGGGATTAGTAAATATCAGGTTACATTCTGGCAAAGTCATATTCTCATCAGTATGATTTAATGGATGTTCTTTGTAAACAACAACTTGACGGGCAGGAATAATTAATTCTCCTTTCTTAACTATAGGTTGTTTGAAGAAGGCAGTATCCCAAAACTCCAATTCATCAAAGTAGTCTTTAATAATTGTCATATTTATATCCTCTCAAAAATTAATGTTTTGACAGTATCTTTGTTTATTTCTCTTCCATCTGTCGTCATAAAGTTTAGATTTTCAAATCTAGGCTCCTGTCTTAAGTTATCAAAATTGAAAGAATTTGGTTCTCCATTCACAAGACGTAAACCCATTGTTTTTTCTATTTCTGCAAAGTCGGGTATTTTTTTAGGCTTCATCTTTATCCCATACTTATATAGATTTGAAAAGTTAGCGTTTATATAAATGCGCCCTCCTGGTTTTAATATCTTTGCTGCTTCTGAAAGAAACTCTGCTTGTGGACCACTTGCAATAATCTCATCCACACTGTTTGGTGGAAAAATTGTGGTTAACTCAGACAAATTGCCTTTTATACCTTGTTCTGCTACTAGATCAAAATTTATTGCTCCTGGAATGTCTGAGTTTTTTCCTCCAAACAAATCTATTACTATCTTATCTCCTGACTTTATTTTATCACTAACAAATTGCCTAGCTGTTTCTATATTATCTAATAGTGGAATATCAGGTGCTTTGATTTTCTGAATCAAGTCATCTGGGAATCCTATTTGTCGAAGTTGCTGATCATCTACTAAACCTTTGTCTAATAATTCCTTTATTTGTTTTAAGTCCTGATTAACTAAAGAAACTCTAGTAGGTAGTTCTCTAAGCAATCTTAACTGGTCATCAGTAACTCTGATTGCACCCTGTGTACCTTCTGCAACTTCTTGGATTTTTCCTTCAGCAATTAAGATATAAGGATTGATTTCTCCCCATAATTGGAATTTCAACCCTTTAAGCTTAATCTTGAACCTCTTAAACCGCATCCGTTCTAGTAGGTTTGCACCTAGTTCTCTCAACCGCTTGAAGTGTCTACCAATGCCAGTCCCAGCAATACCTTTAAATAGTACCTTTCCTTTCTCAATAATAAATTTCGCACCTCTTGCAGCTACATTCATTGCACCCCTGGCAAGCCTTGTAGCTCCTTGAACTGCCCCTCTGGCCACCCTTCTTGCTCCACTTATTGCTGCCTCTCCAGCCTTGAATGTTAAAGCCGAAACAAGCTCGATCGCACCGGCGGCTAGTCCTTTTGCTAAACTCTTACCACCACCTTGAATATCACCTTCCCAACCTTTAGCCAAATAATCTCGAATATGTCCGCCTATTTGAGCAACAGTGACTCCAGTGAATAACGGACCCACAACACCCATAATCGCTGGTAATGCGGCTGTAATTGCCCCACCAGTGGCAACATTCAGGGCAATAAAACCACCTATAGCTGCTGTTGCTCCCAATAGCACAGTTGGCCAGTTATTTGACCACCACTGAGAAATGCCCTGTTTCATTAGATTCCAGCGAATTTCTGCCCGTTGTCTAGGTGTGAGGCCATCATCTGGATGTTGCTGTTGTTGTCCTTCTCCTTGTTGGCTTTCTCCTTCCTTATTGCCTGTCACTTCAGACATGATCGCTTCCATTGAGCGACTAGAATCACTAGAAGAAGCCAGTTCTACTTCACCATTATCATTGGTTTGTTGTATTAATTCCGCCGTTAGTTCTGGCGAAAGCTGCATATTATTCTCTACAGCATCAACACCAACATTCGCTTCACTCCAGGGGGCTTGGGGTAATTCAGATGTATCACCACCTCCTGCCGCACTAGCATCACCTCCTGGTGGTGCGACTCCCGCTTGCGCTAACTCCATAGGAGATAGGGGTTCATCCAAGTTACCACCCAACAATTCTTCTAAACCTGCTGTCTCAAATTGTGGTGGTGCGGCTTTGGCTGCCTCTACCAAGTTCCCTAACTTCTCTAACAACTCGGTAAATTCACCGCGCAGGATCATACCAATTACGGTAAAAGCACCATTGTAGATATCTTGGACAAGTTTGAGTAAGGAATCTAAAGTATTAGCTAGAAAATCAAGAATACCAGCTACACCTTGCTTTAATAAATCTGCGGCTGCATTTACTGCTTGAACTGCTAAATTAACAGCTTGATCAATTTTCTCATTAATTCTCTTGGATATTTCTGGGAAAGCTGCAAAAACTACACTAACTATACCTTTGAGAATTTCCCCATAAGCCTGAATTAAACCAACTATAGCTTTTTGTGTTAATTCTATGGCTGCTAAAGCTAATTTCTTGGCTTGCTCAAAGATAAATTTAACGGCTTCCCGTAATTTATCATAAATAAAATTAACGGCTTGTTTTATCCCATCAATAAATGCGGCTGCTTTGTCAGCTAACCACCCTAAGAAACCACCGGATTCTTTTTCTCCCTCGTCTTTTTTCTTTTGCGCTTCCCCCTCTGCTGTCTGCTTTTCTTGTTCGGCTTGTTTCTCAGCATCTGCTAAATGTTTAGCTGCTTCTTGGTCGCCTTTTTGCTTTTCGGTTTCTATTTTCTTTCTTTGGTCAGCAGTAGCTTTCCCTGCTTTTTGTTGATAGTCTTGTTCTGCTGCATCTAATTCTGCTTGCCATTCTTGTTTAGCAGCCTGTACATCGGTTTGGGCTTGCTGTTGTGATTCTAATTGTTTTTGTTTAGTTTCTTCTGTTAATTGTTGAATTTGTTGATCTGCATCTGTTTTAGCATTGGTAGAATCTTGGTCAAATTGATTTTTACCTGTAATATATTTTTGCTGTTCTGGACTAATCTTTTCTTGTAAATGTGGTGCTAAAGATTGGTCTAGTTGGGCGGCTATTTCTGGGGGAATTGTTGGGGCTTTCTCTGCTGGTGCGCCGGGAATTTCTGCTAATGTTAGTTGTTTATTTGTTTTGAGAATTTCATTACTTGCTTGGGGAAAGATATTGTTTTCCCCATAATCTTTATTAATATCTTGGGCTGCTTGGGTTTTGGCTTGTTGTACTTGTTGGTCGGTTTGCTGTTGTTCTGTGTCTAACTGGGCTGGGTTAATAGCCGGGTCGTTGAGGTCAACTACTGGTGGTGGTCCGGCTTGGGTGCTAATTTGGCTACTGTCAAGGTTAATTTGGTTGAGGGCTGCTTGGGCGCTGGCTGCTACTTGGGGGTCTGGTTGATTTGCTGCTGTACCATCTGCATTTTGAGTTTGATTTCCACCTGCTATGCGTGTGGGTGTGATGGGGTGGGGTGGGGCTGGGTTAACGCTAGGGGCTGACTGGGGTTGAGGGGGGGCAGTTTGTGGTTGATTTGCTGCTGGTAATGATGGTTCTGGGTTTGCTGCGTCTGGTGCTGTTGGGGCTGCTGTTTGCTTACTTTCAGCAGTTTGTTGACCTTGTAAGCCTGTGGGGGCGGGAAGTTCGGGGATTGATTGTTGTAGCTCTTCTTTTTGTGCTGACCAAGCGGCGTTAGAGTTAGCTTGTGCGTCTGCGTAGGCTGTGTTGATTTGGGTGGGTGGGGTGTTTTTCAGTTGTTCAAAAATCTGTCCAGGGTCGGTTTTTCTTTGGATGCGGGGTTGAATGCCTGTGGTGATTTTATTTTGAATTGTTGGATAGTTAGCTTGGGTAATTTTATTTGCTGGTAAATCGGGTTTACGCTGGAGTTTTACGCCGCCTGTTTGCTGGATTGTATGGGTTAATTCGTGGGCTGTGAGTTCGTTTTTACCGGGGGTTTTACCTGCACCAAAGAAGATATCATTGCCATGTGTAAATGCTTGCGCTCCCAGTTCTTTGCTCATTTGCACGGCTGTATTATCTGTATGTACACGCACAGAGCTAAAATCTGCATTAAATCGGTCTTCCATGAAGGTGCGTGTATCTGAATCTAAGGAACCTCCCCCTCCTTTTTTACTGTTTAATTGATGTTCTAAGTTTGGTGTGGCTTGATTTGTACCTGCGTTAGATTTTGTTTGAATTTGTTGATGAGTATTTTCTGTATTTGGTAATTTTCGACGTGCAATTACAGGGTTTTTTGGTGTTGTTTTTTCTGGCCAGTAGGATAACTGGAGGGTATTTCCTGACATTACTTTCTGAGCTACTGTATCAGCTTCTTGCTCGTATTTATCCCCTGGTTCACCAATGGTTAATTTTGTTTGAATTGTTGCTGTGGGATTGGGAGAGTGATGATTATTCGGTTGTTCTGGATTTCCTGAGCTTGATAGCTTGATGGTATCGTTTGATTCTTGATTTTGTTCTTCTTGTTCTAGTTCTGTCTCAGACTGTGGTGTGGTTTGTGGCTGTACTGTGGGGGTAGGTCGGGTGATAGAAGACAATCTCAGCTGGTTTGCTGACTCTCCAGATAATGTTCTGGGTTCTTGGGGTGTCTTTTCTTGTTCTGGTGGACGGACAATAAAGGGGCGCGAAGCAAACTGATTTGGTCTATCTTGGTCAGAGTTATTCCCGTGGTAGTTGTTCCTTTTTCCCCACTGATAAGCCATACCCCACCTCTCTCTTTACTTGTGCTGAGATAAAGTTTTGATACTTTGAGTTTGCTTTTGTTGAGTATACACCCTTAGTAAGTTATATGTAAAGAGTTTGTTTTTTTGTTGACTAGGATATAGGAACTAGCGATCGCAAAACATCTTCGTAGGCGATCGCCTTTACAGGTAAATTCAATTATGTATGAAGGAGAATAACTTACTGCCTGTAACTTATTGGAAGATTGTCCACCCCTTGGAATAGCAAGACTGTCAGATATTACGCGGTTGCTTGTGACAGCTTTACTATTATTAAGTTAAATATATTTACATAACAAATAAGTAAAGTTAAGTATCTAAAGAGATTTGTTCAAATATCGGGAACTATGTGCTACTTTGTTGTATAACATACTATTAAATATTTTTTCAGCGTGTCAATTGAACCTGAACATCTCACTGTACATTCATGGCGTTACTTTATTCAGTATGCCGAACTTACACCAAAGTATGAATAAGGTATAAAGTATGATGAATTACTTAACAATCTACGATGAGCAAAGGCAACCACGACGGCTCGGTGAACAAGTCGGTAGGGGTGGACAAGGAGCTATATATACACTGGCAGAGAATCCAAATATTGTAGTCAAAATTTTTAATCAAGAGAAATTACAAGAAAGAGGACGGGAACTCAGGGAAAAAGTGTTTGTTCAAATTCGGGTGTTAGATGACCTGATTAAGAGTCCTTATGTAACCTGGCCGCAAATAGAGGTTTTTGACAGCAATGACCAGTGGATTGGCTATGCAATGAAAAGAGCTAAAGGGATACCACTGAGTAACTTAGCTCACCCCATGCTCTATTTAAAATATTTCCCCAATATAGATAGAAAAGGTATAGTGCAAATCTTGCTACATCTTTTAGATACAATAGAGCTTATACACAAAAAAGGAATCTGTCTTGGAGATATTAACTTAGGTAATTTTCTAGCAGACCCTTCAACATTTAAGGTTTATCTAATTGATACTGATAGCTATCAAATTAGAAATGGTTCTCAAATCTACCCTTGTCCAGTCGGTAGACCAGAGATGACTCCTGTAGAGCATCACGGTAAAGATTTTCGGACAATTACCAGAACAGTTGAAAGTGACTTATTCTCGCTTGCAATTTTAATGTTCCAATGTTTAATGTTGGGGCAGCATCCTTATAGCCAAGTTGGAGGTGGAAATCCAGTAGAAAATTTGCGAAGGGGTAACTTTCCTTATGGAAAAGGTAATCCAAGACCTGGGGAGGTTGGGTCTCTGCCACCGGGACCTTGGTATATCATTTGGAGTCACTTAACTTTTAATGTCAAAAGTCTTTTCATTAAAACCTTAAAAGAAGGTGTTAACGACCTATCCAATCGAGCTTCTATAAAAGAATGGCGAGAAGTACTTCAAAAATACTATTTTGCTATGCAAAGAGACTACAACACTTCAGAAATTAGACCATCACAACCAAAAACCAACAAAGATAGTGAAGAACCTCTGTGACAAACAACTTAAGGTTACAACCCATTTTCAAAAAACATCTTTAATTGTTACAAAATGTGTAACCAAGGTTGTTTAAGTCTCTTTTCTAATTCTGAAAACTCTTTTGTAATTGTCTTATTTTGAATTATTCCTTGTAATTGAATTATTTTGGAGGTCAGAACATGACGATGTATTTTAACAGTTCCTTTGGTAACTTAGATTTAATTGAAAACCCCACACCTCGTTGTGTGTGTATGTTGGTATTGGATGTTAGTGGTAGTATGTCTGGTGAGCCAATTAGTCTACTTAACCAAGGTGTTAATCAATTCGTTCAAGAAGTTTGCCAAGATGATTTTGCACGTTTTTCTGTGGAAGTAGGAATAATTACTTTTGGTAGCACAGTAGAGGAAGTAATACCTATTCAATCTATTTTGGGAGTTAGTATACCAACTTTTACTGCTATGGGAAGAACACCAATGGGCACAGCAGTATCGAGAGCAATTGAAGTTTTAGAAACCCGTAAAAATCAGTATAAAAAATATGGTGTTCCTTACTATCAACCTTGGATAATACTGATGACTGATGGTGAGCCAACAGATGAATATTCTAAGGCTGCTTTCCAACTCCGTGAGCTTGCTGAAGATAGTAAAATGTTGGTCTTTGGAATTGGTATAGGCGACCACTGTAACCTGAAAAAACTCGCTGAATTTTGTCCAGCAAATCGCCCTCCCAAAAAGTTAGCGCAGTATCGATTTCGAGAGTTTTTTCTGTGGCTTTCTCAAAGTATGGCCAAAGTTAGCGTTTCTACTCCTGGGACAGGTGTTGAATTGCCATCTACCAAAGGTTGGGATAGTATTCAAATCTAAGATACATTTTTTACTCAAAGTGTTTTTAGGACTAACCATTCACGGAAGTAAGTAGATTGCAACAAACGAAATGTAGGGATTATGCCCTACAAATTTAGAAAAGGTAAATTTTTAAAAGCAGTAATTTAGGAATAATTACTGCTATACGAAAACTAAATTTACTCTTGCTAATTTCAGACATATTACTTTAGTTATTCACCGTTAATAGAGATTGCTGTTATGGGAAAAAAAACAATTCAGCTAAAAATAGAAGAATATGTTGAGCTTTTACACAAGTATCCTGACAGTAAACAAGCTATCAGTGAGGCAACATCTTCTAAGAAGAAAGAATATTTTTATCTTCAAATTAGAACTTTGTATGAGTTGCAGCATAAACTAGGAAATGACATAGTTCCTGATTCACTTATAGAGGAAGTTAAATCCAAGAAACCGAAAGAAAAAGATAAATTAGAGAATCAAAAACAAGAAATAGAAGAAGATATTACTGACAATGATTTCTTGGAAGATACATTGGTAAGCTCTGACGAAAGAAAAGAATTTGAACTTTCTGAGCAAATTAACAAAGAATCAAAAGAAATAGTGGTGGGATCTGATGTAAATGTTACAGAAAAAGATTCATTAGATTTATTAGAAGAAGATGTAATACTCAAAAAACAATTAGTTGATTTTGAAGCGGACGAAATACTAGAACCATTCAAACTATCTTCAGTTACCAATGTAAAAGAGTGGCGAGGTATTTGTGCTACTACCACTGGTCGCTCACATCTGCGCTCGAAGCCTCCTGTGCCATGCCAAGATGCAGCGCAATTTATATTGCAAAAATTCCCAGCAATTTTTGTGGCTGATGGGGCTGGAAGTGCTAGGTTATCTCATTTGGGTTCTCAATCTGTTGTTAAGGCACTAGCTGAATTTGTAAATTCAAAAGAATCCATTCATCAAGAGATATTAAATCAAGAGCAAGTCTTTGATTGTGATGAAAGTGATAAATATCAAAATTACGCTTATAAGTTTATTAAATCTACAATTCAGGCATTACGGCAGCTTTCCGAAAAAGAAGATTGCTCAGTTGAAGATTTGAAGTGTACTTTACTGATGACTGTGTTAGGCAAACATTATTTATTCTGGCTAAAAGTAGGAGATGGTTTTATTGTTGTCGAAAAAGATCAAAAACTTGAGTTACTTGGTTCTACAGGTAAAGGAGAATTCTCTAATCAAACTACTTTTATAAGTGAAAATTTGAAAGATGAAGCTATTGACTACGGTTTATTACCTATTAATAATATAACAGGTATAGCCGCGTTTACGGATGGGGCTGGAGAAAAACTGGTGAGTACGGATGGTTCTAGAAGAATTGCAGGGGCGTTAACTCAGTTTTTTGCACAAACTAGAAATGGTAACTTTAATGCTGATAGCTTACTTGAATTTTTGGAAAATGAAACGGTGTGGGCACCTCCAAAGGGTTTTGATGATAGGGGTATAGCTCTTTTAGTGCGGTTGTAATGATTAAAGCTAAAGTCCTATGAGCAAAACTTTATAAATCACTACGCGAGAGAAGGGCTGGTACTACACTATATCCACCCCATATTGACCCTTCAACGTTACCCAAGGGACATGTACCGCTAGGAAGATGTCCTTTTGGAGCTTGTTCGTTAAAACTCAATTCTTGCCAGTTTAACCATTTCCCCCCAATTTTCCATCCCACCTTTTCTCCTAGTCTATTATAGTTCTTGTTAGCTTGCAAAAAAATTTGTTTTTGAACACTAAAGCCAAACCTTCCTCCACTATGTTCTTTCCAAAGTTTGTCAATTGTGCATACAACTTTAGTTGCTAGTTTTTTGATATCGTCCTCAGATAGGTAGCCTAAAAATTCTTTGCCAGAAGCCTTGAGAATGATTTTTGCTGTTTCTTCATCAGCTTCTTTCCATTTCTTGGCTATTAGTAAATCCCGCAGTTTACTATAGTCGTCAATACCTTTTTTGAAATTCAGCTGATCTTGAGTATAATTCTGTCTTGAAGACTTGGATACTTGAGGTAATGCGGTGCTGATAGGAGGTTTTATTCCTAATATGTTTGCTGGAGATTTATTCATGCCTGTATTTTTGTTGTCAAGAGACTGATTCAAAACTTCTGGTGTTTTGTTTGACTTCTGTGATTGAGGAGGGTTTAGTCGTGTAGTATCTCCTGATGTAACTTTTGGTTGGTTGTGAGTAGTAGGAGAAATTTTTAAAGAATTTAAAATTTGTTTTTCAATTGACTCTATATCTTCATCTCTGAGGTTCAGTACTTGCTGTAGAATTCTCAAGTTTTGCCGATTCTCTTGATTCAGTGGATTACTCTGTTTTATAGCTTCTGTAAAAACTTTACCATAATTATTTAATTTATCTTTTCGTAAATGGTAAGGAGTTAAAACCTCTATTTCAATTGCTTTAGCATCCTCTTTTGATAAATTTAAACTGTTTTGTAAAACATCTAGGAAGGTGCGATTTGAATTATTAGTAATTTTTCCCTCATAAAAACGATTTAAAGATGCAAAATATTTCTCTTCTTGACTAACTACTCTCTCAACTTCTTTGCGGTATTTCAGCTTAGGATCATCTTGAAGAGACTTAGCTAAAACGATTTTAAATCCTGCTCTGCCATTATCGAACAGCGGATTCATTATAGGAGAAATTTCTTTTACTTTCTTTTTGGTATATTCATATAGTTCATCTACCGAAATATTGCCATCATTATTTAAATCACCAACTCCCGTTTTGATGCCTTCAACTAAATAACGCGTATAAATTGAGAGTTCAGAAGGTTCGGGCGCATAAGAATATTCAACAGTATCACTAGATGTAAGAACTGCCCATGATTTATTACCCAATGTCAATCCTTTAGCAAAAGCTCCACTAAAGCAACAGTCTAAAATCACTACTTGTTGTCTTGATGAACTAGCGATCATTTGATCTTTAATAAAACTTGCTGATATAGCTGTGTAAGGAAGCACTCTTTTATTCTGGTCAGTGCGTGTGGTAGGTGTGGCAATGTAGAGGTTTCCCTTTTCATCTTTTACACCATGACCAGAGAAGTAGAACAGCACTAAGTCATCTGAACTACAGTTATTAAAAAAGCTATATATAGCATCTGCTATCTTGTTTTGTGGCTGATTCAATAGTAGGGTAATATCAGTTTCTGCAAATCCTCCTATGTGTGGATGTTGTAATACTTGCTTTAAAGCCTTGGCATCTCTGGTAGCACTAGGCAAAGCTGACAACCCTTGTTGATAATTGCTGACCCCTACCAGTAATGCTACCTTCTTGGCCATACTTAACTCCTTATTCTCCAACAAATTCCTGAACAGTTTTTATTACTGTATTTAACTCATCCGCACTACTGGCTTTAACCTTGAGAGTTTTACCATTAGCTGTAACTTCTAATTCAATAGTTTTTCCTAGTAGGCGATCACTCAAAAATCTAAAAAAAGATTTAATATTTACTGCCTTGATTTCAGCCGTCAATACTCCCAATAAGAATCCTCCAATACTCTTTGCCCCTGTTTTGGTATTTTCCACTGGTAAAAGACCTGCGGATTCTACTTCAGTTTGTTCTTGGATATCTTCCAAGAGATTTTCTATTTTCTCTTGTAATTCTCCCTCTTCTAGACGCTTATCTGAAAGGGTAATCTTTACCTGAATATTGGACATAAACTTACCTGCTTCGAGTGATAGTAACTTATTTTACATCTTATATGCTACTTGGTCTTAATTGTTTATGCATTCTCAGCCAAATTTCTTGCACCTTCAAACAGAGCATTATATCCGATGTGTAGTCATTTATGCTACCAAAAAACTAAATAGCACTTAGGTTTTTTTGTTTTATTTTCGGAATCATCGTTTTGTCCAACGTCCAATAATAACAGACTAATACCTTTCAACGACTCTGAAAATAGATTTTCAAACGTAGTGTTGAACTACAGTTTATGACCCACTAAACAAAAAAGTTATGTATCATTATGTAATTATGTAATTATGTAATTATTTAATTATTTAATTATGTAATTATGTATTTAGTTAAAGTCTATTAGCACTTGAAATAGCTGAATATCTTGTCAAATAGTAACAAAGTAGAAGCAGGCTTAAGCAAATAGTTTTTAACACCAATAATCTATCTACAAAACCCACTCCTACAAATGAATATTTAACCAAGTTTCAAATTTTACTTAAAACTTGTGTGGAAGTACGGCGATTAGAAGAATTAACGGAAGTTTGGTGCTTTGTTTGTACTTGTTGTTTACTATTGGCTGATGCTGCTATAGCTTGGTTATTGTCTTTAATTAAACGGCTATAAGTGCGCTGGGGAATATAGTGTAGGGGGTTGTAACCTATAAAACGGAGAATTAGCACACAGGCCCAGGAATATCTACCATCAGCAATAGCCTCAATAATTTGATTTAACTGTTCAGGAGTAATAGCACTTTGACAATTTTTCTGAGACGAGGAAAATTGGTAGTTCATGACTAACCCTGATATACTGTTATAACTGAAGTTTGAAAAGTTTATCTTGTCGCTTGACAAGCATTAATTAAAAATGTGCAAGGAAGTATCTACGGTTGCTGATATTAGCCGTGACTGCAAAATCAAACATCTATTTTCATCATTTACCTGTGAAAATCTCAGCAGTATTGATGAATAGCCAGAAATCACTTACATTTGCTGCAAATCTTTTTCTGCTATAGTTCATGTCTACATAGTAGTGCATACTGATTTGAGTTTTTATTACTGAAATAATTGTTAGTCGTTGGTAATTGTCACAGGTTTAATTTGGGAGTTGTCAAGTTCTTTAATTAGGAATTAAATCACTCACAACTCTTATTTTACCCGTTACCATTTATTTTTATGCCAACTTTAGGCAAATTGTCAGTAATTTATTCGCTCAATCCATTTCCTGATGAAACAATCATTAACCTCAAAAGTCACATGATAAGCAGAATACTATTTTTTGATAGTAAATTTAGCCAAGTTGGCACTTTTTAACTAAAATAACAATTACTTAAAACTATTCTACTTTCACGAAGACCTATTCTAATACTGGCACAAGCATGGTTTACAAAGTGATAAAATCTGCATCTCAAAAACGTCTAACTATAGTAGAATTTTGGAGTAGTGCCAACAAGATTTACAACTATATTATACTCGAAATTATGCCTATTTAAATACTGTCACAATGATTATTTACAAAATTCGATTATCTCGCTAGATAGGCAATAATTCAGGAGGCATATTCTAGAACAAAAGCTTATTTTATAGGCTTTATACCAAACTGCACTATAAATTTACCTTGGTTTAATCATCTATCTAATGTCGGATTTAATCAAGTCTGGAAAAAATATAAAAATTTAAGTGTTCATATCGGAATACTGTCACAATGCTTATTTACAAAAGTGTATTTTATCAGTAAAAGTTCAAGAAGAGTTAAATTATCATCTATCCATTGTCAGATGTAGTTGAGAAAAATTTCCATTTCTTGACTCATGCTTTTATCTCATTAAACTTTAAGGCACAGATACGGTAAAGGTTGAAAAAAGTAAAATCATTTTCCTCTTTCTTCAAACTTGTATTTTGAGTTGGGAAATACGTAAATGTGAATATTCCGACTTGAGTAAAATTAGTTGCTGGTTTCATCCCTTAGCTAGACATGAGAGGAATCTAGATTATTTATGCTGGAGGGAGAAATGCATCTCATAAAATCTAGGATTCACAACTATTTTTAGTGTTGACAAAGAACTGTATGAGGTTGTATTCCAAACCTTGTTTAGAAATTAGCTATGTCTGAATTAGTGCATAACATTTTCAAGGATATTGTTAAGGGTGAAGAAAGAACTGCACTGCAACAGTTAATCTCTACCTTAGCGGATACTGGTAAGCGTTATTTTCTCAGAAATGAAATTTTAGAAATTTTTGCTAATTACTGTCATCAATCACAAAGACCAGCATATTTTTATCACTCTTCTCCTTTAGGTACATTAATTCAATACACCCATGAAATTATTTTAGAGGGGGAGAGTAGTTGGTTTGTTGTGCGTCCACGCATAGCTAGTCAAGAAGTGTGGAGACTGTCCGCAGATTTTACTACATTTGAACTGAGAACACCAAAAGAATTATTAGATGTATGCGATCGCCTTGTCAACCGCTATCAACCCCAAATTCTAGAAATTGACCTCCAACCCTTTTATCCTCAACATCCTAGAGTTAGTGACTCTCGCAATATTGGTCAAGGTTTAACTTTTCTTAACAATTATCTCTGTCACCAATTTCAAATCAATCCCCAGTATTGGTTAGATGTATTATTTAAAGCATTAAATCACCTCAAATATAACGGTATTGATTTATTAATTAATCAACGTATTAATTCTGGTACAAAACTTGCCAAACAAATTAAACAAATCTTAGAGTTTCTAACTAACCAACCTCCCCAAACACCTTACAGTAAAATTCGCTTTCAGTTGCAAGAATTAGGTTTAGAACCAGGGTGGGGAAATAATGTTACACGCATTCAAGAAACGCTCCAACTCTTACAAAGACTAATTGAAACACCACAACCAAGCATTCTGGAAGCTTTTGTATCGCGCATTTCCGCAGTTTTTCGTGTAGTTTTAATTTCTATTCATGGTTGGGTAGGTCAACAAGATGTCATCGGACGAGATGAAACCCTTGGTCAAGTTAATTATGTTTTAGAACAAGCACGAAGTTTAGAAAATAAATTGCAAGAGGAAATTAAACTCGCTGGTTTAGACATTCTCAATATTCAACCTCAAGTAATTATTTTAACTCGGTTAATACCCTATTGTGAAGGGACATTTTGCAATTTACGGTTAGAAAAAGTTAATGGAACTGAAAATGCTTGGATTTTGCGTGTTCCCTTTAGGGGAAATGAACCAGAAATAACTAATAATTGGATTTCTAAATTTGAAATGTGGCCTTATTTAGAACAATTTACTTTAGATGCGGAAAAAGAACTTTTAGCAGAATTTAAAGGTAAACCAGATTTAATTATCGGTAACTATAGTGATGGCAATTTAGTGGCCTCTCTCATGTCTCGACATTTAAAAGTGACTCAGTGCAATATTGCTCATGCTTTAGAAAAGCCCAAATATTTATTTAGTAATTTATATTGGCAAAACTTAGAAGACAAATATCATTTTTCTGCTCAATTTACTGCTGACATTATTAGCATGAATGCGGCAGATTTTATTATTACATCTTCTTATCAAGAAATTGTTGGTACTCCTGAAACTATTGGTCAATATGAATCATATAAATTTTTTACTATGCCTCAACTCTATCATGTAGTTGATGGCATTGACTTATTTAGTTCTAAGTTTAATATGGTAGCACCTGGAGTCAGTGAAACTACGTTTTTTCCCTATTTCCAGACTTTAGATAGAGATCCTAAACTCAGTCAATCTATCCAAGATTTACTTTTAACTCGTCAAAATGAAGAAATTATAGGTTATTTATCACAACCGGAAAAAACACCGATTTTTTCGGCTTCCCCTATTACTTCGATTAAAAATCTCACTGGTTTGGCTGAATGCTTTGGAAAAAATCAAGAATTACAAGCAAGATGTAATTTAATTTTATTAAGTAGTAGATTTCATTCAGATGGAGAAGAAGCTGAGGAGATTGAAAAACTACATCAGATTATTCACCAATATAATTTAGAAGGAAAAATTCGCTGGATAGGTAAGCGTTTAAGTATTCGAGAAATGGGGGAAACATACCGTATTATAGGCGATTTACGGGGAATTTATATTCATTTTGCCCGGTTTGAAGCTTTTGGTAGAACTATTTTAGAAGCAATGATTTCCGGTTTACCAACTTTTGTTACTCAATTTGGTGGTGCTTCAGAAATCCTCGCTGATCGGGAAAACGAATTTTATATTAACCCGATGAACTTAGAAGGAACAGCAGAGAAAATAATCAATTTTTTAGACCAATGTGCTACTAATTCTTCTCATTGGTCTGATATTTCTCAATTGATGATTGAACGAATTAAATATAAATATAATTGGAATTTGTACACAAGTCATTTACTGGTATTAGCTAAAGTTTTTAGTTTCTGGAATTTTATTAGTCCAGAAGATAATGAAGCGAGGGATCGTTACATGGAAACCTTATTCCACTTAGTTTATAAACCAAGAGCAGAAACAATTAAAAAATAGAAGATTAAAATTACTCTTTGTAAAATTAATTTCACACTTGGAGGCAGGCAACAGACAACAGGCAACAGGAAAAGAATTGATGTAATTTATTCTGCTTGATTACTTACATATCTTCTTTTCTTATTTATTCTTTCTTCGTGTTCTTCGTGCCTTCGTGGTTGATTGTTTATGAATAAAACACATAATTCCCAAGATTTTATATATACAGACTGGGTGTTAATTGAAACTCAGTTTGACCCTGAACAGTTGCACTCTAGAGAAACTGTCTTTACTATTGGTAATGGTTATTTAAGCACTAGAGGAAGTTTTGAAGAAGGTTATCCTCGTGCTTTACCAGCAACTTTTATTCATGGTGTTTATGATGATGTTCCTATAGTTTATACGGAGTTAGCTAATTGTCCAGATTGGCTACCTTTAGTAGTTATAATTGAAGGGGAACGTTTTCGCTTAGATCAAGGGCAAATTTTACGTTACGATCGCCAGATAGATATTCAACATGGAATCCTTTCTCGTTCTGTGCGCTGGCGTAGTCCTGATCATAGAACTATGGAAATTGTTTTTCAACGCTTCGTAAGTTTAAGCGATCGCCATCTTCTCTGTCAATTGTGCCAAATCACTCCCCTAGATTTTTCCGGTTCTATCGAAGTGCAAGCTAGTGTTAATGGCTACCCTGAAAATCAAGGTTTTAATCATTGGGAAGATTTAGACCAAGGTAAATTAGCACAGGGTTTTTGGTTACATAGTCGCACTCGTACCTCCCGCCTAGATATCGGTATAGCTGCACAAGTTAAAATACAAGGAACATCCGCAATATCACATATAACTACCACCCCCGGATATCCCACTTTTACCGCTTCTTTTTTGGTAGAAGAAAAGCAAACTGTCACTATTGAGAAAGTTCTCACAGTTTTTACTTCCCGTGATGTAGAAGCACCAGTTTTAGCAGCTAAAGAGAAAATTTCTCAATTAGCTGATTATTCAACTTTGCAGCGTCACCATGAACAAGCATGGCAGGAAGTATGGGAAAAAAGCGATATTGTCATTGAGGGGGATAGTGTAGCCGCTTTTGCAGTGCGTTATAATTTGTTTCAATTATTGATTGCTGCATCCCCAGAAGATGAAACAGTCAGTATTCCGGCTAAAACCCTATCTGGCTTTGGTTATCGCGGACATATTTTTTGGGATACAGAAATTTTTATTCTGCCTTTTTTTACTTTTACTCAACCAGCTTTAGCCAGAAATTTATTAAGTTATCGTTATCATACCCTAGATGGTGCCAGACGTAAAGCTACACATTACGGTTATGCTGGTGCAATGTTTCCTTGGGAAAGTGCCAATACTGGGGATGAAGTAACACCGCGTTGGTCTTTACCCAATGATTACTATGGCGAGGATATCAGAATTTGGTGTCGGGATAGAGAAATTCATATTAGCTCAGATGTACCTTATGCAATTTGGTATTATTGGCAAGCTACCGATGACCATCAATGGATGAGTGAACAGGGAGCAGAAGTATTTTTAGATACGGCTATTTTTTGGGCTAGTCGCGTAGAATATAACTCAGAGTTGGATAGGTACGAAATTTGCAGCGTCATAGGTGCTGATGAATATCATGAGTTAGTAAGTAATAATAGTTTCACTAACCGCATGGTACAGTGGCATTTAGAAAAAGCAGTTTTTATTGATCATTGGTTACAGGATAAATATCCAGAAAAAGCCGACCAACTTGATAAAAAGTTACATTTAACTGCGGAAATTCGCCACAGATGGCGAGAGATTATAGCTAAAATCTGGATACCCTACAACCCAGAAACAGGTTTAATTGAACAATTTGACGGATTTTTCCAATTAGAAGATATTAACTTAGTTGACTACGAACCCAGAAAGCGATCGCTTCAGGCTATCTTAGGAATTGAAGGAGCTAATAAACTTCAGGTATTGAAACAGCCAGATGTATTAATGTTATTGTACCTGATGCGAACCAGTAGAGATTTTCCCTATCACCAAAAAACTTTACAAGCAAACTGGAATTATTACGCTCACCGTACAGATATTACTTACGGTTCTTCCCTTGGTGCAGCTATTCATGCTATCTTAGCAGCTGATTTAGGTAAAACCACAGAAGCATACCATTGGTTTATGCAAGCAGCAATGGTAGACTTAAAAGACCTGCGCGGAAATACCCAAGATGGCATACATGGCGCTAGCGCTGGTGGTGTTTGGCAAGCAGTAGTATTTGGTTTTGGTGGCATTCAATTTACAGCACGAGGTCCCGTTGCTCATCCCCATTTTCCCCCCCATTGGACACAACTTAAATTTAAGTTACATTGGCAGGGTAAATGGCACGAGTTCGACTTACACCAAAATGATCATGACCGTCCATCCAGATTTCCAGACATCCAAGGCATCATTTTTGATCTAGATGGCGTATTAACAGATACAGCAGAATTTCATTATCAAGCTTGGCAAAAATTAGCTGATGAAGAAAGTATACCCTTTACCCGCAAGGATAATGAAGCATTGCGAGGAATATCCCGACGGGGTTCTTTAATGTTAATTCTCGGAGATAGAGAGTATTCAGAAACACAAATTCAAGAAATGTTAGAGCGTAAAAATCGCTATTATGTCCAGTTAATTGAAAACATTAGCCCCAAGGATTTGTTGCCAGGAGCTTTAAATTTATTAAATGAATTACGTCAAGATGGAATTAAAACTGCTATTGGTTCAGCCAGTAAAAATGCTCGTGTAGTAGTCGAACGATTGGGGATAAATGATAAAATAGATATTCTTGCTGATGGTTACAGCGTACAACGACCCAAACCAGCACCCGATTTATTCCTATTTGCTGCCCAAAAATTAGGACTTCCACCTGATAAATGTGTAGTTTTTGAAGATGCAACCGCAGGTGTAGAAGCAGCTTTATCAGCCGGAATGTGGACTGTAGGTATCGGTCCCCCAGATAGAGTGGGTATGGCTCACCTAGTTTTACCTAATTTAGTTGGTGTCAGTTGGCAAAAATTAAAAACCAGATTTAGCAATATTATTTGTAAAGAATCGTCAAGAAGAATGTTAAAATAAGTAACAGAAGGTTTCATTTAAGTAAAATATGAAGTTTTTTGTAGTAATTTTGTAGTAATATTTTGCTGAAATTTAGCCATAAGATTAATTACCAGCTTTTAATAAAGCTAAATCATCGTTAAAAAACGCATACATAAATCACCAACAATCCTCCTTAAGTCACTTAACTGACGTTGCAGAATTTTGGCGAATAGATTATGTTTAGATTAAATCAACTTTAGAACTTTTCTAGACATTAACTTTAAAGTTAATGTCTAATTTTTCGTTTGTGGTCGTAATAACTTGATAAAATCAAGAAAACAGCTACACACAACTGTCTTGGTCAAATTATAGCCAAATCTATGAGATTAAAAGCTGTTACTTAACCAGTATCTACGGTTTTAACCTCATTGTAGGACCAAGCCATCGGATCAAAACTATAGAAAAGTCAGTTGTATGAAATTATGGTGAGGATAGCCCAAAAAGTAAAATTAGGGCTAAAACTTTGTAATGCATCTGAAACCTGCTTAATTAGCATAGCAGGTTAACGAGCTAGGTAATGATCTTAAATTTAGAAAAAATCCCTACTGAAAATACAAAATTTATGGGCGCAGTTCAAAACCTGAGCATTCTTCTTAAAGAGGCATTTCCGATTAATTTTCTCAATGCCACTAAGTAATGTTCATAAGTTTATGATATACATAGGCAACTGCTATTCCTATGCACGTAACTATAGCACAAAAACAACAATAATAGTGAATTATCGCCATAATTGGCGGATATTACCCCAAACGTTTACTAAATCGTCTGGCGCATTTGCCAAATTTATCGCCGCATTGTCATCCCTGTCCAAAGTGTGACCGCATTTTTGACCACAAAACACCCTATCGGAGAGTTTCATCGGTTGGACATGACCACAATGAGAACAGGTTTTAGAGGAGGGAAACCATCGGTCAACTAATTCCACGCCGTCAGGCGTTCTCTTTGAGTACGCTGCGCGAACATCCCTTGCCTAAAGGACGGTTAAGTTTTTCTGCCAAGCTTCAAAACTTACCCTCAAGGGTTTTCAACCTGCTTCTTTATAAAGTTGATAATAGTGTTATAAGACACAAATTACTTATATAAAAGCGTATAACTATGCTACAGAGCTAACTATTCTGTTTTAAATTCAAGCAATTTTCATCATCAGAATTACTGTTTGTGCAAAAAATTAGCTAACAAGTGTTTGATGGAAAATAAGTCCTTAGATAGTTGACTTAGTAATTCTCCTCGTGCGTGATCACTTTTAAGAATTCAGGGAACTTGCATTTCAGCTTTTAATTCTTAAATGATAAGATTTAACTTTAATATTTAACCATCAAATAATATCCTCTCAATGAAATAAATTACAGCATATTTCAGGTAAATGAGGTACAATTTTTCGGAACAACCTACCAAAAGACTTTCAACTCTGCACCGCACTGAGCGCAGTCTAAGTGTTCCCTGTTAAGATTTTCCTGCTGTAGTTTTTGTTTTACTGTCACTCTTTATTACTAATTTAAATTTAGTTAGAATTAGATATAAAAATATATTCCTATCTATTAGGTTAAAAAGATGAATAAGCAATTAAGCAAGCATATTTTCAGCCTTGCATCAACAATAAAACAGGCATTTAGTTGTATAAATAAACAATTTTATGCTGCCACATCAATAGCTATTTGCGTCTTATTTCTACGTTCTATCGGCTTATTCCAATCTTTAGAGTTAGCAACCTTAGATCAATTTTTTCAGTTACGTATCCCTGAACCAGCAGAAGAAAGAATTACCATTGTAGGAATTGATGAAGCATCTTTGCGTCAAGTGGGATCTTGGCCAATTCCCGATCATATAATTGCTAAATTATTATATAAATTATCAGCATATAAACCCAGTGCTATTGGTTTAGATATTTATAGAGATTTGCCAGTGCAGTTTGGTTATCAAGAATTACGAAAAGCTTATACTTCCATCCCGAACTTAATTACTGTCGAGTTATTAGCGAATAATCAAAATTATAGAGTTTTGCCACCAGCAGAATTAATAAATCAAAGGGATAAAATAGGTTTTAATAATCTTTTGTATGATCCAGATGGTAAAGTAAGACGCAGTTTATTATATTGGCATTTAAATAATCAGCCCCATGAAAGTTTTGCTTTGAAATTAGCTTTATTGTATTTAAAATCTAAAGGAATTACACCAAAAAAAGCGCAAAATTCCCAGTATTTACAACTAAATAAAGCAGTGTTTACACGATTTGAAAGTAATGATGGTGCTTATGTAGGTGCTGATGCTAAGGGCTATCAAATTTTGTCTAATTTTCCTAAACCCCGTTGTCATGAGCAATCAACGGAATTTTGTGGTTATCGTCATGTATCTCTGCAAGATGTATTAAATAATCAAGTTCCAGATAGTTTGATTCGTAACCGCATTGTTTTAATTGGTTTTACTACTCCCAGTGTACAGGATTTTATCTTTATTCCTTACTCTAATACTTTAATTGGTACAGCTAAACCGATTGCTGGTGTAGAATTGCAAGCTTATTTTGTACATGAAATCATTGCTGCGGCTATTAATAACCGAACTTTATTGCGCGTTTGTCCAGAGTTTCTAGAATGGCTGTGGATTTTTGTTTCTTCTTATTTTGGTGTAATTATTATTTGGCATATTCGTCAATTGAGAATTAGCATTTTTATTTTAATGCTTGGTGTAGTAATGATAAGTCTCACGGCTTATATTGCTTTTTTGAATGGTTTGTGGATACCAATACTTCCAGCTTTAATAACTTTGCTTACTTCTGCTATGGTTATGATATCTTATCTAGCCTACATTCAAGAAGAATTTAAACGTTCTACGGAATTTTTACATGAAGTTTTAGATAGTATTCCTGATCCGGTATTTGTGAAAGATAAACAATATAGCTGGATTGTTTTAAATCAGGCTTATTGTAAATTTATTGGCTATCCTCACGAAAAATTAATTCAAAAATCTGCTTATGACTTTTTCCCACAACATGAAGTAGATGTATTTCATCAACACGATGAGTTAGTATTTTGCACTCAGCAACCTCAAGAAAATGAAGAAAAATTTACTGATGCTTATGGTAAAACACATTTAATAGCCACTAAGCGATCGCTTTACAGAGACGCAGCCGGAAATTGCTTTTTGGTGGGGGTAATTCGTGATATTACTGAACGTAAACAAATAGAGGACGAACTGAAACGTAATGCAGCTGATTTGTCCCGTTCTAATTATGAGTTGAAGTTACAAGAGGATAAATTACGTCAACTTGCTTATCATGATCCTCTCACGGGTTTGTCTAATCGTAAGTTTTTCTTGGAAAGTTTGTATGAGTCGTTAATTTGGGCTAAAAATAACAGTGTATTATTAGGATTATTATTTATTGATTTGGATGGTTTTAAGCAGGTTAATGATAGCTTAGGGCATGAAATAGGCGATCGCCTCTTGGTAATTATTGCCCAAAGACTAAAAAATTCTTTACGTAGTAGTGATATAGTTTCTCGTTTAGGTGGTGATGAATTTACAGTCATTTTACGAGCAATTTCTAATCAAGAAGATACTATCAAAGTGGCTAAAAAGCTTTTACAAGCCATCAATGAACCAATTATTTTAGATAAAAATCCTACAGAAATATCCGCTAGTATTGGTATTAGCATTTACCCTATTCACAGCCAAGATAGTGAGAATCTAATTAAACAAGCTGATTTTGCCATGTATCGTGCTAAACGCTTGGGGAAAAATCGTTATGAATTTGCTGGTTTTTAGTATCAAGCATTTATTTACTAGCAAGAAGCTTTCCAGAGAAAATTATCACTACTATCAGTATGTAGGGAAAATAAGCGTTATTTCACCAGGAAAGATAAGGGAAAATACTGTCTCCTAGCAGTTAAAGGCTGAGAATATAAAAATTACTTATAGCTAAGTTGAAAATTTTAACTTGGTTTTCCTCTAAAATGAAAATCGTGTGAGCAAGATTTGAGAACTTATCAGTAAATATCAGTAAGATACAGAAAAAATTTGGATAGTTTATGAAGTTATTACCCTGATTTACTTGATAATTATTAAAATTTTCTTATATTATACACATCTTAAAAATCCAAATGGTATTAAAGTATAACTTTCGACTGATGGAAAAAAGGTTTAGTTAGAGATATTTCTTAAAGAGTAGACTTAATTACTTAAGATAAACTCTAAGTTCTAAATTGCCAGTCAATCTAGAACGAACTGCGTTGAAAACTTTATCTAATAGAGTTTTTTATCCTGTAAAAATGGCTGATTGAATTGAAAATTTATATACAAATCTACGGTTAGCTACAAACAACAACAAACTGGGTGTAAGGACATGGTAAGTAATAGATTAAAATTAATAGAAAATAATATCAAAATTACAGGAATTATCATTATTTACTTGATATGTATATATCTATTATCCCTAACAATAGCAGAAGTAACTAAAAATTTTTATGCTTTGCTGACTCATTACTCTAATTTATCTGCTGACTATCAAACTGATGCAGAAAGTCAAATTTATGTTCCCCCTAATTTTGGTGGTCCTGATAGTTCTTACGGAAGCGGAAGAAGGTAAGATTAAATTAAAAATTAAAAAGTGACCCAGTTGGAATACTGGTTCACTTTCAGGTTGATACAAATAGGCAAATCTCAGCACAGAAGTAATTAATTATTCTTCATTTTTTCCCTACACCATACACCCTGCTTTTAAATTTGTACTGGTAATTTTGACCAAGTTTCATTTTGAACAATTGTATGTACCTGCCAGTTAGGATCTGTTTGTGGGTAATCGAGGCGATAGTGTCCACCCCGGCTTTCTGTTCTAAAGGCAGCACTTTTGAGAATTAAATAAGCTATATCTAATAAATTGCGGGTTTCTGTCCACAATCGTACTTGATAATTAATATCTTGCAGGTTAAAACTAGCTGAGGATGTGGGATGTAAATTGTTGAGAAAATCTGTTAAGGGTAAACCAGTAAAATCTTGTCGCCAAATTTGAACTTGGGCGATCGCATTCTCTAAATTTGATTGTTCCCGACAAATACCTGCACTTTTCCAAACTAATCGGGGTAATTTTTGTCTAATTCCTTCTAATTTCGCTTGTTGATTCTCCCACTCATTGCTTGCTAAATACAGGTGAGTGGCACTAGAAACCTGATTATTACCTTGTAATTCCTGCTTAATGGGTAATATTTCATCCTGTACACGGTCAATCTGTGCCCCAAATACAATGCACTCTAACAGCGAATTACTAGCCAACCGATTCGCACCATGTACACCCGTACTAGCAGTTTCCCCCACAGCATACAAACCAGAAATATTAGTGCGGTTGTGTAAATCAGCAACAATCCCACCCATCCAATAATGAGCCGCAGGGGCCACAGGAATAGGTTCATTAAATACGTCAATTTCCCAATACTGGCAGACTTGAACGATATTTGGGAAGCGCTGGCGAATCTTGTCTGGGGGAATGGGGCGCATATCCAGCCAAACATGAGCACTGGCGGGATCTTCACTACTTTGTAAATGACTAAAAATCGCCCTACTAACTACATCTCTAGGTGCTAACTCACCGGCGGGATGATAATCAAAAACAAACCGCCTTCCTTCATTATCTACTAAATGCGCTCCTTCTCCTCTTACCGCTTCGCTAATTAAAAACCTGCCTGGTTGAGTTAAGGCCGTAGGATGAAATTGCACAAACTCCAAATCTCGCAGCTTTGCCCCCACTCGCCAAGCCATAGCCACACCATCCCCTGTACTGACGGCGGGGTTAGTAGTTTGAGCGAAGACTTGCCCACCTCCACCGGTGGCTAATACCACAGCCCCAGCCCGTAACCACATTACCTTACCTTGCCAAAACAGGCTAATTCCTTGACAGCGCCCAGTTTGCTGATCTAACCATAAGTCTAAAGCTAAAGCTTGTTGGATGACTTGAATATTTTTCCGGCGTAATACTTGGGTCGTGAGTGTGGTTGTCACCTCTCTGCCTGTAGTATCAGCTGCGTGTAACACCCGATGCCGAGAATGGGCAGCTTCTAGGGTTAAAGCCAGCTGAGTGTCATGCCGATCAAAGGCTACACCTAAGTTAACCAGAGATTGAATACACTCAGGAGCAGTGAGGGCTAAAAATTCGACGGCTGGAATATCACACAAACCGGCCCCAGCTTTCAATGTATCTTCTATATGTAATTTTGGAGAATCTTCTGGAGAAATTGCAGCAGCGATACCACCTTGAGCCCAATCACTAGCAGAAAGAGCAACGGTTTCTTTAGTAATTAAGCCGACTTGTAGAGATTCTGGCAGACACAAGGCTGTATATAGTCCAGCCGCACCAGCACCGACTACTAAAACATCAAAATAACTGTTAATATTTAGCTCAGACAAGGCTTATTCAGGGGGGAAGAGGTAGAGGGGCAGGGGAGAAGAGGCAGGGGAGCAGGGGGAAGAGGCAGGGGAGCAAGGGAGCAGGGGAGCAAGGGGGAAATAAGAATTAATTTAACTTCCAAGAATCTAATTTTTTCTTATTCCTCCCCTCTGCCCCTCTGCCCCCCATCTCCTCTGCCTTTCTCCTACACCCTGCAATGCTTTGGGAATTTAACAGCAACCAGAATTATCTGTAAATGCCGTTGTTAAAGCGATCATCACCTTCGTTAAAGATAGCTTCGTATTGTGTAACAGTGAAGTTCCCTAAGTTGGCTTGCAAAATTTGTTTTTGGCGATCGCTTAAACCAGGAATATTGAATACATCCTCTACTTGAGAGTAGGGAGCATTCTCAATAATTTTTCTAGCTAAAGTGGGGTACAGCCCTGGATATTGCTGGAAAGCTCTGATATTGGTATTATTCAAATCAATTTTTTTACCAAATTCAGTTCCTAATTTAGCATCTGCACGATTTAATCGTTCCACTGCTAAAACTGGCACTTGGGGCAGACTAAAACTATTCAAACTAGCAGCTTGGGCTAGAGTCGTTCCTAACCACCCCCAGCAACCCAGCAGTAGAGTAAACACTGATAATAAACGTACCAATCCTTTCACGATTTTTCACCTCTTTCCAACAAACCGAATAAAAGCTAAAAGCTAAAAGCTATCAACTGTAGGCTGAAGTGGTAAGCGCCAATCTTGCTTCCAGCATTGAATCCAGAAGCGATAAGAGTAAGGGTTAACTCTGAAGTTACAGCAGGAGGCAGGAGGGAAAACCTTTGCCTGTCTAAGTTTTCAGTTTCAGTTTGAACCTCATTTACCTGAAACGTGCTGTAATTCTACTGTTCAGAGTGACCAACTTTGACGAGTTTGACTTTTGTCTACTTCATCCTGTCGCTGGTAGCATCACTTTTATCAACACACAGCATCCAAAGAATAATATACAGCTTGCTAATATCAAAAATTTTTCCTAAATTGTGGCTTTACCAAAAAATTGGGTTTAAAGCCCCGTCCTTTGAGGACGGCTTTTTGGTAGAATAGTGGAAACAGGCAGGGCATTGTCTGTTGGGCGAGATAGTGTAAGACAGGCTATGCCTGCAACTATTGTTTGAACCCAGAATCT